>CBDUJZ010000006.1:0-71426 GCA_965367675.1 uncultured Myxococcales bacterium | reverse complement strand
GGACAACCAGGACATCCTGTTCTACTACGCCTCGACGGCCGTGCGCTCCCGCCGCGACGACCTCGGCATCGAGCTGGCGACCAACCTCATCGCCCGAAACTCCAGCTACTTCCCGGCGTACACCGTGCGCGGCGAGGCCAACCTCGGGCGCGGCTACACGCACAACGCCCGAACCGACGCGCAGGTGGTGCTCGCCCAGGACGCCAACAACTACGACGCGCTCGTGCTGCTCGGCGATATCGAAGCCGCCGACAACGCGATCGAAGCCGCAGCCACCTACTACGATCGCGCGCGAACCGTGGACCCCGACAACGTGCGGGCCATCGACCACATGGCCACCCTGCTGTTCGACCAGCGGGACTACAACGCCTACGTCGGCCTCATCGAGCCCGTGCTCGGCCGCCCCGACCGTCCGGAGCAGTGGCTCGGACAGCTGATCCTCGCGCTGCAGCGCGCCGGACGCGAAGCCGAAGCCGTGGTGTACCAATCCGAGCTGTCGGTCTCCCGCCCGTCCGACCACCTGCTCAACTACCAGGTCGCCGCGGCCGCCCTCGCCCACCCGGACCAGATCCCGGCCGAGCAAGTGCTGTACCATGCGCGCCAAGCCGTGGAGCACATCGGTGGAGCGCCGTTGAACTACCGCGTGGTGCTCATCGACGCGCTGCTCTTGAACGGGCGCGCCTCCGACGCCCGCGCCGTGCTCGAGCGCGCCGAAGAGCTGTTCCCGAACGCCGTGGAGCTGAACCTCCGACGCGACCGAGTCCGTTGAGGCCCCTCCACGCCGTACGCCGCTTTCGCCTGCGTTGGTCCGCGGTCGCGCTGCTCTGCGCTGCCGCTGCCCCCGCGTCGGCCTCCGACCTGTTGCTGGCCCCGACGGCAATGGTCGCCGCCGACAACGAGCTCGCCAGCCAAGCGGGTATCCAAGTCCTCCAGGCTGGCGGCAACGCTGTCGACGCGGCGGTCGCCGTCGGTTTGACCCTCGGCGTCGTCAACCCGTTCGCCAGTGGGCTCGGAGGCGGCGGTTTCCTGCTGTACCGCGACGGCGCCACCGGAGAGGTGTTCGCGCTCGACTTCCGCGAACGGGCGCCCGCGGCGGCACACCGAGACATGTACGTCATCGACGGCGTCCACGAGCCGGACGCCTCCCGCTACGGCGGACTCGCCGTGGCCGTACCCGGCGAAGCCGCCGGATGGTGGGAGGTCCACCAACGGTTCGGAGCGGCACCCTGGAGCGCGGTCGTGGAACCCGCCCGAGCACTCGCTACCGACGGCTTTGAAGTCGCTCCGCTGCTCGACGCGCGCCTGGAGTCCGTCGCGGAACGCCTGGTAAATCACCCGGTAACGCTCGACCACTTCTCCAATCAGGACGGACACATACGGCAAGGTGAGCACTTCGAGCGTTCCGAGCTCGGGCGCACGCTCAGCACGCTACAACAGCACGGCCGCGACGGGTTCTACGCCGGCTGGGTCGCCGATGATATCGTCAGCGCCACACAACGCGCCGGCGGCGTTATCACCGCCCAAGACCTGGCCGACTACGAGGTCCGCTGGCTCGACCCGGTAGAGAGCCAGTACCGCGGCCACACCGTCTACGGCATGCCCGCGCCGAGCAGCGGCGGACTCGTCGTGGCGCAGGTGTTGAACACGCTCGAAGCGTTCGACCTCTCGCGCGGCCACTACGAAGACGCGATCACCGCGCACATCATCATGCAGGCCTTCGCGCACGCGTTCGCCGATCGCGCGGCGCATCTCGGCGACCCTGACTTCTGGCCGATCCCGGTCACGCGGTTCACGTCCTCCGAGCGCACCGCCGAAATTCTGGACGCCTACAACCCCGCGACCACGCTCGACGTCGAGGCATACGGCGCGCTGATCGCAGCGGCGCCAGACCACGGCACCTCGCACTTCTCCATCGTCGACGCGGCCGGCAACGCGGTCGCCTGCACCGTCACCATCAACACGTCGTTCGGCTCGCTTGAGATGGCACCCGAGTCCGGCGTGGTGCTGAACAACGAGATGGACGACTTCGCATCGCAGCCCGGCGTCCCCAACGCGTTCGGGCTAGTCGGTGGCGAAGCGAACGCCGTCGCCGCGGGCAAACGACCGCTGAGCTCCATGTCGCCCACGCTCGTGGTCCGCGACGGCGACATCGTCGGTGTGCTCGGCGGCAGCGGTGGGCCCATGATTATCACCGAGACCGTGCTCGGCATCGTCCAGATGCTCGATTTCGGTCGTGACGCCGCACAAGCGGTCGCTGCACCGCGTTTCCACCATCAGTGGCTGCCGTTCGTCGCGTGGGTTGAAGAGGTCGAGGACGCCCCTCAAGCGGGCCTTTGGGCGGGCCTGGAATCATTCGGGTACGAGGTGCGGCCACGCGGGTTCTCCTCTGCGCTGCAAATCGTGTGGGAGCACCCCGACGGCTGGCAAGCCGCCTCAGACCCCCGAAAGCACGGCGTTCCTGCGGGATTCTAGCCCTCGCGGCGCGCCCGGACCGATGTGCGACAGGGTAAGATATCCACCGTGTTCGCCCGAAACTTGCCGCGAGCGCTTCGCGCTGTGAGAATTCGCCTACCTCTGCTGCCCTGGCACCATGAACGAGCGAAGCGATCTCACCGGCCAAGTTGTCAAACTCGAACACAAGTATCGAGTTGGGGCGGCGGTACATCGCGGCGCCATGTCCACGCTCTACCGCGGCGAATGGGAGCTTTTCGACCTCCCCGTACACGTGCGCTCGTACGAATCGCTGGCGCGCCTGCGGCTGCGACACCGCGACGCGACCCGCATCCGCTGGGCCATCGAGAGCGAGGCCGGCAAGATTCGCGGCCCCAACATTCCCGACGTCATCGACGCCGGAATTGAGGACCCGACCAACCCCTTCCTAGTCATGCGCCTGCCCGCTGGAGACACCCTCTCCAACGTGCTGGAGCGCGAAAGCCGACTGCCCGCCGCGCGCGTCGCCAGCATCGTCTCGGGCGTGGCCACAGGCCTGCAAACGTGCCGCGAAGCGGGCGCCATCCACCGCGGACCGACCGTCGACCGCGTGTGGCTCGGCGATGAAGGCGAAGTGCTGCTGCAAGGCGTCGGCGATGTGCTCTACCGCGACGACACCATCTCGATGGCCACGCCGCCGCACATCGAGCTGCTCTGGCACATCCCGCCCGAGAGCTTCACCCAGTCGATGCGGCCCGTGAGCTCCGCGTCGAGTTCCACCATGCGCACGCGGAGCCGCGACCAACGCGGCTCGCTGCAAGGCCGCACGCTCGAGGACGACCCACGCGCTGAGGTCTACGCGCTCGGCTGCCTCGCCTACCACGCGCTCAACGGCCACCACCCGTTCTTCACCTCCATCGACGACGCCACCGAGGGCATCCAGGCGACGATCAGCGACGCCCCGCTGGAGCTGCGTGACCACCCCCCGCACACCGACATTTGGCGCGTGGTTTCGCAGGCGCTCGCCCGCGATCCCGCCGAGCGATTCGCCACTCCGCTCGCATTCGCCGAGGCGTTCACCGAGGCCGCCGGCGTGCGCAGCGCGCAGCCCCACAAGGCCGCCCCGACGCCGCTCGAAGACCTCCAAGAGGGTGCCAGCGAGTTCGACTTTCCACAGACCGGCCTCAGCGCCGACGACGTGCCGACACTCGCCCGCGAGCCCGACGCGTTCCAGCTGTGGGCATGGCGCTTCACCGCGCTGGTGCTCGCCGGCGTGGTCGCGTTCCTACTCGTCGCCGACCGGTTCGACCCGCAGACGCTGCTGATCACCTCCGACCCGCCCGGCATCGAGATCGGCGAAGAGTTCGGGCACGTGCGCCAATCGCTCGGAACCACCCCAGTGGTGCTCTTCGATCGTGACGTCACAGCGCCCCTGCGCGTGTTCGCGATCGGCCCAGAGGGCGAACACGGCGCTACGGCCACGTACGACATCAACCGGTTCCAGGACCTGGGACACTGCCGCGCAACCGAGCTGAGCTTGGCCTATCCGGAGGACGCGCCCGCCGAGGCCGTGGCCCCGATCCCCGAGCCCGCAGCACCCGAAGCGGCACCCAGCCCCGCAATCCCAGCGCCGCATCCTGTGGCCGAGTGACCGACCTCCCCCGGTGGCGAATCGGGCCGTGGCTCCCGATCCCGTTCTACCTCGCGGCCGTCCTCGCGCTGAGCGCGTTCACCGTTCCATCGACACCGTGGAACATCAGCGACAAGCTCGCGCACGTGCTCGAGTTCGCAGGACTCGCCGCGCTCGTTTCGCGCGCCGTCCTCTCGCAGTTCCCGCGCGAGCCGCTGCCCTCCGTCATGGTGATCGGCGCCCTGTTCGCCTGCGGGTGCGGCGCCATCGACGAGTGGGTGCAGTCCTTCGCCCCCCTGCGCACCAGCGACCTCGCCGACCTCGCCGCTGACGCCGTCGGAGGCGTGCTCGGCGCCGGCCTGTTCGTGCTCGCCACGGCGATGTGGCGCTCGCAAACCTCCAAGCCCTCCGAACCCCTGTCCGCCGATGAGTAACGAGCCGCGTCCCAACCGAAGGCGCGAGCAGCGCCTGTTGGTCCTCGTCACCGCGCTGCTCATCGTCGTCGCGTTCCTGCTCGTCGAACGGTTTGGCTACATTCAGCTCGCGCCCTCCCCACGCGCCGCAGAGGTAATGCCGGACGGCTCCAACGGCCTGATCGGCGGTACCGTCACCCGTGGCCCCCGCGTCCCGGTCGAAGACATGGGCCTGCATTCCGTCGCCCAGACCGCCCCCGACACCCCCGCCGGGCAACGACTGACGTGGGCGCTCAGCCGCATGAACCTGCACTCCAACACGTTCACGACCGACGAGATCGTCGAGAACTTCTCGCCCACGCTGCTGGCCGAGCTGCCCGCCGAGGAGCTGCGAACCGAGCTCGCCCGAATCAGCGCGAGCAACGCCCCGCTGGTGCTCGTCGGATTCGTGGAGCCCCCCACCGACACCCACTTGGTCGGCGTGGTCGCGGTACCTGGCAACCGATACCGAACGGTCACCGTGACCGTCGAAGCGGAGCCGCCGCACGCGCTCACCGAGCTGGTGCTCCGCACGTTCTAGAGCACCGACCAACCATCGGGTTGCTCACCCAACAACGGCCTCCAGAGCTGGCGCACACGTCTCTAGCGCGCCCCGTGGCCAGCCGTTCTACGTACCGCTGAGCCCGAACTCGGCGTGTAGCTGCTGCGTCGCGCTGTCCACGTCGGCTACCGCCACAAGCGCCGTAATCGACGCGCCGCTCGCGAACACGGCTACCGGCGCGAACGACGCGAGCGCACCAAACGCCCGCGTGATCGCCGCAGGTCGCTGCCCCACACCGAGCCCAACCACACTCACGCTGCCCAAGCCCTCGCGCACCGAAACACCCGACGCGCGCTGAGCGGCCGCAAACGCCGACGCGTCGGCCACATTCTCTGTCGATACGAGCGCACGAAGCCCGGCTTCGCCCCACTCCGCATGGATGACAGCGTCCGAGGCCAGCGCCTCCAGCACGCCGGTAGCCTGCGCGGATGACGCCTCGATCCACAGCACGTCGTTCATGCTCGCAACGCCGCGGGCGCCGTCGGCCTCCAGCTCGGCCAGCGCCCGCTCGGGGAAGCCGTCCGGCCGCGTGATGACCGTGCCCGAACCCGTCCCAAACGTAGACCGCGCATGAATCGCGATCTGCTTCCGACGGGCGAACTCCACCGCCTGTGCGTTCAGCACGCGCGCACCCAACCGGGCCAGCTCCTGCATCTCTTCGTACGCGATCGACTCCAGCCGCTGCGCATCGAGCACCACGCGCGGGTTGGTGGTGAAGATGCCGTCCACGTCCGAGTAGATGTCGCAGTGAGCCGCGCCCAGCGCCGCCGCGAGCGCCACCGCCGTCGTGTCCGAACCACCGCGCCCGAGCGTCGTAATCTCGCGCTTGTAGCTGGAGCCCTGGTAGCCAGCGACGATCACGATATTGCCCAGCGCGAGCTCATCCTGCACCCGAAACGGCCGCACATCGATGATGCGCGCGTTCGAGTGAGAGTGGTTCGTAACGATGCCAACCTGGCTTCCCGTAAACGAAATCGCCGACTCGCCGAGGTCGTGAATCGCGATCGACAGCAACGCCATCGAGGTGCGCTCGCCGACCGACAGCAGCATATCGAGCTCGCGCTTCGACGGGTCCGCGGTGACCTCGCGCGCCAAGCTCAGCAGGTTGTCCGTGGTGTCGCCCATCGCGGACACCACCGCGACGACCGAGAAGCCCGCGCGGCGCGTATCCACAATCTTCTGGGCGACCGCCTTGAGCTTCTCCACGGTCGCCACGGACGAGCCGCCGAACTTCTGTACGACGATCGGAAGGGCCTCTGCAGAACCTTCAGCCGTACTCATCGGGACGCTCTCCGGGCCGCCCACGCGTCGGCCATCTGGAAGAAGTCATCGCCACCAAAGAAGATCACTTTGTCACCGTCGCGGACCACTTCATCCAGATGCGCGACAATATCGTCTTGGTCCGGGATGAACGCGACCTTGTGGCCGTTCTCGCGCAGCATGTTCACCACAAACTCGGTGTCGATGCCCGGAATCGGGTCTTCGTTGGCGGCGTACATCGTCGTGATGACCACCTCGTCGGAGCCCTCGAACGCGGTCGCGTACTCGTCCTTGAGGTAGCTCGTGAGCGTGTAGCGGTACGGCTTGAACACGCTGAACAGGCGGCCGTTGGTGAGGTGCCGAGCGCTCTCGAGCACCTTGCGCATGGCCGTCGGGTGGCTGTTGTAGTCCTTCACGATAGTGATGCCGCCGGAGCGCTCGATCGTGAAGCGGTTCTCGAGGCCTTTGAAGTCCGCCAAGCCGCGGCGCATCGCGTCGGCGTCCACACCGAGCGCATGGCACACAGCGATGGCGCCCATCGCGTTGCCCACATTGTAGAGGCCCGGAAGCGGCAGCGTGAACTCGCCGAGGTCCTCGCCGCGCGCGGTCGCGCGAAAGTGAATTGGCATCTGTGACGTGCCGAGCACTTCGCCACGGAAGTCGCACGCGCTCTCCACGCCATACGTGGTCGTCGGCACGGTCACCATGCCGAGCAGCCGCCGGTTGCCGTCGCAATCGCCGTTCACAAACAGGTGCTCCAGACGTGGGTTCTCCTGCACCGCCGCGGCCATCGACGAGATGATATGGTCCAGGTCGTCGTAGTAGTTGAGGTGGTCGGCCTCGAGGTAATTGCATAGCAGGTGCGTGGTCGGCACGTTCGCGTGGGAGCCATCCGACTCGTCCACCTCGGCCACCATGATCTCGCCGCCGCCAGCGCGCGCGTTCAGCCCATAGTTGTTCAGGATGCCGCCGATAATGAAGCCCGGGTCGCGGCCCGCGGCGTCCAAGATGCGCGAGATCATCGCCGCCGTCGTGCCCTTTCCGTGCGTACCGGTGACGCCAACGGTGGTGCCTTCGGCCAAGAACTGCGCGAGCAAATCCGACCGATGAATCAACGTGATACCGCGTTCACGGGCGGTCACGAGCTCCACGTTGTGCTCCGGGATGGCGGTCGAAACCACCACCAAGTCCACGTTGTCCACGTTCGACGCTTGGTGACCGATGTGCACCGTCGCGCCGAGCGCGACCATCGCGTCGGTCAGCTGCGATTGCCGGACGTCGGATCCGGAAACAACGAGGTTACGCCCGAGGGCAATCCGCGCCACGGCCGAGACGCCGATGCCACCGATTCCAATGAAATGAACGCGAGTTCCAGCCTGAATCATCTCTGCTCCGTGTTGGCGGACGCTCTACCACGCGAACGACGCGGGCGCACGCGCAGAACCGGATGCAGCCTGACCGGTTTTCGGCTAAGCCCTCCCTGCAGCTATCGGCACTGAGGCTCCCGACAGTCATCGGCCACCGCCTCGGTGGACACAGCCGACACTGCCCACGCGCAGACGCGTGCAGCGTCACTCAGCTCCGTGCACGTCACTCAGCCCCACGCATCATGAACCTCCGCAATCCGATTCGTCTCGCCGGTGCTCTCGCCGCCACCCTCGCCCTCGCGAGCTGCCAGCGCATCGAGCCGCCCACGCCGATCCCGACCGCGGATCAGTGGCGACGCGTGCAGGAGAACCTGCTCGACGAAGCGCCCACACCGCAACATGTGGTCGGCGCTGAGTTCGACGGTCAGGTGCGACTCATCGGCTGGGATGTAGAGCCCGCCAGCGTCGAAGTCGGCGACGAGGCCACCTTCACCTTCTATTGGGAGGTGCTCGACACGTTCGACGAGAACTGGTCGATTTTCGTACACTTAGACTCGAACACGCGGCAGAACCTGGACCACGCGGCCATCCAGAACCTGTACCCCACCATGCACTGGGAAGCCGGCCAGATTATCCGCGATGTCGTGACGACCGAGATCGTCGACGACACCCAGCCCGGCGCCGTGCGTGTGCTGCTCGGCTTCTTCCGAGGCTCGGACCAGCGCCTCACCGTGACCAACCCCGGAAGCGGGACCGTGCAAGAGGACGGCCGACTGCTGGTCGGCGACTTCCCCGTCACCTGGACCGCCCCCACGTACGAGGTCGCCTGGGCCACTTCGCCCATCACGGTCGACGGCGACGATAACGAGTGGGCACGCATCGCCCGGACCTCGAACTGGGTAGACCCCGTGAGCGGCGACCCGGTCAGCGGGCTGCACTCATGGGCCAAGCTGCTACGCGACGAGACCTCGCTGTACGTGTGGATGCACGCGCGCGACCTCGACATCTGGAGCACCCTCACGTCCCGCGACGCCAACCTGTGGGAAGAAGAGGTGCTCGAGCTCTACCTCGACCCAGGCCAAGACGGACGCGACTACGTCGAGCTCCAGCTGAACCCGCTCAACACCGTCTTCGACGCCCACTTTGACGACCCGGCGAACCGCGACCTCGCGGCCGCCCGACAGTTCACCATCGAAGGCCTGGAGACCGCCGTCTCGGTCAGCGGCACGCTCGATGACCGGACCGACCGCGACCGTCGCTGGACCGCCGAAGTGCGCATCCCCATCGCCAGCGTCCCCGGGCTCGCCGAGGCGCTCGACGGCAACCTGCCCGTGGGCATGAACCTGTATCGGTACGACCGCCCCGAGGGTGAAGACCCGTCAATGGTCGCCTGGAGCCCCGTCGGCGCGGGTACGTTCCACAACCCGGTGCGGTTCGGCTCGCTCACGTTCGCCGCCCAACCGCCGCGTCCAGCGGTCCAACCCGGCGCCGTCAATGGCGCTGACAACGGCGCGGGCAGCGGAGAAGGCGTCCCCACAATCGCGCGTCCCAACCAACTCGAACGCCCCACTCGACGCCCCGGAATCACACCCCAGGGACGGCGAAATGCGGTCCAGCCACAGGCGAACGGGAACGAGTAGGCGTTATCCTACCTCCCACCCCCTTGGTGACTGTGTAGGGTGCGCCATGACAGTTGACAGCAGGGTAGGATATCGGTCAGAAGGTTCTCAAACCTCATGCGAACTCCTCCATTGGAGGGTCGCAGTGCGTGCAAATGCGATAACCTCGCGAATCGCGCCCTTGCTTTCCTATCGGGAGGAGAAATTGGCCAAGTCTGACAAACGTAAACAAAGCCTCTACTTTCCCGAGCAGATGCTCGCTGAGATTCAGCACGAGGCCAACCGACAGGACCGCTCCTTGTCGTGGATCGTGCAGAAGGCTTGGCAGATCGCCCGCTCGGAAATCGCGAAGTACCCCTCGGTCAACGACCTGCTTCCTAACGAGGAAGTCAGCGACGATCCCCGAGGCGCGGACGACTAGGCCACACGCCTAGTTCGACGAAAACGACCCGCTCTTGGCGGGTCGTTTTCGTTTTTGCGCCCTCGCCGACCTGCCATCATCCGCAACCAAGCCCTCACAGCAAACCCCAGCAGCCGCGGCAGCAGGCCGCCAGCCCAGGCATGCCCCCGTCGCCCCTGACCCAAAGCGTGCAGCCGGTGTTCCAGCAGCTCAAACGACACGACCCGCAGCACCGGAGTGCTGCGGGTCGTGTCGTTGTTGCGACGAAGCACGGAGGGGTTCAACCCGCCCCGCGCTTGTCAGGCGTCTACCGCTTAGGGCATCTCGTGGAGCGACGCCGCCTTCACTTCCCAGAAGATGGAGCTCGTCACGATGATCTTGTCCTCGGCGCCGAACGCGTCGAGCAGCCAAAGCTCCGACTTCTGCGACGACGTCACGGAGTCCGCGACCAACGCCAGCGTCTGGCCCGACGGCGACATGGTCACCCGCTCGATCTCGATCGCGCACGACTCGGACTCAAAGCACGCCTCGACCTCGTCGTAGCAGCCGCCGTGATCGCGCTCGCGGTTCTCTTCGATGCGCTCAAACGCCGCGCCGTCCAGGTTCAACGCCACCACGTCGGTCACGTCGATATTGCCGCGCACACACTCTTGCGCGAACACGCCGACGACCGTGCGGTCGCCGCGCCACGCCAGGTTGCCACGCGAGTCGGAGTACTGACCCAACGCCAACGTCTCGCACGCGCGCGGGCCCGAGGGTCCGAGCAGGAAGCGGCCCGGCAGGCACTCGCCCATCGCGTCCACGTCCAGCGAGGTCAGGTCGCAGAAGTGGTCGTCACCGCAGTCGACGTCCGACGCGCAAGCGGTGCGCAGGCGGTCCGTCTCGTTCAGGTTGATCACGTTGAGCGTCAGCTCTTGGCGCACGCAGCGAGGACGAACGGCGGTCGTCAGACACGACGAGCCGGGCTCCGTGCAATCAGCGTTGCTGGAGCAGATCGCGCCAGCCGTCAGCGCGTCCGTCACCACGGCCAAGCGGTCACCATCCGGCGACAGCGCCATCGCCTCACGTCCGGAGTAGTACGAGCCCGTGCCCTGCTCTTCGCCAGCGACAAAGTGGAAGACCGGCAGCACAGCGCCCGTCGCGGTGTCCACCGACGTCAGGTCCATCGCCGTGAGCGAAACCACCTCACCGACGAACAGCTTGGAGCCATCGTTGGACAGGCGGAACGCGCCCTGCGCCGCGAACGTGTACGCGACAGAGTCGGCGCCGCTGCTCAGCGTGTGCAGATGCACATCGTTGCCCGAGCGGTACGCGACCAGGTCGTCGGCGACGAAGTACTCTTGGACGTCGGTCGCGATGATGCTGCTGTCCGCGGTCAGCTGGAAGTCGCTGCCCATCGGGGCGCTGCGCAGCGTCGTCGTCTCGCTCGGGTCCAAGAACACCACGTGCGTGAGCTGCGGCGTGACGAGGCAGGAGACATCGCACAGCGGCTCCGACTCCGAACGCGGCGCAACCACGGTCTCATCGCACGTGCCCGGCTCACACAGCTGAGCGAGGCTCGGTCGGCAGTCGGTGTCGGTGACCACAAGCTGCACCTCGCCGGAGCGATCGGTGTTCTCGCGGGTCAGCACCACGATGAGCGACTCGGGGTCCGGCACTTCGACCGTGGTGTCAGCCGAGGCGTCACCACCGGCGTCTCCGCCCGCGTCCGTGCCGCCGCCGGTGTCGGTGCCTTGGGTCGGCGGGGTGTCGTCGCCACCACACGCGCCGAGCGCGAGGGCGGAAGTCAGCAAGAGAAGACTGCGGAGGGGGGCTCGATGCATCACGATTTCTGCTCCAATTTCAAGAACCTGCGAATATCGGCGGGATACTAGCGCTGCTAACGAATCGGAATCAAGCGCGCGACGCCCGTTCTTGGCCGCTCGTCCACGTGCACACGCCGCGCAGAGGGCATGTCGGGCACGTCTCGTCGCTCCATTCATGCACGCACGCTCGCGCGATTCCCAGATGACACAGCGGCATGTCGAAGCGCATCGGGTCCGACGGATCGATGGCCGCCAACGCGTCCGTCGCCTCGCGGGCCATGCGATAGTCGGCGGTGCGCCTCGCCGTGAAGCCCAACGCGCGAACCAATCGCGACACGTGCGTATCGAGCGGCAGCACCAAACGCTCGGCGCCCACTTCGCGCCACAGCCCCAAGTCCACGCCGTCGTCGGCACGCACCAGCCACCGCAGCATCAGATGCCAGCGCTTGGCGGCTGAGCCCGTCCGCGGGTCCGGCGTCAGATAACGCGCGCCGCGGCGCTCCGTCTCCATCGCCCCGCGCAGCAGCGCCACGTAGTTGCCGAGCGCCCCATTCACGTCACCGCGGTGCGTGTCTCCGGCCGCGAACGCTGCGCCCAACGTGCCAAACTCGCCCAGCAACCGAGAGAGCCCGAGCAGCAACGCGTCCACATCCTCCGCGCGCGTCATTCGATACACAAAGCGCGGGTTCGCGTGTGTGAAATCGCCCGCTCGAAACCCCTGCAGCGCGACCCGCAGGTCGGGCCCCAGCGTCTCGAACACCTCGCCGATCGCGCGGCGCAGGAGCGGCACCGCCCCGTAGGCGAGCGTCGAGGCGATATGCGCCGCGATCTCCCACTCCACCGGCGCCCGTTCACGGACCTTGCCCAGCGGGTCGTGCGGCAACCGAGCGCGACCGTCGAACGCAGCGGCTGCCTCCTCCAGCGCTGCCGCGACGTCACCCCGCGGGGTCAATAGCTGACCACCTCGAGCCGAAAGAACGGCCGGTCGAGGATGACGTGGAACACCAGCCAAGCCAGCGCCAGAATGATCACGAAGTTGATCAGGAACAGCGCAAACAGCTCCAGCGGACGCCGGCCGCGACTCAACATCGCCACCGCCGCGATGCTGAAGAACGCGTCGATTGGCATCAGGTACGTCAGTACTGTCCGGTCAACGGAGAGTATGAACGCGACCAGGGCCTCGTAGGGAGTGCCATGCATCAGGCGTCGGCTTGCGATCCAAGAGCGAGGAAGTTGAAGTAGTTCACCGTTAAGTGAGCGACCACGGCAGCGGTGATATCGCCGGTCCACAGCGTCATCGCCGCGAATGCACCTCCCATTAGTGTCGCGAAGGCGGTCCAGGGCAAATAGCTGCGATCGGACCCCGTGTGTAGCGCGCCGAACAGAATCGACGAAATAACTGCTGCTAGCACCATCCGTGCGACGCTCGCTTCGCCCTCCCAAGGCAGAAACAGCCGCAGAACGAAGCCCCGGAACAACAGCTCCTCGGCCAAGCCGCTCGACAGCGCCATCACCGCCGCATCCGTCGGACTCACGTCACCCAGCAGGTCATGGAAGTTGTCGTCCAGCGCCCGCGCCCACTCAAAGTTGGCGTGGCTGTACCGGCTGAACAGCACCACGAGCCCCGCGAACGCCACGCCGATCCCGACGCTCCAGGTCGGCGGTACCGACCGCTCCCCGATGCGAACCGGTAGGGTGTCGAACAGCCACAGCGACCCGCCAATGCCGATCGCCGCCATGATCGCGTAGAACGCGACGACGGCGACGAGCGAGATTCGGCGTTCGGTCCGAAGCCTCATTTGCCCGCCGCTTCCGCCTCCGCAAGAAACGCATCCGCCGCCGCCTCGACCTTCTCGTTCCGGACCGTGCCGCGGAAATACAGCGGCTTTCCGTCGAACGTGTACTCCCGCCAATCCATGTGCGGCGCCGGCCAACGGTCGCTCTGCAGGTACGTGCTCACGGCCTCGTGCCCGAACTCGATCGCACGCGCGCGCGCCTCGATCACCGGCACGTCGTCGTCGCCGCCGATCGCATGGCCCACCTCGAACGTCGCCACTTCCGTACGGTCCGGATCCGCGATCTCGATGGCGACGATCAGGCGGGTTTCCACCACCGAGCCAACAACACCGAAGCGCTCTCCTCGGCGAAGCGACGCACCAAACAGGCGCCCGAACGTCTCGAGAATCGTCTCGCGCTCTTCGGGCGAGAAGATGTCCAAGCTGGGAGTCGAGCCGGCCGTGGCGCTCGGGGTCAGGGTCTTGTCTGTCGTCTTGATCTTGGAGCTACTCATCTCTGCCTTCTACCGCTGCGCTGGAGCGCGTTTACATACAGGGTCGCCGACGAACCGGCGGTCACCGTCACTTCTTGCTCGAACGACTCGTAACCGTCGCGCGAAACCACAAGGCGATGCACGCCGGGTGTCAGATCGGTTGAGAACTCTCCCAAACCGACGCCAACCTCTCGACCATCGATTCGCACCGAACCTTCATCCACTTGGTTCACGACCACGAGCGTGCCAACTTCGATCGTGATGGACGTCGACGCCACGGCGCTCAACGTGAGCGGAATCTCAAGCGTGCTGCCGTCCTCGGGTACATCAACTGTCATCTCGACGCGGCGGTCGCGGCCAGCGTTCTGCACAATGAACGTGCCCGGACCAGCCGGCAGCGTGCCCGCCCAGCCACCGGTGCCCAGGTCCGTGCGCGTGCCGTCCTCTGACACGTGTGAAACGCGCGCGGTCAACGGGCGCACCGTCACTCGGCAGTCCACCTGGCGGCGCTCCAACTCGAAGTCTGCGACCAAAATCGACTCACCGCGGCGCGGCACCGACACGTTCACCACCCGGCTCGCAGGCTCATAGAATGGCTTCCGAATCTCGATCAGGTGGGGACCCGTGAACAACCGCGTGTCGAGAGGCGTGACGCCGAACGAGCCGAACTCCACGCCGTCGATATACACCTCAGCCGCGCGCGGCGTGCTCGTCACTTGAATCGGCACGTTGGTCATCCGCGTGCCCAGCTCCGCCCGAGCGTCGAGCTGCGACCGCGGCTGCTCGCCGGTCGCCACGGCCAGCGCGGAGTCGAGGCGCGAGCCCAGCGCGCCGAGCGCCGATGACCACATATCCGCGCGCAAACCTGCCACCGTCTCGGCGATCGACTCAGCGTGATCCGGCGCCTCGACGGCGAACTGCTCAAACGACTCGATCGCCTCCGCGTAGCGCCCCATGCCCACGTACGCGCGGCCCATGTACTCGAGCAGCTGCGCGTTCGGCGCCAGGTTGTACGCCTCTTGGAACGCCTGCACGGCGGCCGGATAGTCGCCGTCCACGTACGCATCGTTGCCTTCCCAGAAGGCCTCGCGTGCGGCGTCCACGTTGGCATCCTGGGCAGTCGCGACGGCGCTCAATCCGAACAAGACGAGCAGCAGCGCAAAACGAGTAAGGTGATTCATCATCATCGACCAAGAGAGAGTCGGGGCGGTACGAGGACCATTCGCGCGTGTCAACGCACGAAAACCAGCGGCAGTGCCACAGTGAGACGGAACGCCACGGCGCGTGTTCATTTTCACGCCCCACACCGACGCTTAAAACGCGGGTGGATACAGCGTGTAAGTCTCTGGTGTGCCACGATAATAGAACGACTCTTGGTACGCGCGCAATCGCAGTTCCGATGCCTGCACCAAGCCGTCCTGCACGAGCGCGTCCAACGACGCCGGATATGCGCCGTGCCGCAGCCGGAACACGTCCAGGCTGGCGGCAATTCGCGCGAGTCGGCGCTCGGTCTCCACCCGCTCCGCGGCCGTCGGCGCCGGCGTCAGCACATGCTCCGCCCGCTCGGGCAGGTTCCGCGACAGATACAACCGAATGCCGACCGACAGCACCACGACCGTAATCAACGCCGTCATGATGTAGCGAATCGAACCGCGCGCCAACGCCGCGGCGCGCTCTTCCCGTGAGCGTACCCGCCTCATGAGGTCCTCCGAGCGCCCGGCCCCTTGCCGCTCCGACCGGCGCCGCCCGTCCGAGGAACGGCGCTAGAGCCTGCGCGTGGAACGGCGCTAGAGCCTGCGCGTGGAACGGCGCTAGAGCCTGCGCGAGGCTTGCCTCCGGCGCGCGCTCTACCACTCCCGCTGTCCGTCGCTTTCGGCCGCTCCGCGGGCGCCTCGTCCGAAGCGCCGTCCAGCGACACGATGCGGCCAGCGCGGCCAGACAGCGCGAAAGCGAGCACATACGCCAGCAGGATTCCGCCGCCAGCGACCCAATTCGCCCCATCGACCGCCAGCTCCGGCCTCACGCTCAGCGCCATCTGCGTCGCCGCCTGCGGCACCACCAAGAGCGCCACACCACCGCAGAACAGCGCGAGCACTCCTGCGCCAGTGAGCGTCCAACCCGCGCTCAGCAAGCCCGCGCCGGGCGCAGCCGCGTTCGCGATTCGCACCAAACGAGGCGCCGACTCACGCCAATCCGCGATGCGCTCCTCGCGCGCGAAGATCTGAGGCGCCCGCAGACCGTCGCGCGCAACCTCGAGTTGGTAACAAAGCACGCACAGCTTCGCCTCGAACGCCGGCGCGAGCACAAACCGCGACACCGGCGTCGCGCACCGCGTGCACCGCTGAGACACCAGCTGCCGACGCTGCGCCCAGCCGCCGAGCAGCACACAGATCGCCGCCACAACCAGGCCGACCAGCCCCCAACCGACCGGGACGCTGCCCAGCCAAGGCGCGAGACGACGGCTCGCCAACGAACGCGCGATCGTGCTGTCCGCATCCACCGTCACCGGGCGCGGAGCGAGCGGCGAGATCGCCAGCAATCGGTTCTGCGACGTGCCCTGATAACTAAAGTAGTCCCGCACAAAATCGCCCGCCGTTTGCTCGGCATCCGCCGCCACCTGCTGCGCCGTCCCCTGGTGGCCCTGGGCCACTTCGACCCGGTACAAGTTCACCAACGCGGCCGCCCGCTGGGTGCGAGACTGCGCCGCGTCGCGAGACTCCTCGAAGCGCGTCGCAGCGCCCTCCAGATCGCCGTTCGCGAACAGCACGTTGCCCCGAAGCAGCGCAGCCGACGCCAGCACATCGGGCGAAAGCGTAGCCTCGTCGAGCAGCGTCAACGCGCGCCGGTGCTGGTCCTCGGTGCCCGTCTTATAGTGCACCCACGCCCGCGCGACCCGCGAACGCTCATCCCCCGCCGCGATCGAAGCGTCGAGATGCTCCACACATTGGGTGCCACAGCGTGCCGCCACCGCGCCGGTGTAGTCCGTGCGGTCCACCAAACTCTGCTCCGTGAGCACGCCGATTCGCAGCGCGAGCGAGGGCGCCGCCACGGCCAGCGCGAGCAACAACAGCGCCACGACACGTTCTTTCCATGCCAAGTGCGCCGACACAACGATGAGCGCGCACGTCACAAACAACTGCGGACTCCACCAAAGCAGCGCCGGGATGACCACCGCTAGCGCGACCAGCGCGGACGCGTGGGACAGCGTGGGACCGCGGCGCAACAGAAGCCGCAAATCGTGTGCCACGCGGCTGCCATGACGCACCACGACGGTGCCCGCGAACAGCACCGCGAACAACGCGGCGAGCATCAGCGCGCAAGCGATCGCCTGCGCACGCACCGCCGCCCGCCCGGTCGGAGACTCCGACATCCGAGCCAGCCCACGTCCCGCGTGAGAGAGCACTCGGTCGAGCCGCCAAGGGGCCGCAACACGCGCCGCGTGGGCGCTCAGAAACTCCACCTGCGGTAGCATCGGCGCCAGCTCCGACGCGTAGTCCAACGCGATCGTCGCGCGCGCCGAATCGCCAGCGTCGAGCGCAGCAGCAGCCTCAAGAAGCAGCGCCACAGCGTGTGAGTCCAACTCCAACACGCCCACCTCGGCAGCGTGAGAGCGGAACTGCTCGAACAGCCGAGCCTGCTCCTCAGAGCCCGCCTCAGCCTGCGCAAACGCCGTCCACGCCGCGTCCACCGCGTGCAACTGCACGCTCGGCAACGACACGTCCGCGCACTGCCCTGTCGCCGGCGCGAGCACCGTCAGCGCCGAGACCGCCAGAGCCAAGACCACCGCCAACACGCGGAGCGCCGCTGAGAAACGGGCGACGAGATTTCGCGGTGCGAACGGATGCATCAATGAGCCGAGAGAGGGGCGCCGCCTTAGAGTATGCCCGCGTTGCGACAATGCTGCCAGTTCAGCGCTCCGTTGCGCGAGCAGCCCCGCATTCCACACGCCCACCAGCGACCGACGACGAGCACTCGCCGCCGCCGCCCGCACGGTTTCACGCAAGCTGCGCAGCGCGTGTCACTCCGCTTGCGCTGCCGTCTCTTCGCGCTTCGCCGCGCCCCACAGCCCCTCCATCTCATCGAGCGTCGCGTCCTCGAACCCGCGGCCCGCGTCGAGCAACCGCAACTCCACAAACCCGAACCGGCGGCGAAACTTCGCGATCGTCGAGCGCACCGCGTCGGATGCATCGACCGACGCCTTCCGCCCCACGTTGACGGCGGCAAACAGCACATCGCCCAGCTCGTCGGCGACCGCCGCTGAGCCTACGCCGCCAGACTCCAGCGCCTCCGCGAGCTCGCCGACCTCTTCGCGCAGCTTGTCCATCGCCGCGACAACGTCCGGAAAGTCGAACCCCACGCGCCCCGCCCGGTCCGACACACTCCGCGCCTGGTCCAGCGGTGGCATGGAATGCGGCACGCCCTCCAGCAATCGCCGCCCCTCCGCCTTCTTGGTCGCCGCCCACTGCTCGGCCACGGCGGCCGGATCCGAGGCGTCGGCGTCTCCGAACACATGCGGGTGACGGCGCACCATCTTGTCGCGGATGCCGTCCACCACGTCCTGAAGCGTGAACGCCCCGCGCTCGGCCGCCAGCTGCGCATGCAACACCACCTGCAGCAAAACGTCGCCGAGCTCCTCGCGCATCGCGGCGTCGTCCGAAGCGTCGATCGCGTCCGCGAGTTCATACGTCTCTTCGAGCGCATACTTCCGCAGAGTCTGGTGCGTCTGAGCGAGGTCCCAGGGGCAGCCGTCCGGCGCGCGCAGGCAAGCGATGACGTCGGCGAACGACTGAATCGACACGGCGTCGGCGGCGTGGCGAATGGACGGCGGAGGCGGGGAACTTGGCGTTGACATCGGATCCTGTTTCTGGCTTCGGTGCTTTCCAGCACTCCGCGCTTGTTCTAGCGTCTCCGGGTGCGCGAGGGAATCGACAGCCGCGCAACCGGCGGCTGTCCTTCCAGTCGGGACCGCGCCACTTCAGGCGTTCCAACTCGCTGTTCCAGTCTTACTGTTTCTGTCTAGAACATGCCGCGAACCCCCTCAGAATGACAGCCGAACCCATTCGCTTCGAGCTTCCCGATTCCCAAGCCGCGCGCACCGTGTTCGGGCACCGGGACGAGAACCTGCGTCTGCTCGCCGACGAGCTCACCGTCGACATCCACACCCGCGGGACCCAGGTCTCCATCGTGGGCGACCCGCTCGACGTGGCCACCGCACGCGGCGCCATCGAGCAGCTCTATGAGCTCGCCGTCAGCGGCCAACCCGTCGTCGGAGCCGACATCGTGCGCGCCGCGCAGCTCCTGCGCCAAGCCCCCGACTCCCGCATCTCGAAGGTGTTCAACGACACCATCTTGAACGGCGTCTCCGGGCGACCCATCACCCCGAAGACCCACGCCCAAAAAGCCTACGTCGACACCATCCGCGCCAACGACGTCGTGTTCGGGCTCGGCCCCGCCGGCACGGGAAAAACCTACCTCGCGATGGCCCTCGCCGTCGCCGCGCTCAACCGACGCCAGGTCAAGCGCATCATCCTCACGCGACCCGCGGTCGAAGCCGGCGAAAAGCTCGGCTTCCTGCCCGGAGACCTGCGCGACAAGGTCAGCCCATACCTGCGCCCCCTCTACGATGCGCTCTACGACATGGTCGACATCGAGCGCGCCGACCAGCTCATCGAACGCGGCGTCGTAGAAGTCGCGCCGCTCGCCTTCATGCGCGGCCGCACGCTCAACGACGCCTTCGTGATCTTCGACGAAGCGCAGAACGCCACGCGCGCGCAGATGAAAATGTTCCTCACCCGGTTGGGATTCGATTCACAAGCCGTCATCACCGGTGACGCCACACAGATCGACCTGGAAGACCGCTACCAGAGCGGACTTGGGCACGCCGTCGAACTGCTCGATGGAGTCCCCGGTATCGCCATCAGCAGGTTCACCGAAGTCGATGTCGTTCGACATCCACTCGTTCGGCGTATCATTTCAGCATACGACCGCGACGATGAAGAGCGCGAGGCACGACGGCGCACGCGACAAGCGGCCCGATTGGCCGACAACGCCGCCGCGAACCGCACGCCCGGCGAATTTCAGTCCCCCCTCCCGAACGACACGTGAAGCGCAGCCAACCCCGCGAGTGGTTCCAGAAGCTCCGTGATACCGAAGCGAAAAACGCTTGGGTCCGAGGGGCGCTCATCGTCGCGATGGTCCTCTGCATGGCCCTCATCATGGCCCCGCGATCACGCGGAGTCGGGCCCTCCCTCGATGAATCCGACATCAACCTCGTCGCCGAACGCGCCATCACCGCGACGCACGATTTCACCTTCGAGCGCAACGACCCCGCTGGAATCCGCGCCGTTCGAGACGCTGCAGCAGCTCAAGTCATCCCCGTCTGGGACTACGACGAGAGCCTCGAAACCGTCATCGACGAGCGCATCCAAGATGCCTTCGCAGAGCTCCGCGCGGAGCTCATCACCACCGGCGCATCGCTCGCACCCGAAGTCGAGGACAAGCCGACCGAAGGGTCCGGAGAAGACGACGACGGCAGCGGAGACACCGCACAAGGCGAAGACGCGCAAGCCGAGGCCGGCGAAGACGAGCCTAGCCTGCTGCCCGACCTCCCGACCGTAGAGTCCGAACTCTCCGAAGACGCGCTGATCGCGCTCGTGCCGCACGAGGTCCGACTCGAAATCCTCGAGGCTTCGTCCGCCGCCCGCGCGCTCCGCGACGGTGCCCGCGACCCCGAAGCCGTCGACCTCGCGCCCCTCGTCAGCTCCGGCTTCAGCCGCGAAGTCGAAGACGCCCTCCACGCCCTCGTGGGCGAGGCCATGTCCAAGCACATCGTCGAAGACGTCGCCGCCCTGGAGGCCGTCGGACTCGGAGGTGTAACCCTGCGAACGCTCGACCAAGGCGTCCCCCAGACCGAGCGCCGCGTTCGCCAGCTCATCTCGTTCGGCGACGTCCATCAGCTCGACGCGGTCATCGCGCCCGCGCGACACCACCTGTTCTACATCGACTCCGAACTGCGCGACGCCATCGCGGCGCTCGCCGAGGCGCTCGTGCGCGTCAACACCCGCATCAACGCCAACGAGACCGCCGCACGCGTCAGCGCAGCCGCCAACACCGCCGAGGCTGAGTTCAGAGCCACCCTGACCCAGCAGTTCCGCGAGGGAGAGATCATCCTCGGTCAGAGCGAGGTCATCGACGCCACCACCGTCGCCATCATCCAGGCGATGCAAGCCAACGCGCCGCCCGCCCGCTCGGCGGCCTACACCGTGCTCGCCACCGCCCTGCTGGTCGCGCTGCTCCTGCTCCCTATCATGATGTTCGCGCTCGGAGGAATGGCGAGATTCACCCATGATACCAAGCACTTGTCCATGATGGCCTCCGTCATGCTCGCGCACCTCGGCATCACGCGGCTCGGCATCTTCATCAGCGATCTCGTCGGCCAGCAAGGCGCCATCCCCACACGTGCGCTGTACCTCGTGATCCCGCTATCAGCGGGCGCCATGATCGTGCGCATCCTCACCAACGCCGAAAACGCGCTGGTGTACGCCATCCTGTACTCACTGTTCGCGGGCGTCCTGTTCCAGTTCGACGTCTCGTTCGCCGCCGCCGCACTGCTCGGCTCGATCGTCGGCATCGTGAGCGTCCGCGGCGCACAAACCCGCACAGACATCCTGCGCGCCGGCGGCTTCGCGGGCGTCATCATCCTCGGCATCGCCCTGGCCTTCGCCGTGCTGGCCGACACCGGCGACGACGCCGCCTACGCCTGGGTCGCCGCTGGCGGCTTCCTGTCCGGCGTGAGCAGCGCGCTCTTCGTGTACGCCCTGCTCCCCATCATCGAAGCCACATTCCGGTTCACCACCCCCATGCGCCTCATGGAGCTGGCGAACCTGAACCACCCCGCGCTCAAGGAGCTCATCCTGAAGGCGCCCGGCTCGTATCACCACAGCATGATGGTCGGCCAACTGGTCGAGTCCGCCTGCGAAGCCGTCGGCGCCGACGCCCTGCTCGGACGCGTCGGCAGCTACTTCCACGACATCGGCAAGACCAAAACGCCACACTACTTTGCCGAGAACCAACAAGGCGTGAACCCGCACGACAAGCTCAAGCCCAACATGAGCGCCCTCGTCATCAAATCGCACGTCAAAGACGGCGTCGAGCTCGCCAAGCAGTACAAGCTCCCGCCCGAGATCATCGACTTCATTCGCGAGCATCACGGCACCAGCCTGATTCAGTACTTCTACCGCCGCGCCATCGAGCTCGACGAGGGTACCGTCAACGAATCCGACTACCGCTACCCGGGCCCGAAGCCGCGAACGCGAGAGACCGCCATCTGCCTGCTCGCTGACGGTGTCGAAGCCGCCTCCCGCGCGCTGCCCGACCCAAGCCACTCCCACCTCAAGGGCTTGGTGCAGAAGATGATCAACCGCGCGTTCATCGACGGACAGCTCGACGGATGCGACCTGACGCTCAAGGACCTGGACCTGATCGCCAACGCGTTCCTGCTCCGCCTCACAGCGTTCTACCATCACCGGCCGGAATACCCCGACGTCCGGAAGAGCCAGACCACAAAGCGCAGCAAACGAGCCGACTCTGGTGCCAACCAGACCGTGACCGCACAGGACAATGATGGAGCTGATGACGCGCCCGCAAGTGCACCCCCTGACGCCTCCGGAGCTTCAGAAAAGACTCGAGACGACGCTGACCTCAATCTGCGCCGTCTTGGAATGTGATGGCTACGACGGCTGCGTCCTCCTGACCGACGACGAAGAGGTTCGGGAACTCAACCGCGACTGGCGGGGAATCGATTCTCCCACCGACGTACTCTCGTTCGCGCTTCACGAGGCCGAGGACGCACACGTGACCATGCAAGTGCTCGGCGACGTCGTGGTGTCCGTGGAGACCGCGGCGCGCATGGTGACCAGCGGAGAACACCGTGAGCGCGTGTTCGAAGAACTCGCCTCGCAGGGAGCCGCGCCTCCCGAAGGCACCACCTGGGACAACTTCCACGAGGTCGTCTTCCTCATCGTGCACGGCATGCTGCACTTGCTCGGCTACGATCACGCCGAGCCCGAAGAAGAACGCGAGATGCGCCGCCGCGAGGCGGAAGTGTTCGTCGCCGCGATGGGTTGGCCGACGGTTTCGGCATAGTCCGCAGTTCTTCGGCGCTCAGAACCTCAGCGTAACCCGTTGAGTCTACGGGGGATTTCGACGTGCCAATCCGGGCTTCCCCACCCGTTTGCGGGGGGTGTGCGCCCAAGTAAGTGCATGTCGTTCGATACGCGTTCCAGGAAGGGATCTTCTGAAGTAGATTCTACCGATCCGACCGCTGGGCCAGTTCTTTCGGGGGTTCTCCGCCGTTCGCTAGCCGCTCATCCCGAGAGTCGATCTTCGGCCGATCTGCGCCAGAATCGAGAAGAACGTTTTCGAGTGTCCCACAAGTAGTTGGAACCGCTACACTTATGGAAGTCGTTACACAGCAAAAACGCGCTTTCCGAATCTGGCACGCAGTATGCTGTTCTGGCGCGGATTTGGGCTTGATTTCAATAAAATCAGCCACTTACGGATTTGGTGGTTCGGCTTGACCCGCGGATCCCTGCGGGTTAAGAGTCTTCCTCGTTCCCACAACATCTAGTGGTTCGGTTGCACAGTAGGCACGACATATTGAAGCAGCGCCAGAAAGAAGTCCTGCGAAATCAGGCTCTTCCCGCACAGCGCGCGCTCCGATTGACGCCTCTCGGCCAACACTACGAACCACCGATAGACGCACGCACAATCTGACCCGACCGATTCAATCCTCAGGGGGATTGAATTCGGCACTGCGCATTTATTGCGAGAGTCAGTTTGTCCTGCGGCACGGGAATTCTTCGTCTTCCATCTTCGCGCAACAGCAGCCCAGAGACCCCGTCCATGAAATTCGATCGCCGTTTCACCCAGTCTGGCCAGAGCCCCTACACCGCCATCGAGTTCACGAAGCGAAAGAGCGAGATTCGCGAGCCGGACGGCACCATGGTGTTCAGCTGCGACGAGGTCGCGATTCCCGCCGAGTGGTCTCAGGTCGCGACGGACGTCATCGCGCAGAAGTACTTCCGCAAGGCCGGTGTTCCCAAGATCACGAAGCGCGTCGAGGAAGACGGCGTCCCCGTGTGGCTGCAGCGCTCGGTTCCGGACGAGAACGCGCTGAAGGCGATGCCCGAGGAAGAGCGCTATGGGATGGAGACGGACAGCCGTGAGGTCTTCGACCGCATGGCGGGCTGCTGGACGTACTGGGGATGGACCCACAACTACTTTGAGACCGAGGACGACGCGCGCACGTTCTACGACGAGCTCGTGTTCATGCTCGCCTCGCAGATGGCGGCGCCGAACTCCCCGCAGTGGTTCAACACCGGCCTCAACTGGAAGTACGGCATCACCGGCCCCGCGCAGGGCCACTCCTACGTGGACCCCAAGACCGGCCGCGTGACCGCGAGCGAAGACGCCTACACGCACCCGCAGCCCCACGCCTGCTTCATCCAAAGCATCGGCGATGACCTCGTCGGCGAAGGCGGCATCATGGACCTGTGGACCCGTGAGGCCCGCCTGTTCAAGTACGGCTCCGGCACCGGCACCAACTTCTCCTCCCTGCGCGCCGAGAATGAGCCGCTCTCCGGTGGCGGACGCTCGTCCGGCCTCATGAGCTTCCTCGCCATCGGTGACCGCGCCGCCGGCGCCATCAAGAGCGGTGGTACCACCCGCCGCGCCGCCAAGATGGTCTGCCTCGACCTCGACCACCCCGATATCGAGAAGTTCATCTCCTGGAAGACCGTCGAGGAGCAAAAGGTCGCCTCGCTCGTCGCCGGCTCCAAGACCCTGCAGCGCACCCTGCAGGCCATCATGGACGCCGCATGGCAGCACGAGGACGAAGCCAACCGCTTCGACCCCCGTAAGAACAACGCCCTCGCGCTGGCCATGCGCGACGCCGTCACCTCCGGCACCGCCACCAACTACATCGCCCGCGTGCTCCAGCTCGCCAAGCAGGGCTACCGCGGCATCGACTTCGAGACGTACGACACCAACTGGACGTCCGAGGCCTACCGCAGCGTCGGCGGCCAGAACTCCAACAACAGCGTCCGCGTCCCCAACGCCTTCTTCTCGCTCCTCGAGCGCGACGGCGAGTGGCCCCTCATCCGCCGAACCGACGGCGAGGTCGCCCGCACCATCCCCGCCAAGGAGCTCTGGGACGGCATCTCGTACAACGCATGGGCCTGCGCCGACCCCGGCCTGCAGTTCGACACCACCATCAACGAGTGGCACACCTGCCCCGAGGATGGACGCATCAACGCGTCGAACCCGTGCTCCGAGTACATGTTCCTCGACGACACCGCGTGCAACCTCGCCAGCATGAACCTGGTGAAGTTCGATACCGAAAACGGCTTCGACATCGCCGCCTTCGAGCACGCCACACGCTTCTGGACCGTCGTCCTCGAGATCTCCGTCCTCATGGCGCAATTCCCCGCGCGCCGCATCGCCGAGCTCTCCTACGAGTTCCGCACCCTCGGACTGGGCTACGCCAACATCGGCGGCCTGCTCATGCGCAACGGCATCCCCTACGACAGCCCCCTCGCCATGGCCTGGACCGGCGCCATCTCCGCCATCATGGGCGGCAAGTCGTACGCCACCTCCGCCGAACTCTCCCGTGAGCTCGGACCGTTCCCCGGCTTCGATCGCAACCGCGAGCACATGCTCCGCGTCATCCGCAACCACCGCCGCGCGGCCTACAACGTCAACGCGAGCGAGTACGAGCAGCTGACCGTCAAGCCCGTCGCCATCGACGACCTGCTCTGCCCCGCCGACCTCGTCGACGCCGCACGCACCGCCTGGGACGACGCGCTCTTGCTCGGCGAAGAGCACGGCTTCCGCAACGCGCAGGTCACCGTCATCGCACCCACCGGCACCATCGGCCTCGTCATGGACTGCGGCACCACCGGCATCGAGCCCGACTTCGCCCTCGTGAAGTTCAAAAAGCTCGCCGGCGGCGGTTACCTCAAGATCATCAACAACAACGTGCCCCCGGCCCTGACGGCGCTCAACTACAGCGATCGCCAAGTCGAGGACATCATCCGCTACGCCTGCGGTACCTCCACCCTCAAGGGCGGCCCGCACATCAACCACGACTCCCTGCGCACCAAGGGCTTCACCGAAGCCGCGCTGGAGAAGCTCGAGGCGCAGCTCCCGTCGACCTTCGACATCGGGTTCGCCTTCAACCAGTGGACCCTCGGCAACGCCTTCTGCCAAGACGAACTCGGCTTCACCGAGCGCGAGCTCAACGCGCCCGACTTCAACATGCTCGAGGCGCTCGGCTTCTCCGCCGAGCAGATCAAGGCCGCCAACCTGTACTGCTGCGGCACGATGACCGTTGAGGGCGCACCGCACCTCAAGGACTCCGACCTCGCCATCTTCGACTGCGCAAACCGCTGCGGCGCCATCGGAAAGCGCTACATCGACGCCCTCGCGCACGTCCGCATCATGGCCGCCGCGCAGCCGTTCATCTCCGGCGCGATCTCGAAGACCATCAACATGCCGAACCACGCCACCGTGGACGACGTGAAGAAGGTGTACCGCACGTCGTGGGACCTCATGGTCAAGGCCATGGCCATCTACCGCGACGGCTCCAAGCTCTCGCAGCCCCTCAACAACGTGGCCGCCGCCGACGACGCCGTCGCCGCTGCGCTGCTCGCCGAGACCGGCTTCGGCGACGAGCCCGCCCACGAAGAAAAGCCCGAGGTCGTGCAGGTCGCCGAGCGCATCATCCACCGGTACATCAGCCAGCGCCGCAAGCTGCCCAACCGCCGCGGCGGGTACACGCAGAAGGCCCAGGTCGGTAACCACAAGGTGTACCTCCGCACCGGCGAGTACGAGGACGGCACCCTCGGTGAAATCTTCATCGACATGCACCGCGAAGGCGCAGCCATGCGCAGCCTCCTCAACTGCTTCGCCATCGCGGTCTCCGTCGGCCTCCAGTACGGCGTGCCGCTCGAAGAGTACGTCGACGCCTTCACGTTCACGCGCTTCGAGCCCGCCGGAATGGTCAGCGGGCACGACAACATCAAGATGGCCACGTCGCTCATCGACTACATCTTCCGCGAGCTGGGCCTGTCGTACCTCGGACGCACCGACCTGGCCCACGTGAAGCCGGAAGAGGTCTACTCGACCGTCACCGGAGGCGAGAACGCTGACGGCGACACGCCGAGCGCCGACTACGCCGTGCCCTACTCCTCCGGCGCCAACGGCCGACGTAAGGACACCTTCTCCGGTCGCGGGATCAACATCTCCCCCTCCGGTAGCTACGACGCCTCCGACTTCGCGGAGGTCCCCGTGGCGCTGCTCAAGAAGGACGAAGCCCGACCGGTTGTCGCCACCTCCGTCGGTGGCGGCGGCGTGGCGGGAATGGACGCCTCCATGGTCGCCCGTCGCAAGGGATACGAAGGCGACTCCTGCGGCGACTGCGGCAACTTCACGCTCGTGCGCAACGGCGCCTGCATGAAGTGCGACACCTGCGGCGCCACCTCCGGCTGCTCCTAGCCGATTCCCCGCGCGGGCCCACGCCGGCCCGCCGCGCCACACGGCCCCGAACGTCGAAAGCCCTTGGATGCGTGATTGCATCCCAGGGCTTTCGGCGTTTCAGTATCGGCGGTTCCGCCCGCGGGACGGCCGCGCTTAGTGCTTCACCAGAACGTACACGATGTACATCGCGACGACGGCGACCAAGCACAGCATGGCATAGAAAATCGCCTTCGCCCGCTCGTCACCCGCGGTCGACTCGGTAGCTCCGCCGTTCACCGTCGACGGAACGGACGCGTTCGTACGCTCCGTCGGCGCTTCGGTATCAACCAAGGGGCGCTCGGCCGCCCGAGACGGACCCGACGGAGGCCGTTCGCCATCCTTGTTCTTGACGCGAATCGCGGCCAACGAGCCGCTCGACACGGTCGTGGACCCACCACCTTCGCCGCCGACCGCTGACTCACCGCTGGAGGCGTACGCGGTCTCGCGAAGGTTGGCAGCCGGAAGGTCGTCGAACGCGAAGTCGCCCCACGTCCGCGGGTCTTCGAGCGGTCCGCTCTCGATGATCGCGCTGGCCGACGGTGCCTTCGACTCAATGCGGATGAGCTTGTTAATCTCGTCCTGAATGACGTTCGACATCACCCGGCGCTGGCCCGAATCTTCCTCGGGCGCGACGTCCTCGATGGCGCGATCAACGAACGCCGCCAGGTCGTAGGAGGTCACCGACAGGCCCTGCTTCACCAGGAAACGAGAGACCAGCGTACCCAGCTCGCGCGCAGTCCCGATCCGCTGATCGGGGTCCACGGCCAGCGCACGGCGCGCGATCTCTTCCAACTCAGGCGGCACGTTGGCGTTGTACTGTCGCAGCGGCGGAATCTCCGCCAATCGAACCAACTGCAGCGTGTCGAGGTCGGACTCGCCTTGGAACAGCCGCCGTCCGGCGAGCATCTCCCAGAGCAGAATACCGGCGGCGAACACGTCCGTACGCAGGTCCACCGGGTCGCCCATGGCGGCCTCGGGAGACAAGTAGCCGAACTTGCCTTTGACCACGCCCGGGTCGGTGAGCTCGATCTGGCTCTGCGCCTTGGCGAGACCAAAGTCGGTAACCTTGACCTCACCCTGACGCGACACGAGCACGTTCGGCGGCGAGATATCTCGGTGCACGATCTTGAGCGCGCTGCCGTCCGACGCGCGCTTGTTGTGCGCGTAATCGAGCCCCTTGCACACCTCCATCGTGATGTACGCGGAGAGCTCGATGGGCAGGCGTTGCCGGTGATGGTTCGCCCACTCGAGAATCTTCTTCAGATTCACGCCGTCGATGAACTCCATCACGATGAAGTACGTGTCCGCGGCGCGCCCCAAGTCGAAGACCGAGACAACGTTCGCGTGGTCCAGGAAGAGCGAGAGCTTCGCCTCGTCCAGGAACATGTTCACGAACTTATCGTTCTTGGCGAGGTGCGGCAGCACGCGCTTGATCGCGACCTGCTTCTCGAAGCCCTCGATGCTGATTGCGCGGCCTCGGAAGACCTCGGCCATTCCGCCGGCATCGAGGCGCTCGATGACCTCGTACCGTTGTGAGGGCGAATTACTCATCTACCGGGAGTCTCCGTCGCAAACTCTGACGCGCCGAAGCGCTCTCGAGAGTATACGGGGCGGTTCGTGGCTAGGCTAGTAGGTGCGTTCAAGCGATCCCTCGAACACGGAACAGCGACACCGGGGCCGCCTTTCCTTTGAGCATCGTCGCGGGCAGCGCGTCCACGTAAACTCGGTTGCCGAGCGCACGCATCACGTCCGGCCCAACGATGACCTCGCCGGCCGCCGCTTGCGAACAAAAGCGCGACGCCGAGTTCACCACGTCGCCGATCACCGTGTGGTCCATGGCGCGCGAGCTGCCCATGAAGCCAGCGATCAGCTCGCCGCAGTTGATGCCGACGCCAAAGTGAATCGGGTCCAACCCCTCCACCCGGCGCGTCTGGTTGTACTCGATCATCGCCGCCTGCATATCGAGCGCGGCGCTCACAGCGCGGAACGTGTGGTCCTCGATCGCGATCGGCGCACCCCACACCGCCATGATCTCGTCGCCGATGAACTTATCGAGCGTACCGCCGTGGCGGAAGATGATCTCCACCATGATCTCGAAGTACTCGTTGAGCATCGTGACGATCTCTTGGGCCGGGAAACGCTCGCTCATCGCGGTGAAACCGCGGATGTCGGCGAACAGCACCGTCGCCAAGCGCTCGGTGCCGCCACGGCGAATCTTGAGCTTGCCGCTCACAACATCGTCGACCATCTCCGCAGACAGCAGACGGCCGAGCTGCTCACGCGCGAGCGCCTCTTGCTTGAGCCGCTGCACCAACCGCGAATGCTCGATCGCGTTCGCCGCCTGATTCGCGAATCCGGACAACAGCGACAGGTCCTTCTCCGTGAACGCGCCGCTCGTGAGCTGCGAGTCCAAGTGGATGATGCCGAGCAGCTCGTCACGGTACAGCAGCGGCACCGACATGGTCGCCTTGATGCCCTGCAGAATAATGGAGTGCGCGCCGCCGAACCGCTCGTCGAGCTGCGCGTTGGACGACAGCACGGCGGTCTTCTCGTCGACGACCTCGCGGAGAATCGTCTGCGAAATCTGGATGCCGCTGCCGACGTCGACGTCTTCGAACTTGGCCCGCACCGCGGCCGGCTCAAGCGCGCCCGTCTTGCCGTCGATCAGCATGATGACGCCGCGGTCGGCACCGAACATCTCGAACGCCTTCTCGAGAATCTTGGGCAGCAGCGCGTCGAGGTCGAGCTCGGTGCTGAGCGCCTGGTTCAGCTCGTTGGCGATCCGAAGCTTCTCGTAGTCGTCGCGGAGCTGCGCCGGATCTTCCACCTGCGCCGCGTGCAAGAACAGCCGGTTTCCGGTGTCGCGCAGCCGCTTGCGGACCGACGTCTCGAAGCCCTCGTCCAGAATCTCAACGCGGCTCTTCAACCGCTCCTGGCGAGAGTCCTCGGCGCGGTACAGCACGACCGCGCCGCCCACCATGATGGAGTCGCCGTCGAAAATCTGCCGCTCGCCTTCGATCAGCTCGTTGTTCACCAGCGTGCCGTTCCGGCTGCCAGCGTCGTACACAACGGTCAGCTCGGTATCGCGCACTTCGATGACCGCGTGCGCCTTGGACACCACCCGGTCCAGGATCTGTAGATCCTGATTTGGATGCCGCCCAATCCGAAGCTGCTGCTTGAAAGTAACCTCCCGGTGCACACCGGTCTGGTCGGTATATTCAACTCGCGGCATGCGGCCTTGTTTCTGTGAACCGTCGGCGGCCCGAACCTTACGATCAGCACCCTTCTACCAGCGAACGCCGGATAGACTCTGTCGGCACCCGCCGATAGACCCGTGACTATAGCCCGCGCGGGTTGCCCCCGCAAGCAAGCCGACGTAGGTTGCGCGCCTCATGGCGCATACGCATCCCCCCGCAAGCTCTCGCATTCTCGTCGTGGACGACGACCGCGAGCACGCGAGCACCCTCGTGCGGCTGCTCAAACGCGAAAAGCTCGCCGCCGACGCCGTCCACGACGTCGCCGACGCGCTCGAAGCCCTCAAACGAGAACGCTTCGATCTCGTGCTCACCGACCTCGTCATGCCCGGCCGCTCCGGGCTCGACCTGCTCTCCGTCGTCGGTCACCTCAAGCTCGACGTGCCCGTCATCCTCATGACCGCGTTCGGCACCATCGAGCGCGCCGTGCAGGCCCTCCACGCCGGCGCCGCCGACTTCATCGTCAAGCCGATCAAGCGCGCCACGCTCATGCGTGCCGTCCAACGCGTGCTCGAAAACACACGCCTGCGCCGCGAAAACGCCGAGCTCCGAGCCGAGCTCGACGCCCTGCGCAGCGGCTCACGACTCATCGGCGGATCCCCCGCCTTCCTCCGCTCCCTCGCCACCGCCCGTCAAGCCGCCGACAGCGACGCCACCATCCTCGTGCTCGGCGAATCCGGCACCGGCAAGGAGCTGTTCGCCCAAGAGATCCACCGCCAATCGCGCCGCGCCGCGCACCCGTTCATGGCCATCCAGTGCGCCGCCCTGCCCGAGTCGATCATCGAGTCCGAGCTCTTCGGCCACGAAGCCGGCGCGTTCACCGGGGCCGTCCGCCAGCGCAAAGGCCTGTTCGAAGCCGCCCACATGGGCACCGTCTTCCTCGACGAGATCGGCGAGCTGCCAACCTCCGTCCAGGTCAAACTGCTGCGCGTCCTCCAAGAGCGTGAAGTCCAACGCGTGGGCGGTACCGAGGCTGTGCCCGTCGACGTCCGTATCGTCGCAGCCACCCACAGAGACCTCGGCGCGATGGTCGCGGAAGGCCGCTTCAGAGAAGACCTCTTCTACCGACTCAACGTCATCCAGATCCCCGTGCCAGCGCTCCGCGAGCGCGCCGGCGATATCGACCTGCTCGCCGCCCATTTCATCGAGAAGTACGCGCGAGGAAACGCCCGCGAAGTCCGCGGAATTACTCCCGAAGCCAACCGCGCGCTCAACGTGCACGCCTGGCCCGGAAACGTCCGCGAACTCGAAAACGCCATCGAGCGGGCCGTCGTGCTCGACAGCGACGGCAAGATCGGCCTCGACGATCTCCCCAGCGGAATCGCCGACGGCGACGTCACCACCGCCGCCGTCGCCATCCCCGTCGGAACCACCCTCGCCGAAGCCGAGCGACAGCTCATCCTCGCCACGCTCGCCCACGCGGGTGGCGACAAAGCGCTCGCCGCCTCCGTCCTCGGCGTCGGCCGAAGAACCATCTACAGAAAGCTCGACGAGTACGCCCCAAGCGACGACTGAGCGGCACGACAGGCTGGCTTGCCGAGCGCACCTTTCGTAAAGAATCGCGCGACCCGGGAAGATCAATGCTATTTACCCGGTTGTCAGGGCTAACGGATCACGCATGCAGACATTCTTCAAAAAGTACTTCTGGACCGCACAGCTGGCCTTCGTGGTCATCGCGGGACTGTTGACGGCCGGCGCTGTGAACGGCTTCGCGGCGTCCAAGTTCGCGCAGTACTCTGTGTCGTACCCGGAAACCGCCGCCGCCCCGGTCGCGCTCGACTCCGCGACCGTGGAGATCGCGCCGCTCAACCGCGAGAGCTTCGGCCCCGACGAACCCGCCCCGCCCGTCGTCGACCTCTGCGCTGAGGTCGTCTGCGAGTCCGAGGACGAAGAGTGCGACCCCACGACCGGCGAGTGCATCGCCATCGAAGAAGAGGTCGTCGCTGGCCCGTCCGACGGCCGCTGCATCGAGTCCGACATCGCGATCAACCTGGTCGGCACCATGGTCTCGGCCGACGACGACTGGTCGGTCGCGATCCTGCACAACCCGTCGCTCAACCAAACGCAGTTTGCGCGCGTCGGCACCAACCTGCTCGCCGAAGGCGACGTCACGCGCATCGAGCGCAACCGTATCTTCATGATGCGCAACGGCCGCGAAGAGTGCCTGCGACACGGCGACCAGCAGACCCGAGCACAGCGCGCCACCGCCGCAAACCAGCCTCCGCCGGCCCCCGCCGCCGCGCCGTCACGCGCACGCCCCACCGCCGGCCGCCCCGTCGCCGCCGCACCCGCGACCCCCACGCCCGCCCGCTCCGGCGACGTGCTGGAGCGCATCCGAACCGAGATCACGCAGGACGGAAACGGCGCGTACAACGTGCCCCGAGACCTCATCCAAGAGGTCGCCAACAACCAGTCCCTGCTCGAGTCACAAGCGCCCAGCATCGCCCCGAACTACCAGAACGGCCAACCGCGTGGCTTCCGCCTCCGCGGCGTCCGCTCCGACTCCGTGTTCAGCGCGATCGGCATCCGCAACGGCGACGTCCTGCTGTCGGTCAACGGCACCGAGCTCGACTCGCCCCAGCGCGCGTTGGAACTCTACCAGGCCATGCTCTCGCAAAACAGCGTGACCATGCAGGTCGAGCGCCGTGGGCGTGAGCAGACCCTGCAGTACAACATTCAGTAGACGCCAGGACCGCGAGCGCGGAGGTCGTGCGTATCGCTTGGATACGCGGCCGTCGCGCTGGTCGCCTCGCCCCTGAAGCACAGACATCGACCGGAGCCGTCCGTTCGACCGGCGCCGTCCTTCGACGCGCGCCCTCTGTGATGCCTTCGCATCTGCCGCGTGATTCCGATTGCCAAAATGGCACGCGATTGCGGTGCTGTGCGATCCTCTGTGCCACATTGGCACCCTGCGCGGCGGCAAAGCGGGGGCCCACAAAAACCTTCGTCAAATCCATGGGTTAGGGGAACAAAATACTCGGCTCGATTCTTGCTACCCATGTGTTATGTAAGCGAGTGAGTCTCGCGCGCTGACCGCCTGTGCTGCCGCGCCGCCCAACACCTGCAAGAATCGACGTGTCGAAATCCCTCTTTAGCTTGTTCCTGGCCTTGGCCCTCGCCGCTCCCACCGCCGTTTCGGCGCAGAACCCGGGACCGGATGATCCAACGCTCGCCGCGCCCCGAGTGGGCACCGTCCCCGGTCGTCTGACGCGCCCCAGCGCCGAACCCGAGGAGGAGGAGCCCGCTGCGGCGCCCGACGCCGAGGAAGAGCCGGACGCTCCAGCGACGGGACCTGCCGCGGGAGCCGAACCGGACGCTGCACCGGCCACGCCGCCGCGACGCGAAGCGCCTGCCCCCCGCGGTCCGCGCGTGCTCGACGTCGAAGATATCGAGCCCGACATCGGCGAGATTCCGGACAACTTCGAGGAGAACTTCGACCCGATGGACCCGCCGTCGAACGTCCGGGTTCACATCGACTTCCGCGAAGCCGAGCTGCAAGACGTCGTCATGTGGATCTCCGCCCTCACCGGCCGGAACTTCATCATCGCCGACACGATCAACGCGAGTAAGAAGATCACGATCATCTCGCCGCAGCCGGTGTCGATCGCCGAAGCATACCGCGCCTTCATCGCGGCGCTGAACATGAACGGCCTCACCGTCGTGCCGTTCGGTCGCTTCCTGAAGATCGTCGAAGCCAGCGGCGCCGAGCGCCAAGTGCTCAGCCCCACGAACTCGATCGGGCAGGTGCCGAACGACGATCGCATGGTGACGCACATCCACCAGCTGCAGCACGTCAGCATCGCCACCGTCCAGAGCGTGCTCGACGCGCTCAAGACTGAAGCGGCGTCCATCGTGGCCTACGAGCCCACGAACACGCTCATCATGACGGAGACCGGTTCCAACGTCCGCCGCTTGCTCGACGTGCTCGACACGCTCGACGTGCCCAGCGGCCAGGAGCGCATCAACATTTACCAGGCCCGCTACGCAGCCGCGCCCGATCTCGCCTCCATCTTGCTCGAGATCTTCGAGCAAGAAGACGACGCGCCGCAACAGCAAGAGACGCCGCGACGACGCCGACGCGGTGACGACGAGCCGGAGTCCAACAACGCCGCCGGTGACGCCTCCACGCCCGCAGCCGTCGCCGTCTCCCAGATCATCTCCGACGAGCGGACCAACCAGCTCATCATCATCGCCAACGAGCGCTCCTACGAGCGCATCCTCGGCATCATCGGCCAGCTCGACGTCCCCATCCCGGGCGAAGGTCAGATCCACGTACTCTTCCTGGAGAACGCCGACGCCACCGAGCTCGCGAGCACGCTGCAGTCGCTCACCCAGAGCGTGCAGGACATGCGCGAAGAGGAGCAAGTGTCGGTCGCTGAGGACGTCGGACCGGTGTCCGCTAGCTTCTCCGGCGAGCTGTCCATCACCGCGGACGAGGCCACCAACGCGCTCGTCGTCGTGGCCAGCCTTCGCGACTTCCTCGCGCTGCAATCGGTCGTCGACCTGCTCGACCGCCGTCGCCAGCAGGTCTACGTCGAGGCCGTGATCATGGAGGTCACGCTCAACCGCTCGCGTGCGATCGGTATGGCCATGCACGGCGGCATCCCCGGCATCACGCTCGGCGGCGAAGAGTCCCCGCTCATCGCGTCGACCGCCGTCGGCGGCCTGTCCTCCCTCGCGCTCGACCCGTCGTCGCTCATGGGCCTCACCGCGCTGTTCCAAGGCCCGGCGCTCGACACCGAAGCGCTCGGACTGCCCATCAGCATCTCGTCCATCGGCGCCATCCTGCAGGCCACGCAAACGGACAACGACGTCAACGTACTGTCCACGCCGCACATCCTCACGATGGACAACGAAGAGGCCGAGATCATCGTCGGCGAGAACATCCCGTTCATCTCCGGCGGCAGCAGCGGCCTCGGCAGCCTGAGCTCGCTCGCCAGCGGCCTCGGCGACTCCGACATCTCCAGCGCGCTCGGCTCGCTCGGCGGCGGCCTCGGCGGCTTCTCCGTCCAACGCCAAGACGTCGCCCTCACCCTCCGCATCACGCCGCAGATCAACGAGTCGAACTACGTCCGGCTCGAGATCGAAGAAGAGGTCGAAGACGTCCAGTCCATCGACCCGGTGCTTGGACCCCGCACGACCACCCGCCAGGCCCGCACCACCGTCGTGGTCCAGGACCAGCAGACGGTCGTCATCGGCGGCCTCATGCGCGACTCCACGTCCCAAGACGTGTCCAAGGTGCCCTTCCTGGGCGACATCCCGATCATCGGCCGACTGTTCCGTCACACGACGACCCGCGACGTGAAGACCAACCTGTTGCTGCTGCTCACGCCGTACATCATCCGCGACTCGGCGGACTTCCAAGCCATCTTCCGCCGCAAGATGGAAGAGCGCGAGGAGTTCATCCAGTTCTTCGGTCGCCGCAACGCCGACTACATCGCCGCCGTCGACTACGCGCGAAAGGATGGTCCGATGCAGTCCATGTTCGAGACCATCACGGCGTCCATCGCCGAAGAAGAGACCCGCCAGCGTGCGTTCTCCAGCAACACGCAGGAGACCCTCATGCCCGGCCCCGCGCAGGCGCCGATTCGCGCCGACTTCGGCGACGAGCCGAGCAGCGAAGGCCGCGGACTGCTGGCCCCCTCTGACGCCACCGCACCGTAGGATATGTTCAACCGCCCCCTCATCGGAGAAATCCTCCTCGAGCTCGGACTTGTCGGGCCGACCGACGTCGCGGACGCCCTCAAGCGTCAGCAGACGCAGCCCGGCCGTCTCGGTGAGCTGCTGATCGAAGCGCACGCCGTCACGCCCGTGGGCGTCGTGAAAGCGCTCGCCCAGCAACTCGACCTGGACTGGATCGAGTCCATCGAAGTCGACTCGGTTGACCTCGACCTGCTCGACCGGGTGCCGATCAACTACGCGCGCGCCCGACGCATGCTGCCCCTCAAGCATGAGGACGGCCTGCTTACGTTGGCCGTCGTCGACCCGCTCGACACCACCGGCCTCGACCACATCGGAAGCCTGCTCAGCGTCGAGGTCGAGCCCGTCATCGTCGCGCCGCAAATCCTCTTCGACGCCCTCAACTTGGCTTACGACCGGCACGACCGGCTCAAGAGCAAGTACGGCGATATGTTCGACGACTCCGCCAAGGAGCAAGTCGACGATCCCGGCTTCGAGGACGTGGTCGACCTGCTCGGCTCCGGCGGAGACGACGAGGCGCCAGTCATCCAGTTCGTCAACACCACGTTCGTTCGCGCCGCGCGCGACCGCGTGTCCGACATCCACATCGAGCCCTACGAGAACAGCGTCCGCGTGCGGTTCCGCATCGACGGCGTGCTGTCCGAGGTCACCGAGGTCTCCACCCGGTTCCTGTCCTCGATCGTGGCCCGTATCAAGATCATGGCCGGCCTGAACATCGCCGAGAAGCGACTGCCACAGGACGGTCGTATCCGCATCAAGCTGGCCGGTAAGGACATCGACATTCGCGTCGCCACCGCCCCCACGGTGCACGGCGAGCGCGTCACGATGCGTCTGCTCGACAAGTCCGCCGTCGCGCTCGACTTGGCCGCCATCGGCATGGACCCGCAAACGCTGGACCAAGTCGAGGAGCTGATTCACAAGCCCCACGGCATCATCCTGGTCACCGGCCCCACCGGTTCCGGTAAGACGACCACGCTGTATTCCTGCCTGGCCCGCATCAACAACCCCGACCTGAACATCCTGACGGTCGAGGACCCGATCGAATACCAGCTCCAAGGCATCGGCCAGGTCGCGGTGAATCCAAAGATCGACCTCACCTTTGCCAACGGTCTGCGCTCCTTCCTGCGCCACGACCCGGACGTGATCATGATCGGTGAGATTCGTGACACCGAGACGGCCGAGATCGCGATCCAAGCATCGCTGACCGGTCACTTGGTGTTCTCCACGATTCACACCAACGACGCCGCGGGCGCGTTCACACGTCTCATCGACATGGGCGTCGAGCCGTTCCTCGTGGCCTCGTCGCTGCTCGCCAACATGGCGCAGCGCCTGGTCCGACGACTCTGCAGTCAGTGCAAAGCGCCGTTCCGCCCTACCGAGCGCGAGCTCTCTCAACTCGAGATCTCCCACGACGAACTCGAGGCCGCCGGCGGCGTGCTCTATCGCCCCGTCGGGTGCGAGAAGTGTAACAACCGCGGCTACTCCGGCCGGTCCGGCATCTACGAACTGCTGCCCGTCAGCAACGAGATCCGCCAGCTGGTCATGGCCCGAACCGACGCGAATACCATCCGACGCCAAGCGGTGAAGGAAGGAATGCGCACGCTCAGGCGTTTCGGAGGTAGGTCCGTGCTCGAAGGCGTGACCTCGATTGAAGAGGTGCTGCGCGTGACTCAACAAGAAAGCAACTAAGGACGCCAGATGCCCGTCTACCAATACGTTGGCGTCAACGCCGGCGGAAAGAAGGCCAAGGGGGTGTTCGACGCAGAGAGCCCGCGGGCGCTTCGCGATGGGTTGCGCGCCAAGGGTGTCTTCGTCACGTCGTTCACCGAGGGCGCCAGCAAGGACGTCGCCAAGAGCGGCGAGGTCTCCTTCCAGCTGCCGTGGGCCAAGGGCTTCAACCTCCGCGACATCTCCGTGATGACGCGACAGCTCGCCACGCTCGTGCGCGCCGGTATCCCGCTGGTGGAGTCGCTCAACGCCCTCGTCGAACAGACCGAGAAGCCCGCCCTCCAGCACATCATCTCCGACGTACGTCAGCGCGTCAGCGAAGGTCAGGCGCTCGCCAAATCGATGGCCGAGCACCCCAAGGCGTTCACCGACCTGTACGTGAACATGATTCGCGCGGGCGAGACGTCCGGCAACCTCGACACCGTGCTCGACCGCCTGACCGAGTTCTTGGACGCGCAAATGGAGCTGCGCTCCAAAATCACCGGCGCGTCGGTGTACCCCGTCCTCATGACGGTGCTCGGCTCGTTCATCGTCGTGTTCCTGATGACCTTCGTCATCCCCAAGGTCACGCAGATCTTCGAGGACCAGCAGGCAGCGCTGCCGTTCATCACGGTGATGCTCATCACCATGTCGGACCTGATCGCCAAGTTCTGGTTCATCCTGCTCGCCCTGCTCGGCGGCGCCATCTACGGCTTCCGCCGCTGGCTCGCGACGACCGAGGGACGAGAGAAGTGGGATGGGTTCGTACTCAGCTTGCCGCTGTTCGGCCCCCTGGCCCGCATGATCGCCGTCAGCCGATTCTCCAAAACGCTGAGCACCCTGCTCAGCAGCGGCGTGCCCCTGCTCACCGCGATGGGCATCGTTAAAGAGGTGCTCGGCAACGTGAAGCTCGTGCAGGTCATCGAGACCGCGCGCCTGAACATTCGCGAGGGCGAGAGCATCGCGACGCCACTGCAGCGCAGCGGCGAATTCCCTCCGATGGTGACCCACATGATCGCCGTCGGTGAACGCACCGGCTCGCTGGAGGAGATGCTTGAGAACATCTCCAACGCCTACGACGCCGACGTCAGCAGCCGAATTCAGGCGCTGACCACACTCCTGGAGCCGCTCATGATCGTCATCATGGGTGGCGCGGTCGGCTTCATCGTCGTCGCGATTCTGCTCCCCATTCTGCAGCTGAACCAAAACATTGGATAACCCCCACAACAAGGACGAGAACATGAACGTAGAGCACCCAGTTCCTATGGATCCCGTTGCCGCTGAGGCCACGGTACAGCCCCCCTCAGACGTCCAAACCGGCGAAGTCCTGCGCACCATCGCAGCGAACCAACGCGGTATGACCCTCGTCGAGATCATGATCGTGCTCACGATCATGGCGTCCATCATGGGCATGGTCGGCGTCTTCGTCGTCGGCGCCATGGACAACGCCAAGATCAAAGAAGCGCAGATCACCGCAGACCAGTACGCCAGCTTCGTTGAGCAGTACTACGTCTTCACCGGCGAGTGGCCCGACACCCTGGAGCAGCTCACCGACCCTCCGGGCGGCAACGCCATGGTCGAAGAGGTCAAGGACGACCCGTGGGGCAACGACTACCGCTACAGCAAGGGCGGCAACCGCGGCTTCGAGCTGTGCTCCAACGGTCCCGACGGCAGCAGCGGCGGCGACGACGACATCTGCGCGGGAGGCTAAACCTTGCCCACCCGTTCACAGCGCGGCTTCACGCTCGTCGAGATCATCGTGGTCTTGGCGATCGCGGCGACCGTCATGGGCATCGCGTTCTCAAGCTTCGGTAGCTTGAAGAACTCGAAGCTCCGCGCCGACGCCATGCGCATGTCGGGCGCGTTGCGCATGGTCTACGGCCGCGCCGCTGTGAACGGGCTCCGGTACCAAGTCACCTTCGACTTGGACGCCAACACCTACTCGGTGCAGTGCAGCCCCGAGAACGTGCTGCTCGACCCCGCCGAGGACGAGCGCTCGCCCTTCGACGACGATGACGATGAGGCCGACCCGTTCGGCCTCGGCGTTCACCGCCCCACCCTCGATGATTGCTCCGAGCCCCTGCTCGAAATCACCGAGATGCGCGGCAACGTCGAGATCGCCCGCATCGTGACCACACACCACACCGAACCGGTGGAGGACGGCATCCAAACGGTCGCCTACTTCCCCAACGGCTTCGTCGAGCGCACCATGATTTGGATCCGCTCCGACGAGACGTACATGACGCTCAGCATCGACCCGATGACCGGCCGCGTGCAGATCTACGGACGCGACGCGGACATCCCGGACGACTTCTTCGAAGTGGAGGAAGACTGATGGGAATGCGCCGAAATGCTTGGGTCCTGCGGTCGACTTCGGGCGCCCCGCGCACGCGTGGCACCGTGGGCTACACCCTCATGGAGGTGCTCGTCGCGCTCACCATTCTCGCGTCCGGGCTGACCATTCTGCTCGGCACCCAAGCGAGCTCGGCGCGCATGTCGGAGCGCGCAAACCAGATGGCGCTCGCCGCCCTCTTGGTGCGTTCGACCATGATCGACCTTGAGCACCAGCTCATGTCCGACGGCTTCTCCGACATGACGGAGACCGCCAAGGGCGACTTCCGCGACCAGGGCTTCGACGACATCGAGTGGGAAGCCGTCATCGAGGTCGTCGAGATCACCGACCAGAGCCAAGAGGCGTTCAACACCACGGTCTACGAACAGCTGTTCGGCGATGGTGAGGCCGGCGGCTCGCTATCAGGCTCCACCGCGGTGTCGTCGTTCCTGCCCATGATTTTGGCGCAGATCCCGCCGCTCATCAACGACATGTCGCAGCGCTCCCGTAAGGTGACGCTGACGGTCACGTGGCCGGACGGCGGCAGCGAGCTGTCGCTCACGGTGCAGCAATACGTCGTCAACTTGGCGCCCGACGGCGCCGAGGGCGTGCAAGGCGAAGCCATCGATCCCGGCGGTCTTCTCGATCCGGGCCAGCTCCTCGACTCACCGGTGCTGACCCAATGAACCGACTCCGCAACATGGCAGCGCGCGGTCGCGCATTGGGCTCTGCGTCCACGAGCCCCGGGTTCACGCTGGTCGAGATCATGCTCGCCCTGGCCATCCTGGCGACCATCATCTCGCTCACGTGGGGCACCGTCGCCTCGAGCTTCAAGTTCCGCACCGCCACCCTCGACAAGTTCGACCGTTACCGGAACGTGCAGCAGACGATGGACCGCATGACGCGGGAAATCTCGATGGCGTTCGTGACCAACATCGGACAGGTGGCCACCAGCGAGAACGGCCAGATCACGTATCAGACCGCCTTCATCGGCTCCGATGATGAGCTCTCGTTCACGTCGCTCTCCCACGTGCGAACGCGCGTCGATGAGCCGGCCAGCGAGCAGTGCGAGATCACCTATCGCGTCGAGAGCCAGCGCGGCGAAGACGGCGATATGCACGACAATATCATCCGCCGAGAAGACGCCCCGATCGACGACGATCCGGAGGAAGGCGGCATCAAGTACACCATGCTGCGCGACGTGCAGCGGCTGCGCTTTGAGTACTGGGACTCCACGCGCGAGATCGCGGACGAAGCCTGGGTCGACCAGTGGGACGCGATCAACGACCACGACGGGCAGCTGCCCTCGCGCGTCCGCATCACCATGGAAGTCGCCCACCCGCTCATGGAGCGCCGCACGCTCACGTTCTCGACGCAGACCGAGATCATGCTGCCGGACCCGATCAACGTGCTGCCGCCCGACATCGCGGAAGCCCTCCAAGCCGCGGCCGACCTGCTCTCCGGAGAGGTCTGCGACAACGGCGTGGACGACAACGGCGACGGCAACATCGACTGCGATGACGACGCCTGCCTCGAAGATCCGGACTGCTTGGAGGTGAACCGATGACACCTTCCACGCAGCGCCAGCCCGCTGCGCGCCGCCGCGCCCGCCTGCTCATGGCGCTCGGCCGAGCCGGCCTCACGCTCGACCGACGCATGCGCGGCCGCGTGACGCAGAACCGCCGCGGCATGGCCATGATCGTCGTGCTGGCCACCCTCGCGGTGCTCAGCGTCTCGATCGTCGAGTTCGTCTACAACACCCGCGTAAACCTCTACCTGGCGCAAAACCAGCGCGACGAGGTCAAGGCGTACTTCTTGGCGCGCAGCGGCATCAACCTGCAGCGCCTGGCGCTGTCCTTCCAGCTGGAGCTCGACTCCCGCGGCGACATGATGTCCGACATGATGTCCCGCTCGAACTTCCAGATGTGGCGCTACCTGCCCACGCTGGCCCCGATCTTCACCTCCGGCGCGCTCTCGGCCGGCGACTTCGGCGAGATCGACCTGAACGAGACGGGCGCGACCGGCTTCGGCGGCCTGCACGGCTCCATCGACTTCCACCCGATCGTGCCCGAGGAGGGCAAGATCAACCTCAACGAGTTCGCGTCGTCCAACATCGACCAGGAGATGCTCACGCGCCTGTGCTCGCTGGTGTTCCCGCAGGACTCCGACGAGATGATGGGCGTCGAACGCGCACGCACGATCGAAGACCGCTTCGAGGTCGTCGGCGCCATCATCGACCACATCGACAGCGACTCCGATATGACCGTTGTCGACGAGAACTGCATCGCGACCGTCGGCGGCGCCGGCAACGAGGTCTCGCGCTACGTCGACATCGACTGGGAGCCCAAGAACGAGCCGTTTGTGACCGTCGACGAGCTCCGGCTCGTGCCCGGCGTCACCCCCGCGTTCATGGACCAGTTCGGCGAGCAGTTCACCGTCTACCCGGTGACCGGCCACTTCTTCCCCAACCAAGCCGACTTCGTCGATTGGTACGGCTTCCTGTGCAGCAACATCCAAGGATCGCAGTACGAGGGCTTCTCGATGTGCGCGCTGCCGGAAGTCGGTATGCAGGCGGCGTTCACGGCGCTCGTGCTCGACGGCTACGTCCGCTTCTTCGAAGACCCGCTGCGCGTCATGATGTTCATGCTCGGCAGCGCAGGTGACTCGGCCGGCGGCGCCGGTGAGATGCTGAGCGGTGGTCGTATGATCCCGTTCCCGTCCGACCGCCACTTCACCACCGTCATCAACTCGCTCCAGAACTCCGACCCGACCGGGCAATTGTTCTGGCTCAACTTCGCCAATCCCCGCTACGTGCAAATGTACGGCTACCAAGCGGTGCTCATGTCCGGCCAGCTCGTGCCTCCAAACAACATTGTGGAGTTCGATGTGGCCGCCATGCGGCGGGTCGTCGAGACGCGAAACCCACGAATCTATACCATCGCCGCGACGGGCGAGTACGGTGCCGCCTCACGCAGCATTACGGCCGTCGTCGATTTGAACGCTTACCCTGAGGAGCGGATTTTGTACTGGAGAGAGTTCTAATGGCACGTGTCGTTGGACTGGATATCGGCGCGTTGACGGTGAAAGCCGTCGTGCTCGAAGTGGGCCTGCGGACGTGGGAACTGGTCGAAGCGGTTGAAGAGGCCATCCTCTTTCCCGCTCCAGAACCTGTCGTCCCGCCCGAGGCAGAAGCGGCCAGCGCCGGTGAATCCGGGGCGCACGAGACGCCTCCGGCAGACGCCGACGAGGCCGCGCCTGAGTCAGCGCCCAGCCCGGACGAAGTGCTGCCAACGCTGGGTGCGCCCACGCTGGAAGCGATCGCGCGGCTGCACGCCCGCGGTATTTTCGAGGGCGACGCCGTGTACACGGGCCTCGCGCCCGACAGCGCGCTCCTCACGCGGCTCACGCTGCCCTTCTCCGCGGACAAAGAGATCGCGCCCGTGCTCGCGCCACAGCTGGAGGGCCGCCTGCCCGCCGACGTGGACGACCTGCTGCTCGACTTTATGCGCGGCGGACAGCTCGAGAGCCGTGAATACGTGGTCTACGTGGCCGGCATCGAGCCTGCGACCATGGCCCTGCTGCTCGCAGAGCTGAACGACGTCGGCGTGGACCCCAAGGTGGTCGACGTCGCGCCGTTCCCCCTGCTGACCGCAGCCCGGGCCCTGCTCCCCGAGGCGCCGACCGGCCCCATCGCGGTCGTGGACATCGGCGCGGACGCCACCGGCGTCGCCATCTTTGACGCCCTCGATCTGCAATACGCTCGTACCTTCTCGGGCGGCGGCGAGCGCATCACCAACGCGCTCGCTGACATGTTCTCGCTCGACGCCCCCACCGCGCGTGCCGGAAAGCACCGCGAAGGGTTCATCGACGACCAGACCCCCGAAAACGAAGGGCCCACCGGCCAAGACGCCATCGACATCTCGAACGCGTGCCGCACCGCCGTGAAGCCGCTGATCCGTCAGCTGCGACGCACGCTGCACGCGCACGCCTCCGAGTGGAACACCGGCATCGAGCGCGTCTACCTGTGCGGCGGCTCCGTCGCCCTCCCCGGCCTGGCCGAGTACATCGGGCAGAGCCTCGGCGTGGAGACCATGCTGCTGCCGACGGCGGTCCCGAGCACCAGCTCCGTCCCCGAGTTCGCCACCGAAGGACCGCGATTCGCGACCGCGCTCGGCCTCGCGCTGCGCGGCGTGTCCGGCATCAAGGGCTCTTCGATGAACGCCCGCGTGGGCCCGTTCACGTTCAAGGGCACCTACGAATACGTTCGGCAGCGCGTCCCACAGATGATCGCTGGCGCGGCGATCCTCGCCGTGTTGAGCCTCGCGTTCGTCTTCGGCCGAATCGCCGTCGCCAACGCCGAGCTCCGCGCGCTCGACGACGCGCTCACCGAAGCGACCATGAGCGTGTTCGGCACCGAGATGACCAGCCCCAACGACATCGCCTCGCGCTTCCGTCTGGGCGGCACGCGGCCGGCGTTCATCCCGGACGTCTCGGCGTACGGCCTGTTCGTCACCGCGTCGAACACGATCGGTGAGACGCTCGACCTGGGCTACACCGTCGCCGCGACCGACATCGAGATCGACCTCGAGCGCCGCATCTTCCGCATGCAAGGTACCGCGGACTCCGCTGAATCGGTCGACACGTTTGAGACGCAGCTCGCGACCCACACGTGCTTCCGAGAGATCGAGCGTAACGACCTGTCTCAGGTCGCGCGCGGCGAAGGGTTCGAGTTCTCGGTGCAAGGCATCATTCAGTGTACCGACGCTCCCGCACCGGAGGACTCATGAGCGAATCATCCGAACCAGGACGAATCGCGAGCGCCTTTGCCGGCCTGAGCGATCGAGAGCGCGTCTTGCTCGCCATCATGGTCGTGGTGCTCGGCACCCTCGCAACCGTGGCGCTCAGCTACATGGCGACCACCCGCATGAGCGAGCTGCAGACCGAAATCGACTCCAAGCGCGGCGCCCTCGCGCTGATCGCCGAGCAGCGCGAATCTTACGCGCGCAACGCGGCGCAGAACGCCGAGCTCCAGGAGCAGCTGCAGGACAACCGCCTGCGACTCTCCACGTTCATCGAGAGCCGCGCGCGACAGGCGAGCTTGTCGCCCCCGCGCGAGTTCCGCGACAACACGCTGCCGGTCGACGGCGGCGTCACGTTGGTCACCACCACCGCCCAATTCGAGTCGGTTGAGTTGGAGCAATTGGAAGCGTTCATGACCACGATCGAGTCGTCGGACGAGCTCGTATTCTCGCGCAATTTGGCGGTCTCCCCGGCACGGCGAGGCAGCACAGGACTACAGGTCGAGCTCACGCTCTCCACGTATCGCCGCTCGGGCGAGGGTTCAGAATGATGGCACGCATCGGACGTTGGTTGCTGCTCGGCGCGGCATTCGTAGTCGTGTTCCTGATCGGCCTTCGGCTGACCTTCCCGATGGGCTTGGTCACGCGCATCATCGAAGCCCAAGCGGAGAAGGCGCTCGATTTCCGGTACGATATCTCGATCGATCGCACGCGGTTCAGCGGCCTCTCCGGGGTCAAGCTCTACGACGTGACGATCGCGTCTACGGCGCCGGTCGAAGCGGGCGAGGTACGCCTCCCCATTCGCTTGGCGTCCGTCCGCGGCTCCGTCGGCCTGCTGTCGCTGTTGGGCGACACACCGCGCGTGAAGCTCAACGTCCGCGTCGGTGACGACGGCGAGATTCGCGCGTTCTACGGTCCCGGCGAAGACAATCCGACCACCATCCGACTCGAGTTCTTCGAGGTCCGACTGGAATCGATTCCGCCCATCGTGCAGAAGGTCGGTATGCCGATCGTCGGCGCCGTGAGCGGCACGATCCGCGTGGACTACGGCGAAGGCTGGCGGCTCACGGGCGGCGAGTACGAGCTCGGGGTCGCGGGTCTACGAATCGGCCAAGGCGTGATCCGCGCAGAGATGTTCCGCCAGTTCGGCGGCGAGCTGCCGTTGGTGCAAACCGACCTCGGTAACGTCGTGTTCCGTGGGCCGATCGAGGGCTCCACGATCAAGATCAACGAGTTCGTGGCGAGCGGGCAGGACGTACGCATCAACGCCACGGGCGAGCTGCAGCTGCGCCAGCCGACCATGACCTCACGACTGGATCTCAACCTCGACTTCCAGCTCGACGGCGGATTCATCGACCGCGCCGGACTCGGCGCTGCGCTCGGCCTCCCCGAGGTTCAGCGCCTGCAGGTCGGCGACGGTTACGCGCTGTCGGTCACCGGACCGCTCCAGCGCCCCTCGGTAGTACCTGGCGCGCGACGACGGTAGCGCGCGCGACTTGCGGCAGCGGTAGATGGGACAGCGGCGGATTGACAATCCCGCCGCGACTTCTCTACTGTTGGCCGCCTAAGCATATATCGGCGCAGAAGGGTCCCACTTTCGGACGACTCGACGGGCCATTTGGAGCTATCGATGAACGGATTTAATCAGAACGTCGACTTGGACGTCGGTGGGATGTTGAGCAAGTCATGGGAGATCTTCCAGCGTGACATGGTCAACTGGGTACTCATCGGAATCGTAGGTTCGCTGGCGCTCGGCGTCGGCGGCTGGGGCGGTTTCCAGTACTGCGGCCTGAAGGCAGCGCGCGGCGAGAGCGTCTCGGTCGGCGACGTCTTCTACCCGTTCCAGCACTTCGGTCGCATGATCGTCCCGATCTTCGCGATCATCGCGTTGGTCATCGTCACGTGCGGCTTGGGCGCGCTCCCGGCGGGCTTCCTGCTCATGTGGATGTACTCCCTCATGGTCGACCGTGGGCTGGGCTTCGTTGACGCGGCCAAGCTCTCCAAGGACGCCGCCATGGCGAACGTGGGCCCGACGCTGATCACGCTCGTGGTCATCTTCGCGCTCAACATGCTCGGCAGCGCGGTGATGATCGGCGCCCTCGTGACGACCCCCATCGCGATGATCTTCGGCGTCCTCGCCTACCTGAACATCTTCGGCAGCGCGCCGGCCGGCGGTGGCCCGAGCCCGCAGTCGCTCGACTACTCGCCGAACGCGCCGGCTCCGATGGGCGTGCCCGCCGGTGGCTACGCTCCGCCGGCCGCCGCGCCTCCGATGGCGCAAGGTGGTGGCTTCGCCCCGCCGGCCGCCGCTCCCGTTGCGGCCGCTCCGTTCGCTGCCCCTGCACCGGCCCCTGCCGCGCCGGCACCCGCGCCGTACGGTGCACCCGCACCGGCACCCGCTGCTCCGGCCCCCGCGCCGTTCGCCGCTCCCGCGCCGGCCGCCGCCGCCGTTCCGCCGACCGCTGACGGTGTTGTGGAGACCGCCCAACAGGCGACCACCAACAACCCCGACGAGATCGTCGCCGGCCGAACCATCGCCATGAACACGATGGACTTCGAGAAGATGCTCAAGGAGCAGGGCAACAAGTAGCGTTCCTCCCAAAGGAACCAAAGAGAAGCGGCGGCCAGTAGGTCGCCGCTTTTCTTTTGCCACTCGTGGCGTTGACACCCGTTTCGCACTCCCCCTACAGTTAACGAAACGACCCTCACTCGCTCCGAATATGGCCGACCATTCTACGCCGCCCGGACACTCCGGTGTGGACAGTCCGACCGCCCAAGACGACAGCGCGTCCGCTTCCGACGACCTGCTCGAACAACTCCGAGCCGAGCACGCGCACCTCGAGGCCAAACTCGAGGAGTACGCCGACCGCGTGCATCTGTCCGCGAGAGAGCAGCTGGAGAGAAAACGTCTCCAAAAACTGAAGCTCCGCACCAAAGACCGTATGGTGCACTATGAACTCGCAGCGAACGAAGAGCCTAACGCTAGGTCCAACGACACGGCCGGCGGCGGATAGCCTCCGAAAACCGACCGCGCTCCACCCGCCACTCTCGAAGGGACCTTGAGCTTCAGGATCATCATCTCGCTCATCGGGCTCGTCCTCTCGTTAGAGGCCTTCCCGACACACTCGTTGGCGAGTGGGCGTCCGCCCGCTGGCTCCATCGATGTGGAGGCGGACGTCGCCCCATCGTTCATCCAACGCTGGGCGCAGCAACTCGACCAGAACCAGCGCGAGTTTGCCGCCGTCGACGCGGCAGCGAGCCGAGTCGTCGACTCTCTGCGCGCGACGGACGTGTACCTCGCCCTGCCCCGAGACGAAGCGCTCATGGAGAGCGGGCTGGCGTCCATCCGCGCCGGCCACCTCGCCCGCGGCCTGGCGACGCTCAACACGTTCTTGGAGGTCGAGCAGCCGTTCGAACTGCACACGCGTGCGCGCACCGCAGCCGCCCGCGTCGCGAACATGCTCGGCGAGCACGAAGCCGTGCTTGAGCATCTCGCGGCGATCCGCACGGCTACAGACGCCCGCGCCGCCCTCGCGGACGCAGCCACAGCGGACGGCAGCGGCTCACCGGCCGAAGCTCACACCGAAGCTCACACCGACTTCGTCGATCCGAGCGACGATCTGCTCGCACCCTACCGCTCCCTGTGGCATGCCCGCGCCGCCCTCGCCACCGGGCGTTGGGAGGAGGCCCGTGACGCGGCGCTGGTCGCCAGCGACGACACCACGCGGCCCATCGTTCACGAGGCCCGATTCATCGCCGCCGAGGCGCGACTGCACATCGAGGACTCCACGGCGAGCGCCATCCGCGAAATGGACGCCCTGCTCGTCCGCTATCCCGAGTATCCGCAAGGCGACCGTATGCAGGTAGAGCTGGCCCGCGCGGAGCAACGCGTCGGCTCCGTCACCGCGGCCGCGCGACGGCTGGACAACTTCCTATGGGACCGCCCGTTCTCCGGCCGCGCGCCAGAAGCGCGGGTCCTGGTCGCGGAGCTTCAAGAGCAAGGCGGCACGCTGCGCACGCACTCGTTTGAGACACGCCTCGCCCACGCCACCGACCTCCGCCGACGCCGCCACTGGGGCATCGCCCGCGGCATGCTCACCGAGCTGCTCAACGAAGCCATCGAAGACGGCTCCCGCAACTCGTTCCTGAACGAAGTCCGCTTCCAGCTCGCGCTCAACGCCTACGACTCGGCCCAGTTCTCCGAATCGCTGCACTGGATGGACGCGATCGAAGAGGCCGGTAACGTCGGGGTCTCGCAGTTCAACCGGGCCACCTGGCGCGCGCGACCGCTGAGCCGGCTCGGCCGAGAGCAGGAGGCGTACGAAATCATGATCGCGTACTACGCACAGCGGTCAGGCTCGGAGCGCCATCACCGGCTCTACGAGTTCGCGTTCGACGTCGGCAACTGGGACGCCGCGCTGACGCACCTCGACGACCTCTACACCCGCGACCGGCAGTGGGAGTCGTGGAACGGCGCCTTCACCCACTACATGGCCGGCAACCACGATCGCGCGCGACGGCTGTTTGCGACGCTCGCGCGACGCGCGACCGGTACCACCAAGTCACGCTACGAGTACTGGCAGGCGCGGTGCCTTGAGAAGCTCGGACGTATCGACGAGGCGCTCGAACTCTACGCCGGCGTGACCGCGCGCAGCCCCTACCGCTACTACGGCCTCCAAGCCCACAACCGAACGCTGGAGTGGAACGCCGTGTTGGAGCTCTCGGCCGAGAACGCCGAGAACGCGCAACAGGCTGCCGCGGCGGGGTCCGGCGCTCCTGCCGATGAAGACGCCGAGTTGGCCCCCCTCGTGACGCCGTGGCCGGCCCCTGGTCGCATCCACTGGGATGGGTTCGAGGGTGAGCCCTCCGCCGACTTCGCAGCGCTCCAGGTCGACGACATCGACGAGTTCTTCCGCGGCTACCCCTCCGAATTCGATGACAGCGCAGCGCTCGATACCCTCATCGCCGATTGGGCCGAGGTGTTTCCGTTGGCCGTGACCGCCCACGCGCTCTGGCAAATCGGAGCGGTGGAAGAAGCGCGCAAGGAGTTCCGATCGCCGCTCATCGAGTTCCGAGCGCTAGACAGCTTGGCCCGCCAAGGCCGGCGACCCCGCGGAGATCGCCCGATTCGACTCTCCAACCGCCGCTGGGCGAACTACATCGACAACCGCCCGACCGAGATCGGCTGGTGGGGCATCACCCTCGACACCCTGCGCTTTCCCGTTCCCTCCGGCGCGTCCGACCGACGCGCGTTGGCGGCGCGCCAGACGACCATCCAGTCGCAGCGCTCGGAGCTTCGCCCGCTCATCCGCGCGGTCGCGCGCCAGCTCGGCGACTTCTATATGGTCCGCCGGTTCGCCCTCGACGACGACCTGCCGTCGCTCACCACAGAGCCGCTCGATATTCGTTGGCACGAGGCGTACCCGCGGGCGTATGGGCCGGACCTGTTCGAGTCCATCGAGCGCTATCAGTTGAACCCGTTCCTGGTGTGGGCGCTCATGATCGTCGAGAGCGACATGAACCCGGACACCGTCTCGCACGCCGACGCCTACGGCCTGCTGCAGGTCATCCCCAAGACCGGAGACCTGGTCGCGCTGGACTTTGGCCAGATCGACTTCGGCGTGCACGACCTGCTCGAACCGTCTGAGAGCCTGCGCTACGGCACGTGGTACCTGAACGAGCTGATCACCAAGTTCCACGGCCAAGAGATGCTCGCGATGGTGGCCTACAACGCCGGACCGCACCAGGTGCAGCGCTGGCTCGAGTGGCGCGGCGACGACATGGATATGGACGAGTTCATCGAGACCGTGCCGTACGATGGCGCCCGGCGCTATCCGCAGCGAATCGTCCAATACATGTCGATCCTACGGGCGGTGAACGGCCTCGACCGACACGTGTACATCGGGAACGACCTGGACCCGACGTTCGAGGACAACATCTACTTCTAGCGGTCCCCCGAGGCCGTTTGGCGTGGCGTGACGAGGGCGGGGATTGCACGGCGTGGTCACGGTCTTGTGCCGTTTCGGCGTAGCGGTTATCTCGGCGGCTCAACCCGAGGTCCCGTGCGTTCCCCTTCCGTTTCTATCCGCGCCGACGTGCTCGAAGAGCTGCAGTACGCTGTGGGGTGTCAACCCGACGCGTATCAAGCCTGCGTGCTGCTTGGCACTGCGGAACCGAGCGGCGTCAGCGTTCTGGGTTACAGCGATCTGTCCGCCTGTGGGGGACCCATCGCGTTCGCCCACGAGCTGCTCACCGACTGGACTCCGATGGTTCGACGGCTCAAGCGCGAGTCGCCAGGCCTGCGTGTCCTGGGCTGGGCCACCTACTCACCGCACCGGAGCCTGATGGCGCTGGACGCGAACGAGCAAGTGGCACACCGCACGTTCTTCAACCTCCCCCACCAGATGTGTTTGGCGCTCGCGCCAGACAACGCGGTCTGCGCGTTCGGCCTCGATGAGGCCGGCCTGTTAACCGAACGCCCCGTCGACGTCACAGAGCGCCCCGAAGAAGGAGTTTCCGTATGATCATCAGCGCGATTCAAGCCCGTGAAATCCTCGACTCGCGAGGAAACCCTACCATCGAAGTCGACGTCTTTCTCGACGACGGACACGTCGGACGCGCCGCCGTCCCCTCCGGTGCCTCCACCGGTGAGCGCGAGGCCCTCGAGCTCCGCGATGGCGACAAGAACCGCTACGGCGGCAAGGGCGTCCTCACCGCAGTCGAGAACGTGAACGAGCGCATCGCGCCCGAGATCATCGGCATCGACGCGTCGGACCAGGTCTTCGTCGACACCATCATGCGTGAAATCGACGGCACCGACGCCAAGAGCGAGCTCGGCGCGAACGCGATCCTCGGCGTGTCCTTGGCCGTCGCACGCGCCGCCGCCGCGCACTACCAGATGCCGCTGTACCGGTACCTCGGCGGCCCCATGTCCCGCGTCCTGCCCGTGCCGATGATGAACATCATCAACGGTGGAGAGCACGCCAAGAACTCGGTGGATATCCAAGAGTTCATGATCATGCCCGTCGGCTTCGACACGTTCCGCGAGGGACTCCGGGGCGGCGCAGAGGTCTTCCACGCGCTCAAGAAGGTGCTCGACGAGCGCGGCCTGAGCACGTCCGTGGGTGACGAGGGCGGCTACGCCCCGAACCTCGGCTCCAACGAGGAGGCGCTCGCCGTCATCTCGACCGCCATCGAGCGCGCCGGATACAAGCTCGAAGACCACTTCATGTTCGCGCTCGATTGCGCCAGCTCCGAGTTCTACACCGCAGAGACCGGCATCTACGCCCTCTCCGGCGAAGGCCGAGAGTTCGATACCGCCGGCATGATCGACTACCTCGCAGACTTGGCCAACCGCTTCCCCATCGCGTCGATCGAAGACGGCTTGGACCAGAACGATTGGGCCGGCTGGAAGGCGCTCACCGACAAGCTCGGTAAGCGTGTGCAGCTCGTCGGCGACGACCTCTTTGTGACCAACGCCCTCGAGCTCGGGCGCGGCATCAAAGAGGGCATCGGCAACTCCATCCTGGTCAAGCTCAACCAGATCGGTACGCTCACCGAGACGCTGGAGACCATCGACCTGGCGCACCGCAATCGCTACACGAGCGTCATCTCGCACCGCTCCGGCGAGACCGCCGACACCACCATCGCCGACCTCGCGGTGGCCGTGAACGCCGGTCAGATCAAAACGGGCAGCCTGTGCCGCAGCGACCGCGTCGCCAAGTACAACCAGCTGCTTCGCATCGAGGAAGAGCTCGACGAGTTGGCCCTCTACCCGGGCCGCAACGCGCTGCTCATCGGCGGCTAGTCGCCTCCGGGGCCCGCACCTATCGCGGGCTCAACGTCTCCGCGGTCTCGGAAAGCGCGTCAGTTGGACGCGCCTTCTGAGACCAACTCAAGCGCAAGTTGCGCGGTGCGAGCGATGTCGCTGGTCGGCGTCGCGACGCCCGTGTTGGCGTCCACACGCCACGTGACACGGACCTGCTCTGAGCCCTCGTTGAACATGCACGCGATGTCGTAGATGTGACGCTGGTCGGTCACGTTCGGCTCCCAGCCGACGTACTCCAACTCGGTGGTGCGCCCACGGAAGCTCAGCAGCGTGCCCACAGCCTCGATCAGGCGGTCGTTCGACAGCAGGTAGCGCAGCGCACGCACGCGGGCGTCGCGCTCCTCCGCCGGAGGCTGCGTGAGGTCCAACGTGCGCGGGCGAATGTCGATTACATCGTCCTGAGCAACCTCGGCCCCAGACGCCATGATCTCGTTTGCTTGCAGGTCCTTGGCGCGGAAATCACGGTTCGAGAGGTTCACCTCCCACCACGCGTCGTGCGTCTCCTCGCCCTCTTGCCACTGGAAGAAGGCGCGGTACACGAGCTCCTCGTCCGGGTTCGTCTTCTCGGGCACCACGTGCCAGCCGATCACCGAGCGCTCGGCGGAGTCGCCGCGGCCTTGGAAGAACACCAACAGCGCGCTGCCCAGGCGGGTGCCGCCCTCGAACCGGTGCTCCGTGAGCGCTTCGAGCACCTCGTCGGCACGGTTCAGGTACCGAAGTCCCTCGTCCAGATCGGGCCGCTGGAGCTGCTCAGCCAGCCCGTTGACCGGCACCACGCCGCCAGACCCATCGGGCGACGGACCGTCAGCGTTCATCTGCACGTACCAGCGCGGACCGAAGTGCACGGCGTGGAACTCGTACAAGAACGAGACCTCGTACACGGAGTGCTCGCCGAGCCGCCGAGCGGTCCACGCTCCCGGCGTAACACCGGGGCGACGGAGCGCGTCGACGCGGGTCGAGAGGGCTCCAGAGTCGACGCGGGCGCCGATCGTGGTCGCACCGGCGGTCGCGTCCGTCACGGCGAGTGCCCGAACGCGTTCGGTCGCGGCCTGCGATAGCCCCGAGAACGGGTCCGGAGGCTCCGGCGGCGGCGCGTCTTCGATGGCTTGTTGCTGCGCCAGCCACTCTTCTTCGAGCTGAGCGGCGCGGGCCTTCGCACGTAGAATGGTCGCGCCCAAGATCAGCATGAGCAACAGAATCGCGGCCACCATTGCGACGGCGAGTTTCTGCAGCTTTTCAACGTCTCTACGATTCATCGTTGGCGAAGCCTGCGCATCGAGGAGTTTGAAGCCGGCTTCTTTTTCTTGGGCTTAACACCAAACGCCAACCCGACGAGCAGCGCGATGATGCCAGCGCCGAGCGCCATGAGGTTGCCCAAGCGGCCGGCGGCAGACCGGCGATTGCTATGAAGCGAAGCGATCGCGACCTCGTGCTCGCTCGCGACTTCGGCGAGCTGCGCGTCACGTTCGGCCCGCCGCTGGTCGATGCGCGACTGCACCCGCGCGACCGCGCGCTCGACCGCTTCCGGGTTCATCGAGTCCGAGTCGCGGTAGCGGTCGATGCTGGCCTGCTCTTCGCCTTGGTAGGCGGCGAAGGCGGTCTCAGCAGCGCTGACGGCGGCGCCGTGGGTGGCTTCAACCGCTTGCCGCTCGCTCTCCACGGCGGAGGGCCACACGGGATTCATGAAGTACCAACCGACGGCAAGCCGCACGACGATGGCGACGGTCACGGCGGTCGCTCCGATCACCACCCACTTCCGCGACGCCGGCGGCGTATCGACCTCGGCAGGCGTGAGGTCGACGAGCGCCGATCGCGACTGGCTGGAGGGCACACCGATGCGCGCTCCGGTGCGCGCGGCCGTGGCCATGCTGGCCTCGACGATGCCGGAGTCCATGCGCGACATGCGCGCATTCTCATTGGTCTGCTCAAGCGCGCTGAAGAACGCGTTGGCGTCGAGGGCGTCGCTGTGCGCCGCTTTGCCAATGCCGTACGAGGTCGCCCGCGAGGAGTTCTCCTGCTCTCGGGCTTTCGCCTGCGCCATCGCCTCGGTCAGGCTCGGCGGGCCCGACGAGGTGTGCGGGACAGGCCCGGAGACGCTCGTGCCCGGAGGGACCAGGCCTGCGAGTCCAGAGGACGCGAGCGGGTTCGGCGTGGCGGTGATGAATGGGCTCGTGCTGGGCGCTTCCTGCGCCTCGGCCTGAGCGGGCCTCGGAATACGTCCGAAGTCCTCAGGTATCCAAATCTCTTGGGTCTGCTGGCTCGTCATGATCGAACCGAGCGGCGCGTCGATCGGCGCGGGACCCACACCCAGGCTCGGCTCCGGCCGCGCCGGCGGAGACGCAAACAGCGCGGCGTGGTCGGCGGGATTCATGTCGGTGAGCAGCGCGGAGCGCGCGTCGGCGTCGACCTCGCGCAGCCGCTGCCAGTCCACCGAGAGCACCTTCACCGTACGCGCGCCGGCCACGATCAGCGTGCCGTTGAGCTTGTCGAACGCCACCCGATAGACGGGCGCGGAGTCGAAGTACCAGTCGAGCAGATCGCCATCGGTGGAGTTCCAGATCGCGACATGCCCGTCCGCGCCGCACGTGACGACGAAGCGGCCGGCGTAGGCGAACGCCACGTCGCAGACCGCGCTGCGGTGGCACATGTCGTGCCCGATCTGCTGCCCCTCTTCGAGGTTCCACATCCGGGCGGCGTTATCGTGCCCAGCGGTGAGCAGCACGCCGCTGTCCTGATTGAACGCGGTGCGCGTAACGGCGCCTCGGTGCGCTTGGAACTGTAGATGCCGGCGGCCTTGGTCCAGCTCCCAGCAGATGATGCGCCCGGTGCTGTCGCCCGCCATCGCGAGCATATTGTTCCAGATGAAGCCGAGCGTGCACGGCGACGTCGAGATGCGCAGCACGTGCTGCGATACCCCGCGGACGGTGTCCCAGACCACGACCTGACCGGTCGGATCGCACGAAAGCGCGCGTTCGCCGGTCGCGTCGAGCGCCACCCGGGTGACGGACTGCTCGTGCCCGCGCAGGTTCTGGCTCGCGACCAGGCTCGACTCATCGGCGGCGGTTCGGAACACGCGGACGCCACGGCCCGCGGCCAGCGCCACGTGGCCGCCCAGCGCGTTCATCGCCGAGTCGACCACCGGAAGCTGGTGCACCGGCCAGTTCTCGGCGTGCGCATCGGTGCCGGGCGGCATGTACTCCGGCCCGACCTGCGACCCCACATCGGCGAGCTCCACCTCGAGCCCAAAGGACTGCAAATGGGTGGCGGTCTCGACGGACCAATAGTCGACGGTACCATCGTGCCCGCACCAGACCGACACCAGTCGGTGGCCCTGCGGGTGTAGGTGCAGCCCACTATTCGCCCCTCGCCCCGACGACAGAACCTGTGCGATTCGTATCGTCCCCTTGGACGGCGTAACGCCAGGGAGGTTCTCGGTCGGTAGGGTCATTCTATGTGGTTGTTGGTGCGATATGCACCCGCAATCTCAGGGAATTCCGCTGAAAGCGCAGTGAGACACTTTCGCTTGTCGACAGGCCCCAAGTCAAGAATGGCGCCGCTTTCGCTTTGTGTCCGGTAGTGTCTCACGGTGCCAGCGTGCTCTCGGCGCGCCAACATTCGACAACAGCGGCGGTGACTTGGTTCGCGAATGCGGTGTCCTCCGGCGTCCCCGGTGAGCGCTCCCATCCACCGTCCGACTCCGGCAACGCCTCCGCGCCATCCGGCACCGGACCCTCGACCTGCCACACATCGCGCATCACGACCGCGTCGGCGCCCGGGCCATAGCGCTCGTGTACGCGCACCATGTAAGTCATCCGCCAGCGCTCGGCGCCCTCTCGCGTCCAGTCGGTGATGAACACGCGCGCCGCCGGGTTTCCGTGCGCCACCGTGAGGTCCAACGCCTCAGCGGATCGCTCCCCGCAGCGGTACAGAATGTCGAGCTCGCCATCGACGACGGCGCTGTCGTCCAGCGCCGCACGCCGCACCTGCGCGGCGCTCGCGCAGGAACAAAGCACGCTCAAACAGAGCCACAAAACTAGCCTTCGGGTTGACATACATCCTCTCGTACAGCGAACGATGGCTACTCCGACTCCCCCACGCTGTCGACACCATGAAGCTCCTCACGGCGACCCGCCCTACCTTCCTCGGCCTCAGCCTTGCCCTGCTGACCGCGTGCGGCGGTGCCAACCCTCCGGCCTCAGCCCTGCAAACCACGGCCACGACACCGGCGGCGACCACTCCCGCCCGCGAAGCCCGTCGGCAGCCCGTGAACCGGGGGCTCGCCGCGCTCGAACGCAGCCGATTCCGCGAAGCCATCAGCTGGTTCGACGAGGCGCTCGACGGCGACCCGAACAACGCCGACGCGCTCACCAACCGCGCCGTTGCGCACCTCGCCGTGTCCGAGCCAAACCGTGCACTAGAGGACGCGACCGCGGCGGCGGCGCTCTCGAACGCACCGCACGTGGCGCTCAATCTGGCGAACATCCAGATCCGAGTCGGCCTCTTCGACCTCGCCGAGCCCGCCCTGCGCACGCTGGTCGCCGACCCGACCGTTGGACAGAGCGCCCGCCTCCTACTCGGCATCGTGCTCGTAGAAACCGGCCGCCTGGACGACGCCTCGGAGGTGCTCGGCAGCCTGCAGTCCCAGCAACCGGAGAGCGCCGACGTGCTCAACGCGCTCGGCGTGGCGTATGAGCGGATCGGGCAACTGGAGCAGGCGGTTGGCTTCTACGATCGCGCGATCGGTGCCGACCCAGAGCATCTGGCGGCGTGGCGCAACCTCGGCATGGCGCACGCCCGGCGCGGCGACGACACCAACGCCGAACGCGCGCTCGAACGCTACCTGCTGACCGCGCCGTTCGACTCCATCGACCGCGGAGTCGTCCAAGGCCGCCTCGACCGTCTGCGCAACCCATGACGCCCACGCTCCTGCAGCGTGCGCGGTTCCGCTCGGACGCTGAGCGCGCGCTCCGGGATACGTTCCGCACGCTCGATGTCCTCGAGATTCACGTGCCGACGCTGGTGCCCTCCCCTGGCCTCGAGCCCCATCTCCGCGCCTTTCGGGTGCCCGCCGAGGAGGCGCACGAGGTCGATGGGTATCACCTGCACACCTCGCCGGAGTTCGCGATCAAGGCCACGCTGGCGGAGCTCAACGCCGACGTCTTTACCCTCGCGCGCGCGTACCGGGATGAGCCTCCGGGTCCCCGACACCACCCGGAATTCACCATGCTGGAGTGGTACCGCTTGGACGCCGATTACACACGGCTGATGGCAGACACCGAGCAGCTCGTGCGGGCAGTGATCAGCGCCAGCGGCAGCGACCCTGATCCTAGGCCGTTCGCCCGTGTCACCGTCGCAGGTGCCTTCCAATCCGCGCTCGGCGTGGCCCCCGATGCACCGGCGGAGGCGCTGCTTCAGGCGCTGCGCGGCGCGGGCGTCGACGCCGATCTCACGTGGGACTGGGAGACCGCGTTCTCGCTGGCGTACGCCGAGTGCGTTGAGCCCACGTTTAAGGAGCCCACGTTCCTGGTCGACTTTCCACCCGCCATGGCGGCCTTGGCGCGACTCAAGCCCGACGATCCGACCGTCGCCGAGCGATTCGAGTTGTTTCTGCCCACCGACGGCGGAGCGGTCGAGATCGCGAACGCGTTCAGCGAGCTCGTCGACCCGGTGGAGCAGCGCACGCGATTCGAGGCTGATTTATCCGCGCGCGCGCACGCGAGGATGCCTGCCTACCCCATTCCGGAGGCCATGCTGACCGGGCTGGCCGCGCTACGTCCGACGGCGGGCATCGCGCTCGGTTGGGAGCGCCTACTGCAGTGGGTCGCGCATCGGCATTTAGGCTGGGACACGCAGGTGCGGGACTGGTTGGTCGGGGTCGAGCTACGCCACGCCGCCACGTAAATGCCCCTGCGGCCAGGGACATCCGCGCCCGGAAGCCCACCGATCGGTGCAGCATCTTGACCGACGGCCCTCCACGCACGTAGCTTCGCGGACCAACGTCCGAGTTTTTGCACCTGGGAGGTACGCCGTGGCGAAGAAGAACCGAAAGACCGAACCGCTGAGCCCGATTCTGAAGAAGGGCCACGCCCGACTGGTTGTGCTCGCGGGCGACTGCCCCAAGGGCATGACCTTCTCGCTCTCCGGCTCCACGCATGACGCGGGACGCGAGGTCGAAGCCATCGCGCTGACCGAGGACCCGACGATCTCGCCCACGCACGCCACGTTCGCCTACCGAGGCGAGACGCTGCAGGTCACGGACAAAGGCTCGCTCAACGGCGTATACGTCCGCATCTCCACTCCCCGTCCGCTCAAGGACGGCGATTGGTTCCGCGTTGGCGGCCAGTTCTTCCGCTTCAACATGCTCCCGCAGGACGAGACGTTCCCGACCAAGGACGGCACGCTGCTCTCGACGAGCCCGCGTCGCGCTGGCGCGTTCCGCATCCAGCAGATGCTCGACGGCGGCAAGTCCGGCCTGTCCTCGACCACCAGCGGTGACGAGCTCGTCATCGGTGGCGAAGGCGCGTCGGTCGTCTTCACCGCTGACCCGCACCTGTCCACCCGCCACGCCCGCGTCGTGAAGTCCGGCAAGGGCTACTCGCTCGAAGACCTCGGCTCCACCAACGGCACGTTCCTCCGCGTGGCCGGCGCCGAGTCGCTGCAGCACGGCGACCTCGTGTACCTGGGCAACACCCTGCTCCGCGTCGAAGTCACCGCCTAGGCACGAGCCTCCGACTAGCGGGCGTCCATGCGGGCGTCGACACTGCGCATCCCGCCCTTCGAGTCTCTCGTGGGGCGTTTCTGCGTCTGGCGAACCTGCTTCGCGCCGGCGGCTACTCTGGGCCCACCATCGCCGCGCGCCGAACCCTGGGATCTACGTCCTGACGGGCGCGCGCCACCAGAGCCGACATCGCCGGCAGCTCAACGGCGCGCTGAACGAGCGCAAGCCGGACCGCCACCGGGAGTTCCTCCCAGAGCGCCAGCGTTCGTTCGACGCCTACCGTGGGATCGAGTGACAGCAGCGCGTCCAAGATCGCCGCGCGCACCGACGCGTAGGTCTCCATCTGAGCGCGGGCATCGAGCTCGTCCACCGCGTCGGAGAACCCACCGGAGCCCAGCGCCATTGCCGCCGCGCTACGCCGACGCCACGACGGGCTATTCAACGCGCTCAGCAGCGGGCCACTGTCCGGCAGCACAAGCCGGCCGGCGGCCTGAATCGCGGCGACGGCGACCGCATCGTTGGAGTCGTCGAAGTGCGAAACCAAGAACGGCGCCGCGCTGCGATCTCCGAACGCCAGCACACCGAGCGCGAGCGCGCTCCGCTGCTCGTCCGAGCCGTCTGCGAGCTCCATCAGCATGTCCGCTTGGTCGGCAATCCACCCCTCGACGAGCGCTCGATGTGACTCGCGCGCAGCGCCCGCGAGTGCGCGTGCGATGGCCGAAACCCCGGCGTCATCCTCGCTGTTCAGCGACGTCAGCAGCGCTCGCTGGGTTGCAACGTCGGCTTCGACTCCACGGCTCAAGGCCCCCAATACGACATCGTCAAACGCGGCCAGACCATTGGTCGTTGCTGGCGTCACCTCACCGAGGCCCCAGCCGAGCAGGCCATCGAAGTACGCGGCGCCATCGAGCGCGTTCACCGTCCGGTCGTAGAACACCAGCGAGCGGTCGTACGCGTCCGTGTCGGTCGGCGACGCCCCGGCAGCGAGCCGGGAGAGCGCGTCGCCCGCGTGGGTGCGAATGTCCGGCGCGCCGTGCACGTAAGCGTCGAGTAACGCGGCCACAGTCGCGCGGGTCGCCGGCAGCGCACCGAGCGCTCGAGCCGCCGCGAGCGGCACGCTGGCGCTCCCGTGCTCCAGCAACAAAATCAGGTCCGCCGCGCGCTCTTCGAGCCCCAACTCTCCGACCGCCATGACCGCCGCGACCTGAATCAGCTCAGACTCGGCGAACAGCATCGCGTTCGCGGTCGGCACGCCAGCCTCGCCCATATGCCCCAACCCGCGCACAGCGAACGCGCGAACCAGCGGAGGGCGGGCGGCGTCCTCGGCGAGCTCCACCAGAGACGGCGCCAAATCCGGCGAATCCATTCGGGAGAGCGCCCACGCTGCGAGCGACTGAACCACTCCAGAGTCGGACGTCGCCGCCCGCAACAGGGGCGCCGAAGCGCGCGAATCCGCGAGCACGGCCACCGCCAGCGCGGCCTCAAGCCGCAGGTCAGCGTCCGACGCATCGAGCAAGCGCGCGATGGGCAACGCCGCGTTCGGGTTCCCCTGCGCCACCAGGATCCGCAGCGCGGTCCGGCGCAGGCTCACATCCTCACCTGCCAGCGCGTCAAGCAGCGGCCGGAGCGCGCGCCGGCCGATATCATCCAACCGATCGCGCGCGGCGCCACGCTCCTGAACGGGACCAAACGCAGCGCGCTGGCTCAGCGGCATCGTCAGGCGCTCATACAATTCGATGAGCAGCTTCAGGTACGCCTCGCCCAGGTCGTCGTCGTACACGTGCGGCTCAATGATCGAGATCAGCGGCTCCAGCGTGTCACGCGCCTGGTTGATCTGAATCGAGCGTCGCCCAGCGCGGACCACGGCGACCTCGTCGTTCGCCTCCGCGAGCACATGCTGGTAAAGCGCGTCCGCCTCGAACGGACGGTCCTGCGCCAAGAAGATCTCCGCCAGATCGAAGTAGTTAGAGAAGGCGCGCGGATCGAGCAGCAGCGCTTGGCGATACGCCAAGACCGCCGCGTCCAAGTCCTGCATCTGACGGTGCACATCGGCCAATCGCGCGTGGGCCTGCGCATTGTCAGGGTTCAACTCGACCGCCAGCTCAGCGAATCGAACGGCCTGCTCATCGTTGTACAACCGCAACGAGAGCTCCGACAGACGGTGGTAGTACTCGCGCGCCCGGCTCGGATGCGCCTCGGCCACCCGAAGCAGCACAGCGACCGCCTCTTCGTGCCGGTGTTGGGTGGTGAACAGCTCCTCGAGCGCCAACAACGCTACAAGGTCGTCGGGCGCGTGCTCCAAGATGGCCGAGAACGCGGCCTCGGCCTGCGCTTCGTCGTCGAGCGCCGTCCAGGCTTGGCCCAGGAAGTACCCCGCCTCAATATCGGGCGGCTCAGCGTCGAACCGCGCCTGGTACTCGGGCAGCACGTCCTGAAGCGTACCGAGCGCCACGTAGATTCGAATCATGGCGCCGCGCGCCTCGCCGCGCAGGTGCGCCTGGTCGGTCCGCTCGGCGAGGGACTCCCACAGCCGCAGCGCTTCGGCCAGGCGCTGCGCGTCCTCGTACAGCTTCGCGCTCGCCCGCAGGATCGTGTCGTCATCGGGCTCCAGCGCGCGCGCGCGATCGTATTCGAAGATCGCCTCTTCGACCAACCCGTGGTCCGAGAACACGTCACCGAGCATGGCGTGGGCTTGGCCCTCCGGCGTCACCAGTTCGAGCACCTGTCGCCAGTGCCGCTCGGCTTCGGATCGACGCCCCGCCATGAAGTGGAACTCGCCGAGCGCGATGTGGTTGTCCGGCTCCCTGGGGTCGATGCGCACCAAGCGCTCGTAGGCGGCCAGCGCAGACTCGGCGCGCCCGAGCCGCACGTACCGGTCGGCGATGTCGATGAGTACATGCGGCCGGTCGCCGAACTGCCGAGACATGGCATCCAGCACCGCGACCGCGTCGTCGCGCCGGCCAATGCGGCGATACACGTCCACGAGCCGGAACCGAATCGAAGCGTCGTTGCCGTCGATGCGACTCAGGTCCTGATACTGCGAGACCACCTCGTCCATGTCACCGCGCCGCTCGAGCAGCCGGATGAGCGCGAGGCGGGTGTCGATCGAACGAGAGTCGCGCCGCAGCGCCTGCCGATAGGTCTCCAACGCGTCGTCTTCACGACCGAGCTCGTCGTACAGCTCAGCCAGCAGGTTCAACTGCCGGAGCGACGGGCGTGTCCACTCGGCCTCGTACGTCTCGACCAGCTCCTCCAGTCGGTCGTCCTGCCGATACGCAGCGACGATCCGCTGCTCGAGCTCGCGCACCAACCAGTGCCCGTCGTCGACCAAGCGCATGGCGCTCTCATAGCGGTCGAGCGCCTCTTCGGTGCGCCCCATCATGGCGAGCACATCGCCGGCGTCTTTGATGGCGATCGCGCGCTGCCGGGTGTCTCGGCCAGCCCGGTCGATGATCGCCTCGTACTGCGCGAGGGCGTCGTCGAAGCGCTCGTACCGGATGAAGATCTCGGCGAGCTCCATCCGCGTGAAGGCGTCGTCCTCGATCTCCAGCACTTGCTCTACATAGGCGCTCGCGACCTCCCACTCCCGCGCGTCGAACGCCAAGTCTGCGAGCTCTCGCAGCACGTCGCGCCGGTCATCGTCATCGGTGGCCAAAGTGAGCGCCTGCTCGTAATCGGCCTGCGCTTCAGGCCGTTGGTCGAGCGCGCGATACACCGACGCGCGGGATCGATAGCCGCGGCCGTCGTCCGGCGCGATCTCGATCGCCCGCGAATAGGCCTCCAGCGCCGGCTCCAGTCGCTCCGCGTGGCGGAGGAGGTGGCCGAGCAGCATGGGGTACGCGAAGCGGTCGGGGTTCTCAGCCGTCAGCCGCTCGTAGTCCGCCACGGTGGAATCGAACCGCTGCCCGCCGCCGATCTCCTGCAGCAAACGGTCAAAGATCGGGCCTTGGTCCGGACGCGCTTCCAGGATCGTGCGATATCTCCGGATGATCTCGTTGCGACGATCCGCGCCGCCATCCACGCCCCAGCCGTCGCCTGACTGGGCGGTAGCCGCGGGCACGCCGAGCTGAACGCCGTACGTTGTGGTCGGCGAATGGGTTGACTGCCCCGGCGCAGGCACGACGATGGAGACATGCAAACTACACAACGACGCAGCCAGCGAGAGACCGAGCACGCGACCGAGCAGGCGCGCGGACGGACGGTCAAGCCGCCGACGAGGCGTGGAGAGAAGCGCAAAATCCGGGTTCCCAACACCCGCAGCACTGGCATCAGGCGCCCGGAGCGGACGCGGCAGGGGTGCCAAGCGGAAGAGGTTCAGGCGGATCATCGGCGGTGGGTCTCACAGAAAAGGCGCGTCAGCGGTCTTTCAGCGCACTGGCGCATTGACCGAACGCGGGCCAGAGCGCTACATGGCCCGGCTGGCCCGCTCGACACGTGTTTCGAGCCCGGCGGGCTCGCTGAAAGATGATCTCACGCCGACGCTCAAAACTCCATCCCTACCGGGTGGCCTTCTGGTCGGCCGTCGTGTTTGCGGCGGCCGTTTTCCTGCTGGATCGGTATCCGATCACCCTAGCCGCGGGCGATCCCGAGCTCGGCGGCAGGATGAACACGATCGAGGGACGCGGAGACATCCTCGTGGTGCTCTCCGAAGCGCAGATGCTGCGTTCAGCGGACGAAGGACAGCTCGATCGCAGCTGGACGTGGGTCGATCTGGTGCGCCAAGAGGTCGGGCCGGTCACCACCGCCGACCTCGCCACCCTCACCGGCGAACGCCTGCAGGAACATCGAATCGTCATCCTGACGTCCAGCGCCTCGCGGAACCCGGACGTCGCGCAGTTCATGCCCGACTTCGATTCGTTCGTCGCCGGCGGCGGCACCCTGGCCGTCGAGCTGCCCGAAGGCATGCTGCGCGCACGCTTCGCTGCGGACGGCGACGGTGGATGGCGACGCGCCGACACCATCACCGCCGCAGAAGGCGTCCCCGACGATGTGCTGGAGCAGATCCGCAACATCCCCATCATGGCACGCTACCGCGGCAGCACAGGCACGCTCGAAGGCGCGCAGACCCTGCTCGCCATCGACGGCGCGCCCGTCATCTACACCCAACGCGTTGGCGCCGGACAAGTCGTGATCTTCGACTTCGAGGTCGGCGTACAGCTCTCCCGACTGCAACAAGGAACACCCGAGGCGAACTTCCGCGTGCAACCCGCGCGGCACGGCCAGCCCATTCGCACGTTCGACCTCGCCTCGAGCCCCGCGCTCATGGGCGCGACCATTCCTTACGCCGACCTTCTCGAGCGCTACATCGCCCAGGTCGTGCTCGGAGACCACCAGCCCACCTTCGCGCTTTGGCCCTACCCGGACGCCAAACGCGGCGCGCTGCTCACCTCGCATGACTCCCGCGACATCGACGGCCGCCCCCTCTGGATGTCCATTCACGAGCGCTCGCTCGACGCCCGCAGCACCACATACATCTCGGCGCCGCGGGACGACCGCGACGTCGACCAAGAGCTCCGCGACGCCGAGTTCGTAGGACACGGCGCGATGCTCTGGGTGATGGATCCCAGCGACGCCGAGCTCTTCCGCCACTACGGCCTCTTCGGGTTCAACCCCGTACGCCAAAGCCTCACGCTTGTCGGCCAGCTTGAGCGCCTTGAGACCGCGCTCGGCGACGACGCCGACGTCCGCGGCGTACGAATCTGGGACGGCCGCTGGACCTCGCGGTTCGCACAGCCCTACGCGATCATGGAAGCCGCTGAGCTCCGCTACTCCGCCACCTACGGACCGCCGCCAGAGGGGCCCCCAGGCTACCTGTTCGGCACCTGCCAACCGTTCACGCCCATCGACCACAACGGCATGCCCTTCCGCATGCAAGAGGTCCCGGTGTGCTTCGACAACCCGGAGACGGACGCCGAGCTCGCGCTGTTCGAAGAGGCGCTCACCGCCGCCAGCCAAGGCACCTGGGCCCTGCACCTGCTCACGTCAGCCGACCGCTTCGAGGCGCGCCCCGACCTGCAGGCGTTCGACATCTGGCGCAACGCGCTCCGGTTCGCAGACCGCAACGATATGTGGGTCGGCGGCGCCGGCGAGTACGTCTCGTTCCAGCGTCGACGCTCCGCCGCAGCGCTCCATGTGATCTCTCAAGAAATCAGCTCCACAGACGCCGAGGGCGACCCCCGCGCCATCGACTTCACAGTCGAGGTCGAGACCGGCGGGCGCGGCCTCGTGCTTATGGTCCCCGGCGAGGTCGGCGGGCTCACGTTCAACCAAGCGACCCGCGGCGGCCCCGAGGCACGTCTGTACGACATCGCCGGCCAAGTCGAGACCACCTCGACCACGTACCTGGGCCGACCGGTGGAGCTCCTGCCGCTCAACCCCGGCTTCACGACCGTTGGCCTGAGGTATCGCCGATGAAGGCTCCACGCACCACGCGCCAGGCCAGCATCGGGCTCGAGATTGGGCTCACCCTCATCGCTGTGCTCGTCGCTCTGGGTTGGGTGATCAAGAACAACCCGGTGACGCTCGATCCACGCCCCGCGGAGTCCCGCCTCGCGGCGCCGCCTGAGAGCGCCCCCGCCCCGGACGTGCTCGTCGTGTTGCCCACCGTCTCCGAAGCCCATTCGCTCGATGCGATGTCCTTCGACCAGGCGTGGCTCACGGTGGTGGAGCGCGAAGTTGGCCCGTTCCGAACGGTCGAAACCTCGCAGCTCACCCGCTCCGTGATGGACCCCTGTGCCTGGGTCATCGTACCCAAGCGTGCGTCCTCACAGCTCGACCCCACGCAAACGCAGTTTGTTCGCAACTGGGTCGAGGACGGCGGCACCGTCATCCTGGAGCAGCCCGAGGGGCCTTGGCGTGGCCTCGTCGGCCAGCCGATCTCCAACGCCCGCGCCCGCGAGACCCGCCGCATCACCAGCTTCGACGGCGCGCTCAGCCGCGGTGAGATGCGCGCGGACATCCTTGAGATGCCGCTCCGCACGACGCTCACCCCCTACAACCCGCCCAACCTGACCCGTGGACGCGACTACCAAGTGCTCCTCGAGGTCGACGGCCAGCCGGGCATCGTCACGCTGCACATCGGCCGCGGACGCGTCATTCTGGTGCTGTTCGACTTCGGCCGCGCCGCGACCCAGCTCATGCAGGGCGTGCCCAACCCGGACTTCTCGATCACGCCACCCGAAGCCCGCGTAGAGCGGCACGGCGTGGGCGTGATGACGGCAGACTTGGTGGCCGACGATGAGCTCCGCACGGCCCACATCCCGTTCGTAGACTTGCTCGAACGCAACATCCTGTACCTCGCCGACGTGCACCGGCCGGTCGGGCGGTTGTGGGCGTATCCGTCGACCACACGCGGCGCGTTGGTGGTCGGCCACGGGGAGTCACGGTACGGCCCAGCCGCGGGCTACATGCCCCACTGGGAGCACAGCAACGACCTCAACTCGAGCATGTTCGTCGTCGCCGGCAGCCTGACGCCCGAAGACCTCGCTCGGCTCGGACGCATCGGCGTGGACCTGCAACTGCAATGGGTCCCACCGGGGCATGAGGACGCGCCGCGCCGCGCCTGGGGCGTGCGCAATTTCCGGCCCGTGGAGCGGCCGATGGGGCTGCTGGAGCAGTTCGACATGCTCAACCACGACGCCATCCCCTACGGGCCCGTGATCGCGACGAGCTCGCTCGATCACCGCTGGGCGGACGACTACTTCTCCATCTTCCGCACGCTCGAAGCGGGCGGCGTACAGTTGGACAGCAGCTACGGACCGCCGCCGAGCGAGTTCGACGTCGCCGAAGAGCACTTCGGATACCTGTTCGCGACGGGACGACCGTTCCACCCCATCGACCAGAACGGCAACCGGTTCCGGCTTCGAGAGTTGCCGGTGTCACTCGACGCCAGCGCCAGCGGCTACGCGATTCAGCGCGTGCGCTCGCTGATCGTGGACAGCTCCGAGGGCTACCACACGACGATCGCCGCTGACTGGCGCCCAGACGTGATGTCCCGGCGCCCCAGCTTTGACGCCATCGAGGGCTGGCAGCGCGCGTTCGAGCTGGCGCAGTCCCAAGAGCTTTGGGTGACAACCTACAGCGAATACGCCGACTTCCTGGCCCGCCGTGACGCCAGCTCCGTCGAGTCCACGTTCTCGCGTGAAGAGCGCCGCCTGACGATCGAGACCCGCGTAGTCGGACCCGAGCTCGACCCGGAAGCCGAAGACGACGAAGCCCACGTACGCGGCACCCCGTCCGTATCGTTCCCCGCGCGATTCGAAGGCCGACCCGTCGAACGTCTGATCGTGGACAACGAGTCGACGCCGACCTCAGCGCTGGGCCTGACGGGCGACCGCGTGCTGCACATTCTGCCGCTCACCTCGGGTGCCCACCGCATTCAGGTCATCTATGGCAGCCCGGTCGAAGCGATCCCGTAAGGCGTCGCCACGACGACGCTGGGCCCAAGCCAAGGCATCGACGCGACACTGGCCCCCTGGCGCGACGCGACACTGGCCGCCAAAGCACCGAAACGACGGTGAGCGGAGCCGCCCGACGGCGAGGACCGTCCGCCGGGCAAAGCGAAGCGACCTGCACACGCTTCAGCGCTCCGGGCTGCACCCAGCTCAACTCAGATCAGCTCAGCAGAGTTCAGCTCAGTTCAGTTCAACTCAGCTCAGCGGCGAACTACCAGGCGCAGCGGAAGCGCTGGTACTGGTGGGTGAGCCCCTCCGGGCCGTTCTCCTGCCATACAACGCCGATGCCATCTTGGGTGCTGGTGATGTCGTAGATGGTCACGGCGCGCGCGTCTTCCACGCCCACGGCCATGGGCGAGTAGGACACGAGGCCCTCCTCGGAGAGTCGCTGTACCCAGAGGTCTGATTGCCCATCTCGCTCGCCCACCCACGCGACCACGAAGCCCTGGTCCGCGTCGGTCGACACGAGGTTGGAGATGGTGCTGAAGTCGTCGGCGATGCGAATGGCGGGCAGCGACACCGTCTCGTTGATGCCCAGGAAGCTGGCGACCTCGGCGTTGAAGTACGAGAGGAACATGGACTGCGTGTTGCCGCTCGTCTCGACCCAGAAAACCACGGCCGTCCGGCTGGCGGAGCTGCCCTGGATGGTGGCGATCTCGAAGTCGACGGCGGGTTGGTCGGCGCGCAATCGCAGGTGACCGATCAACGTGTTGTTGGCATCGAAGGCCTTCGCGAGCACGTTCCGGACGCCGTCGCCGACGGTGCTGAACACGACGTAGTACACGCCGTCCGCACTGAGGACTTCCGGCTGCGCGGCGATCCGCTCTTCCGGTGACGCGAGCAGCGGCGTGCTACCGGTGGCGGGGTTTCCGTTCAGGTCGGTCGCGAGCGTGAACACTTCGCCAACTTGTCCGGCGCGCTCCGTCCACGCCGCCAGCAAGCCGAGGCCGTTCGGCTGGAAATCGACGTCGTCAACTTCAATCCGAACGCGGGCGGTGTGGGTGGTCAGCGCCGAGGGCGGCTGCGGCGGGTCGACAAGGAAGGTGCCGAACTCGACGAGGTCGTTGGTGAGATTCGCGGCGCGCCAGGACATCGCGAAACGCGCGGCGTTGCTGTCTGCGGACGCTTGCTCGGCTGAGACGAATCGCACGGTCGGGAAGAACGGGACGCGGTCCACGTTCTCGAACGCGAGGCGGATGAGGCCGAGGTCCGGGTCGGTGTCGTCGAGCACGAGGCCACCGTCGACACTGTAGCGCCGGAAGCCGAGGCCTTCAGCGCTGGCGGCGAGCACGAGCAGCTGCTCGTCGCTGCCGCCGGCTCCGCCCACGCTAACGGAGAGCTCGTTGACGCCGGGCGGGAGCCCTTCGAGCGTGACGGGCGCAAACTGCGGCAGGCAGCCTGTGGCCTGGCAGTCGCCCGAGTTGATGTCGCACACGTATCCGGCGCCGCAATCCATGTTGCTCGCGCACGCGTCCAGACACTGGACCGCGTCTTCGGCACAGACGTACGGCCGGCAGTTCAGGTCTTCGCAATCCGCAGGAACGTCGATGATGACAGAGCAGCTCCAGAAACTCGCGAGCGAGACGGCTGCAATTAGGAGGATGGGGCTTCGAGACATCACTTCCGGATCGTCGTAGGGTCAGGCGGTCTTATCATCATCGTTGCAGGGGAGCCAGTCCGCACAGGGCTGGAAAGCCGCGAACGGCGTGTCCGGTTGCCCGTTGTCGTGGCCTCTGAGCACCCCGATTGCTGTGCCTCCCATGGCCACTATGCTACCGTGTGTCGGAAAGCTCCCCCGCCGTGCAGGACCGCATGACAACGCCTTCCACAACTCTTCCCAACGCCGACGCGACGCCCCTCCGGGCGACCACGCGGACGTCCGGTTCGCGACTCGGCTCCGCCCTGCTCGGCGCCGTCGTCGCCGTCGCGCTTTGCCTCGCGGCCGTCGCACCGGCGCATGCCCAGTCCCCGGACGAGCTGGTCCAACAGGCCACCGAGTACTTCCAGGCTGAGGACTACGGCAACGCCATCGAGCTGTTCGAGCGCGCGTTTGAGCTCGATCCGCACCCCGTCATCATGTTCAACTTGGCGCGGGCTTACCAAGAGGCCGGCGACCTGCCGGCGGCGCTGCTCAGCTTCCGCAATATCCGGACCATGAGCCCGCCCGAGCACGTCGGCAACGCCGCCGAAGACAAGATCGTCGAGATCGAAGGCCTGCTCCAGGACCAGGGCTACGACCCCAACACGGTCACGTCGGCCACGTACCGCCCGCGCGGCACGCTCACCGTCACCACGCAGCCCGAAGGTGCGCTCGTGTACCTGGACGGCCAGTACCAGGGCAGCACGCCGTTCCAGCAAGAGCTGGTCAACCAAGGCATCTACGCGCTTCGCATCGAGCTCGACGGCTTCCACCCCGTAACCCAAGACGTCGAAGTCCGCGGCCTGCGCAACAACCTGCGTAGCTTCAACCTGTCGCCGCGGACGTCGCTCGAAGAGTACGTACCGCCGACTCCCGGATACCTGACGGTGCGGGCACCCGTGTCCGGACTCGAGGTCCAGGTCGACGGCGAGTTCTTCGGCTACACGCCGGTGCTCGCGCAAGGCCTCGCCCCGGGCACCTACACCGTGTCGATCGATGACAGCGACTGGCGCAGCTACTCGTCCACCATCGAGATCACGACCGGCCAAGAGACTCAGGTGCAGGCGCGCATGGCGCCGGTCAACGCCACCGAAATCGTGAACCCCTATCGCGGTCGACGGACCGTCGGCACCGTGCTGATGGTCACCGGAGCCGCCGCCCTCGCCGGTGGCGCAGCGTTCGGTATCGTGGCGCTCAACAACGCCAGCGAATACCGCGACAACCCGACGGCGACCAACCGCGCCGACCTGCGCGACTCCGCGCAACAATCCGCCCTCATCGCGGACATCGCGTTCGCCTCCGGCGGCGTCCTCGTCCTCACCGGCGCCCTGCTCCGCTGGGTCGGCACCGGCCCGCCGGACGACGTCGACCGCGGCCTGCTCGTGCGCCCGTCCAATGGCCCGGGCCTCGGCTTCGGCCTGCACGCGACCTGGTAGCCCTGTCCGTCGTTTGACGGGTAGCGCGACCTGACCTGCGCCCGGGGGCGCCCCCAACCGATTGTGACGACCGCCGACGCGCAACGTCGCCCGTGACCGTCCTTCGACTGCGCTCAGGATGGGTGGGATTGGGGGATTGGCGGCCGCGCTGCGGGTCCTTCGACTGCGCTCAGGATGGGTGGGACTGGGGG
>CBDUJZ010000005.1:0-73408 GCA_965367675.1 uncultured Myxococcales bacterium | reverse complement strand
GCGTGTTGGGCCTGTCCTTCGACTTCGCTCAGGAAGGGGGCGTGCGACTTCGCTCGGGAAGGGGGATGGGCGTGCGTGTTGGGCCTGTCCTTCGACTTCGCTCAGGAAGGGGGCGTGCGACTTCGCTCAGGAAGGGGGATGGTCGCGCGTGTTGGGCCTGTCCTTCGACTTCGCTCGGGAAGGGGGCGTGGGGGGCGCGGTTGTTGGGCCGTGTCCTTCGACTTCGCTCAGGAAGGGGGATGGTCGTGCGTTTGTGCGGTCGTCTAGCGGCGGCGGTGGAGTTCGACGACCAGGCTGCCGAACTGGCCGGTGGTGTCGATCTCGGGGGCCCAGGCGCGCACCCACTTGGCGCCTTCGCCTTCGCACCAGGCCACTACGGCGGGCTTGAGCACGGGGTCGCCGGCGGACTGTCGGCCTTTGCCGTGGATCACGCGGGCGAAGCGCTCGTCGCGGCCGTAGCAGCCGTATACAAACGCCTCGATGTCGGCCAACGCGTCGCGCTTACGTAGGTACCGGAGCTTGACCACCTGCATGGTGGTTTTACGGGAGCGGCGGAGCAGGTCGCGTTGCTTGGAGGTGATCTCAAGTCGCGCCAAGTCGTCGGCGGTCAACGATGCGATTTCCGTTTGAGTCCGCCACTTTACGCCGGCCCACTCTCGCTCCGCCAGCGCCGTCTTCTTGGAGTCCATGCGGGCGACATCCGCGGCCATGAGCTCGGCGAAAAGCAGGTCGTCGGCGCTCAGACCGTCGTTGGGCATGGCCCCGCCGCCATCGCGGGCGTCGATCGAGCGCTCTTCGATGAGCTCCACGTTCGAGGCGTCGAAGCCATCGCCGAGGTACTTTTCTGCGCCGGTGAACTGCTCGCCGATGGCACCGAAGGCTTCGGCCATGAGCTCGTCGCGGGTCAGTCGGCGCTTGGGCTGGTCGGGCTTGGTCTGGCCCGCCGCCGCACGTGCCGCGCGGTCCGCTTTACGTCGTGCCTCGCGGAGCTCTTCCTCGGGCCGGCGCTCGGCGCGGAGGTCGCGGCGCACGGACTTCACTTGGTCCGCGAGCGTGCCGAAGCCGGTGTCTGGCGCCTTGGGTTTGGCCGGCTTGGTCTTGCGCTTGGGGCCTTTACGTTTGGGGCTCATTCGGGCCTCGCGTGGGCGCTGCTGACGGTGAACTCGGCGCCGTCGTCCGGCACGTGGACGGGGACGGCGATCGCATCGCGGAGGTCCGCGACGAGATCGTCGCTGAGTGCGAGCGGGTAGCGGTGCACCACGGCGAGGGCGCGTAGGCCGCTGTCCTGCGCGAGCGCTTTGAGTCGGCCGGGCGTCATGTGGGATTCGAGCGGGAACACGTCAGGCATGCCGCACTCTACGACGGCCAGGTCGACGTCGCGGCACAGCTCCACAAGTCCCTGGCACGGGCCGCTGTCTCCGGGGATGGCGAGGGTCTCGCCGCTGGGGCCGGTCAGGCGGAACCCGATGGACGACGCGGTGTGCTCGACGGTGCCCACGTGCACTTTCAGGGCGTCGTCGGTTCCGCCGAGCGTGAGCTCGTCGCCGGTGGCGAGCGGGTGGAAGGTGACGAAGTCGGGGTTGGCGTCGAGCCAGTCACCCCACGCGTCGCGGACGCGGTGGAGGATGGTGAGCGTCTCGGCCGAGGCGTAGATGGCGAGCGGCTTGGTGCGCGTGTAGCCGGGCACGTTGAGGGCGAACAGCAGCGGGATGATGTCGCTGATGTGGTCCAGGTGTGCGTGCGTGAGCAACACGGCGTCGAGGTTGAGCGGGAAGGCTCCGACGGCGGCGAGTTTCTGCAGCGCCCCACTGCCCAGGTCGACGGCAACGCGGAGGTTGCCGACTTGGACGAGGTGGCAGGTGGGGCCGCGGTCCGCCTGGGGAAAGGCGGTCCCGGTGCCCAACGTGAACAGCTTGAGCGCCGTTCGTGCGCTCGCGCTCACTGGGGCGCGTCGATCACTTGCGGCGTCAGCTCGTCGGGCTGCGCGGGGTCCGCGAACGTGTAGGGCACGTCGACGCGGATGAGACCGTGCGATCCGAGGCGGGCAGCGGCGACGACGAGTCGGAGGTTGGAGACCTCGGCTGCGGGTCGTTCGAAGAGCATGAATCCGCTGTAGCTTTCGCCGGGTCCGATCTGCTTGCGCTCGGTGAGTGCGCCCTCGGGGACGATGCCAGCGGCGAAGGTGGAGCGTGCGACGGTGCTTCCGGCGTCGGTCTGGAGGACGGGCGGGTGGAAGCGGTTACTGGCGGCGGCGGGGATGTACTCGATGGTCGCGTCGCTGGTGTTGTTGATCGTGAAGTCGATCTTGAGCAGCGGCGCGGTCGAGAAGCCGGCTTCGTCGTTGGTGGTGTTCCGCAGGCGCGGCCAGACGACGGTCGCGGCGTCGACAACGTAGGAGAATCCGTCGCCGGCGAATGCGGTGCCCATGGGGACAGCGCCGGGCGCGGCGGGGTCGGCCTGCGTGTACGGAATGTCGATGTAGGCGGGCATCTTGGCGGCCGGGCCGAACACGCCGGGGGGCACGCTGAGCACGAGCGAGGTGGCATCGGCGGGCGGCGCCTCGAAGAGCAGCACGTCCTCGATGTTCTCGCCGGGCGCGATGGTCCGGGCTTCGGCGACCGGGTCCTCAACGTAGCGCATGGTGTTGAGCAACGCGCGGCTGATGGGCGTGCCCAACGTGGGGCTCGTCTCGGCGCCGGGGTTGACGAAGAGCAGGGCGGCCTGCGCCTGCGTCGCGGCGCTAGCGCCCCACGCGAGGTCGTAGCGCACCGGCTCGGGGCTGGCGTTCGTCACGTGCAGACGCACGGCGAGCAGCGGCGCGTCAGTTTGCACGCCGCCCGCTGGGCCCTCCAAGTCGAGGTACATCAGTTCAGCGGACGTAACGGTCACCGATACGTCGTTCTGGCTGATGGGTTGGCCCATTCCGCCGCGGGGCGGCGTCATGCAGCCGGCGAGGAGAACCACGGCCAAAAGGCCTAGCGTCAATACACGCTGCGTGAGCGTCGGGTGGTTCATCCGGCGGGTGTGGATCAGAAGGTGAATTCGGCGCGGCAAACTACCACGCGGTGCGAGCGGGTGTCAATTCACCGACACCCGGTGCCACGTGTCACGTAAAGTACACGAATTTTCGCGTGCGTCAGATTCACACAACGCTACAAAGACCCTCAATTGGCTACCCTGTTCTTTGGCTACCAACGCCCTACCCACACCGCCGCAACGCACCCATGCGGAGCGGCCCTGCTACCGAGAGCTTATGCGAACCTCCCCCACCAGAACCGGTAATCGCGCCCTGCGCCTGGGCGCTTTCACGCTCCTATTGGCCCTGGCAGCCTGCGGTGACACGGACGATACGACCGACGCCTCTGTCGATGCCGCCACCGATGTAACCCAAGACGCGTCCGACGATGTCGCTGTCGAAACCGACGTGGGCGACGACGCTGAGACGGACACCGTAGAAGAGGATGCCGAGGCGGACACCGTCGAGACCGACGCCGGGGAAGATACGGCGGCGGACGCCGAAGTCGACGCGGAGATCGATGCCGAGGACGACGCGGAGACCGACGCCGTCGAGACCGACGTCGCTGAAGATGCCGTCGACGACACCACCGACGACGCCGGCCAGGACACTACGCCCGTAACCTGCACCACCGCCAACGTCTCCGGCGAGTGGACCGTGGACTACTACGACGACGTGTCGATCGCGTTTACGGCGCCGCTCGACGCGACCGTCTCCGGCTACCAGTCCGACCTCGTGATCCTCTTCGAGCGCTACAGCATTGGCGCCGACGTTGGCACGTTCACGCTCGGTGTCGACGGCGACGCGAACTTCGGGAACTGCGCGCACTGCGTGTACACCCGCGGCCCGAGCCCGATCCGCGCGCTCTTCGCCGACGGCGGCACGCTGACCACCAACCGCGACCCGTACGGCCGCATCCTCGACATTCAGGTCGAGAACCTGCGCTTGATCGAGGTCGCCGTCGACTCGACGACCCGTGAGTCCACGCCCCTTGATGACGGCGGTTGTCTCGAGGTCGCCGCGTTCTCCGCGAACCAGGTGTTCCCGGCCGACGGGTGGACCTGCGATGCCGCGGACTACGACGACGGTGAGCTGTGCCAGTGCAACTGTGGCGCTCCCGACCCGGACTGCGCGCCGGCCGTCGTGGACTGCCCGCCGTTCGACCCGAGCTGCGAGCTGACCGAGGCGCTCCCGGTTGCCGACTGCGACGCCGAGGACCTGTGTGGCTTCGACCCGGTCAGTCGCACGACGGCGTGCATCGAGACGTGTGAGTACGGCGCGACCGTCTGTGACGACGGCGTCTGCACCCCGGAGACGGGCGGGCTGCAGGCCGACGAGTGCATCACCTCGGACGAGCGCATTGACCCGGCCAGCCTCGACGAGCCCTGCACCGTGACCATCTACCAAGAGTTCTGCGCTGTCGAAGACGGCGTGGCGCTCGGCTACTGCGACTACAGCAACGTGTGCCGTCGCATCTGCGGCGACGACAGCGAGTGCACTGGAGACGGCCAGACGTGCCGCCCGTTCGCCGGCCCCGAGCTGCTCGGGTTCTGCGGTGAGGAGCCGAGCGACGGCTAAGCCCGCGCTCGCGTGAACGCAAACAGCCACCCTCGCATGAGGGTGGCTGTTTGCGTTTTGTGCCGCTTGGCGGCGCCAGATTACGGGTTCGCTGGCCGGCTAAGCGTCCGCGACGTCGACCCGCATCTTCTCGAAGGCCTCGCGGATCTCGCGGACCTTGATCCGGACGTCGGTCAGCTCGGTCGCGAGCGAGTCGCTGGTGTTGGAGTGCTTCGCGCGCTCGAGCACCACGCGGTCGAGCGCCTCGGCGATCTGGCGATAGAGGCGGTCGCCGGAGTCCTCGACGAACTGCTTGAGCTTGGTGGCGAACTCGCTGACCACCTCGTCGAACTCGGCCTCGACCTTCTCGGAGGCGCTCGCGATGGCGGCGAGTCCTTGCTCCGCCGCCTTGTCGCGAATCACGCCTTCGACGCGGCCTTTGAGGGCGAACGCGAGCACTGGCGCGGACAGCGTGAGCAATCCGCCGACGAGCATGTTCGAGAACGCGAGGAAGGTCACGCCGAGGGCGCCCAGCGCGAACACGCCGACGTCGTAGCCGAAGGTGTTCACCTCCAGGTCGAGGTCGCGCGCGCGAACGCCGAGCTCGTCGTACACGTCTTCCATGGCGTTCTGCATGTTGCGGTTGGTGATCTCGATGATCTCCTCCGCGAGCTTCTCCAGCTTCATCGCCACGTGCGAGCCCTCGGCCTCCACCCACGCCTTATACGTGTCGTGGATGAAGTCGGGCAGGTAGCGCTTCACGTCTTCGGCCGACGCCTTCTCGATCTCGCGGGGCAGGGCGGCGGAGAAGTCCCGCGCGAAGCCCTGCACGTTGTCGCGGGCCGACGCGAGGATGTCCTGCGCGCGCTCGTCGATCAGCGACATGTTCGACGCGATCATGGACCGGCTCTTGTCGAGCTTGGTCTTCACGTTGGCCACGCGGCGCTCCAGCTCGTCGGACTCGAGCGACAGGGCGCCCTGTTCGATGGCCAGGCTCTGGTCGACCATCGACGACAGGCGGAGCCCGGTGCGCACGCCACCCTCGAGCACGATCGCCTCGCGCTGTTCGGTCAGGTACGCGCCCACGGCTTCGCGGAACACGTCAAAGTTGGGGTCCTCACCCTTGAGCGCCTTGCGGGCCGACACGGGGTACAGCGGCACGTCGCCGAGCAGCGTGGTCAGCTTGCCGCGCACGTGCGTGATGATCTCCTCAAGCTCGTCGGCCGACAGCGCGTCGGTCTTGCCGAGCAGGAAGAACAGCCGGTCGTGGCTGTTTCGAATCAGGCGCGTCTCGATGAACGTGAGCTCAGAGCGTTTGAGGGCCTGCGTGGCGTCGAGCACGTAGACGATGACGTCGGCGCGCGGCACGTAACCGTAGGTAATCTCTACCTTTTGCTTCGAGATGTCGTTCACGCCAGGCGTGTCGACCACGATAAGGCCGTCGGTCAAAAAATCCGATTTTACGGGCACTTCCACGTAGCGGAGGTCCTCGGTGGCGTCCTCTGTGACGAGCTTCTTGAGCCCCTCCCAGTCGACGTCCTCGGTGCCGCCTTCGCGGACCACGCGGACGCTGCCTTCACCCTTACGGATGTGGGTGATCACGCTGGTGGTGGGCGTGATTCCGGTGGGCAACACGTCGGTTCCGAGCAGCGCATTGATGGCGCTGGACTTGCCGTGGTTGAACTCGCCGAGCACGACCATGCTCATGCGTCCTTCGCGGACGGCGGGCAGTCGGTCCTCGCGGATCTCGCGGGCGATGGAGACCATGCCGGCTTCTGCGGCGAGGTCGGCCAGCGTGGAGAGGTGGTCGGCGACGCGTTCGGTCAGATTCGGGGCGTTCATCGCAATCTCAGGTGGTCGAGAAGACAGCGGGAGGTGTGGCTCGGGGGCGGCTCGAACTCAGACGGAGTCCTTTCGGGTTGCCAACAGCCAATGGGAAGTGTGCGCCGACCTCCAGCCTTTCCAGCGAACCGCATTTGGCCGATCCCCAAGCGTCTGGACGTGGTGACCGCCACTTTGCGAGGGGGGGCAAGCGCGGGGCTGCCGGAAAGGTACGGGATTGGTCGGGGGCAGTGTTCTCGGGGTGAGCTGGCGCCGAAAATCGGCGTCTGCGAACCGTCGAGCGATCCTGCCCGCGTCTCCTCAACCAAGCGTGAAGCTCTCACACTCCGACGGCCCTGGCAATGACGCTTGAGGGCCAACGAGGACAGCGGCCGAGTTCGGGGGGCGCGTCGGCTCAAAGAACGCTCACCAGCTCGTCAACTTGGCGGTCGACCTCGACGAGCGGCACGCCGCCGCGCTGGCCGACGTGGTGCTGGAAGTAGTCGCTCTCGGCGAACAGCTGCAGCGCTTTGACCCGCTTGGGCAGGTACGGGTGCGACAAGAAATACTCCGACACGCGGCCGATGCCGTCCTTGATGTCGTCGATCTGCGCCAGGTAGTCCTCGACGTCGACCTCGTCGACCAGCTTCTGCGAGCCCACCGCCAGCTTGATCAGCGCGTTCTGCGCCGCCGCCGGGTCCTTGCAGCACACCAGGCCGGCGCGGTCGCAGGTGATCTCAGCGCGTCGGCTCCACGCCATGAGCGCGATGCGGGCCGGCGTCACGATCCACTTCACAAAGTTGCCCGCCATATAGGTCAGGAAGTGAAGCGCCGTGGAGTAGGTCACGTGCGAGTTCTGGATGTGTCCGCACTCGTGACCGATCACAAACTTGAGCTCTTCGTCGCTGAGCCGGTCCACGGTCGCCGAGTTGATCAGGATAAAGCTGTCGCTCTCGGTGCCGAACGTGGCCGCGTTGATCGAGCTGAAGTCCTGAGTGATGTACACGGTGGGCGCGGCGATCGAGAGCTCGTCGGCGCACTCGCGGACCAGACCGTACAGGTGCGGGAACTGCCGCCCGCTGACCTTGATCGCCTTGCCGAGGATGTCGCTGCGGTACCACGCCTTGAACGCCCGGACCGACGCCTCGGCCGCCAAACGTACCGGTTTGACGTACGACAGAGAGTTGAGCACACGCACGTCGCCGCTGAAGGCGTACTCCCCAAACCCGCGCGAGTCGCGCTTGGCGTTGGGGTTCTTCTTTACGTCGACGTAGTGCTGGAAATCGAACATCGGAGGGTCCTGGATAGACGTTTTGTGCGGCGGCTAGGCAGTAACCCGTCAAACAGGTCCCCGATTCCGAACGCCCCGAGAGCATAGGCTCGACGGTCCGGCTTTCAAGCGCAGCGCGCAAACCGACCCATTTCTAGGCTTGTCGCGCGGGCGCCACGCGGGCAGATTGGCGCTCCCCCACACAATGAACGCGATGTCCTTTGAACAAACGCCCGGCGGCTGGACCGTCATCGATCGCGACGCCGGTGTGCTCGCGCTGACCTACACCTTCACCAAGGGCGGGACGTCGTACTGCTTCGCGGCTCGAATGGCCGACGGGACCATGCTCGTGGTGAGCCCCGCCGTGCGCTTTAGCGACCAAGCGGCGGCCGAGCTGGCGGAGTTCGGCGACGTTGGCGCGATCGTCGCGAACAACGGCTTCCACTATTTGGGCGTCACCGAGTGGCGGGCGCGCTACCCCGAAGCCCGGGTGTTCGCGCCCGCGCAAGCCATCGCGCGCATCACGAGCAAGTCGCCCGAGGTGGGCGCGCTGGAGCCGCTGAGCGCATTGCAGGCCCTGCTCAGCGCGGGCGGCGGCGTGGGCGTGCGCGAGGTGGCGAACTCCAAGTTCGGCGAGAGCTGGGTGTGGGCGCGCACCGCGAACGGCAGCGCCTGGTACATGTCCGATGTGCTGGCGAACATGCCGACGCTGCCCGCCAAGCAGCCGATGAAGCTGCTGTTCTGGGCCACCAAGAGCGCGCCGGGCTTCCGGGTGTTCAACCTCGCGATGTCGTTCCTGGTCAAAGACAAGAAGGGCGCGCTGCGCACGCTGCTGCAAGACCTCGAGGCGACGCCGCCGACCGTGATCGTGCCGGCCCACGGGGATATCCTGGCGCACGAAGGGCTGGCCGCTGAGGCCCGGGCGGTCATCGAGCGCTCGCTCTAGGCTACCCTTGCGGGCTGCCGAGTCGAGGTTACGTAGAGAAGCTCCGCTACGCTCCTACTTCCCGGAGGTTCTATGCGTTCTAGCGATTCTCACGCCCTTTCTCGTCCCGCGCTTTGCTCGCGGATCTTGTCCGTTGTGAGCTGTGCCGCCCTCATCGGCGCCTTCTGTCTCACGTCCATGCCAGCCGCTGCGGCGCCATCATTTGGCGGCGGTTTGCGACTCGGCGGTACCGTATCGCAGTTCGGCGGCGCCGACGCCGACGACAGCACGGTTCGTCCAGGTTGGTCCATCCACGCCGTCAGCGAAGTGCTCACACACCCCTGGTTCGCGCTACAGCTTGAGGTTGGATATACCGAACGCGGCGAGACGCGGGAGTTCTCGTTCCTCGGCGTGTCCCAGGAGACCGAGACGCGGCTGCGATACCTGGAGATTCCGCTGATGGCGCGTTTGCAGGTCCCGGCCGTGGTCGTGGCGCCGTACATTGAAGGCGGCGTGTACCTGTCGGTCCTGCTCGACGCCGACCTGCTGTACGAAAACCGCAGCCGCGAGATCAACGACGGCATTCACAACACGGACTTTGGCCTCGGCGCGGGCGCCGGCCTCATCATCGACGCCCAAGTGTTGTCCGTGATGCTCGGCTTCCGCTTCACCCGCGGCCTGCTGCCGGTGATCGATTCCGGCGAGGTTTTTGCGTACGACAGCAGTGAACCCGAGGTGTACAACCAGTCGTTCTCGATCTTCGCGGGCCTCGGATTCTAGTTCCCACGCCCGCGGGTTGCGCCGCATGACTTGAGCCCAGCGTGCGCGCGCCGTGGTCGGTGGCTAGAACGTGAAGCTCAGGCCGCCAGAGACGCGCTCGCCGGTCGCCGCGAAGTTGGGCTGAACCTCAACGTCGCGTCCGCCGACGATCCACATCGGGATGCCAGCGCCGAGCAGTACCGAGCTGACGGCCAGCATGGGCAGTCCGTAGTAGGCGAACGACGCGGAACCCGATGCGGCCAGCTGCGCGGCGGTGCCGAGCGTGTAGCCGACGACGCCGAGCCCACCGATGGAGGTGAGCACGATGCCGGTGACCATCATGCCGGTGGAGCGGTTGCGGGTGAACGCTTCGCCGCCGTCGAGGGAGCCGGCGCTCAGGTAGCTCATGTCGCCCGTGGGAGGCGCGCCGGCGACCGTCAGCAACCGCACGGCGGTGATGCTGGAGGTGGGGATTTCGAACACGGCGCCGTCTTCCAGCCGCGCCAACACGACGACCGCGTCTCCGGCGGCCAGTAGCTCTCCGGCGATGGGCGGCCCATCGGCCACGCTGATTTCAACGGAGTGGCCCGCCAGAGACTGGAGCGCGATCGGGCTCGGTGCGGCGGGAGCGGGCAGGACGGTGGCAGCGTTTTGCGCCGGTGGCTTTTGCGCGTGCGCCGGCGCGGCGGTCAGCGTGGGAGTTAGAATGGCGGCGGTACTCAGCGCTACCGCGGCCACGCGTGTCGCCGCATGCAGGCTCCACAGGCCGGGCGTCGCCATGGCGTTCGTCGGGCCCACGACCACGGTCGCGCGACGCCCTTCAGCAGGTCCTTCGGTGCGCGTTTCGGTACGCATTTCGATGCGCTCGGCCAACACTTGGAGCGTGCCGAGCACCAGGTCTTGGTTGCCAGCCGGCAGCGTCGCGGTGGACACGAAGTCCGCCGTTGGCGGCGCGGCGTCCTGCATCTGAGCGGAGCGAAAGCGAAGTGACGTCATGGGGAGCCCGGCGTTGCGGTGGGGGACTGGACGGTAGGAGACTGGACGGAAGGGGACAGCGCGGTCGGGGACAGTGCCGCGATCCGGCTCACCATGTCCGCGACCACGGCCTCGCGCGCCGCCTCTGCGACGGGGCGGAGTTCAGCGTCGACCGTGTTCAACTCGGTCACAAACGCCGGCGTCATCGCGCGCCCAAAGTGGATGTGGTCGTACAGCGCGTCCATGACCGCCACGTGCCGCGGATCGAGGTCGTGCGCCACGTTTTCGTCTGGCATCGAGCGCGACAGCGCGGGGTCCACCGCGGCGACGGCGGCTTCGGCGTTGATCGCGATGTCGGTGCCTTGTGTGACCCAGGCGAGGGCCTCCCGGACTTCGCGGTCGGGGTCTTGCAGCAGCCGCTCGTAGCTCACCACGTGGGCGGGATAGCCGCGGACGAGGATGTCGCGCACCAACGCGTAGTTCTCGAGCCACCACGTGAGCGCGGGCGAGACGTCCACCGTGGCGCGCATGCCGTGCGGCATCGCGGCGCGCGAATGGGCCACCACCCGCCATGGCCGAATCGTGCCGATGACCCGATGCAGGAACGCCCAGTCCGAGCGGAGCAGCCCCGGGACGAACACCTTCACCGCGTGCATGCGCGTGGCGACCGGATGCAGGAACGCGCCCGACTCGGGGTGTGGATTCGTCGCGTGGTACACGCCTTCAACCAGCTGGCTCTCGTAGAATCCGCGCGGGTTTCGCGCTCGTAGCGTGGCGTCCCAGTGGGCGGGAAAGGCGTCGCCGATCACCGGAAAGCCCGCCTGCGCCAGGATTTGCATCCACAGCGACGTGCCCGAGCGCATACTGCCCGTAACGACGATCATGGTGTGCTGCCCGTAACGACGATCATGGCAGGTGGCCCCGGGCCACGCGTGTACGTTGAGAGTTGCGCATGGCCGTAGTCTTGGCGACTTTCGCGATCTCGGTCAAGCCGAGGGATACGCGTTTGGGGGTGTCAGCCGAGCAGGGCGGCGAGCGCGTCGGCGGCCTCAATGTGCACCGCGTGGCCGGCGTCGAGCGTGAGCACGCCGGGGTGCTCCGCCCATACGGCGGCGTACTTGGCGTCGCGTGCGCCCACCACCACGCGCAGCCCGGCGGGCCGCTCGCTCAGCCTCTGCACAGTGTCCCAACTCGCGGGTGCTCTGCCGGGGCTCATGGCTTCGATCACTGCCGCGACTGTCGCCGGGTCCTGCGCGGCCCGCGTGTCGATCAGCCGCGCTTGCTGTTGCGTGGTGAGTCCGAACAGCGGGCTCGCATACCACCGGCGTAAGAAACCCCGAAAGTCGGCCCGGATTTGTGCCGCTCGCGTGGTGTCGAGCGCGGCTCTGTCGGCGCGTTCGATGGCGTCGGTGAGCCCCGGATGGGCGCTCACCAGCACCACCTGTTGGCAGAACGCCGGGTGTCGCGCCGCGATCCGAAGCGCGAGTCGCCCGCCGAGGGAATATCCGACGAGCTGGCGCACGGGCGCGTGTTGTGCGGCCACCCAATCCGCCCAGCCGTCCAGGCTCAGATGCGCGCAGTCGAGAGGCGTAGCGCCGTGGCCCGGAAGGTCGATAGCGCGGCCCGTGTCGAGCCCGCGCAGCACCGGCTCCCAGTCGGTCGCGCAGCCCATGAACCCGTGCAGCAGTAACGTGTCGTCGTTCATGTCCACGTGGGCTTTGTGTGGGGTGAACACATGGGCTTTGTGTGTGGTGAACACATGGGCTTTGTGTGTGGTGAACACATGGGCTTTGTGTGTGGACGGGCATCGTGGGAACATGGTTCGGCAACCGATACCCCCGAAGCTCCTATGCTCGATAAAGTCGACAAGTTCCGCGTCCGCGAAGGTGAGAAGTTCACGCTGTCCAAGCGCGATACTCTGGTCAAGCCGGCCTACAAGGACAAGGCCGAGTACAAGGAGATACTCGAAGCGCAACGCCAGGAGCTGCGCGATCTGCAGGAGGTGCTGTACGCCCAAGACCGGCACTCCGTGCTGCTGGTGTTTCAGGGCATGGACACCGCGGGCAAGGATGGCGCGATTCGGCACGTGATGTCCGGGGTGAACCCCAGCGGGTTCCAGGTCTTCTCGTTCAAAAAGCCGAGCAGCGAGGAGATGGACCACAACTGGATGTGGCGCACCAACCGCTGCATGCCGGAGCGCGGCCGTATCGGCATCTTCAACCGCTCGCACTACGAAGAGGTGCTGGTCGTAAAGGTGCATCCCGGCATCCTGAAGTCGCAGCGCATTCCCACCGAGCTGCTCGACGAGAAGCGCGTGTGGAAGCAGCGCTACCAAGACATCGTCAACTTCGAAGACTACGCCGCCCGCAACGGCACCCGCGTCATCAAGTTCTTCCTGCACGTGTCCAAGGATGAGCAGAAGCAGCGGTTTCTTGCGCGTATCGAGGACCCCGCGAAGCAGTGGAAGTTTGCCGAGGCCGATATCCGCGAGCGCGGGTACTGGAAGGACTACCAGGCGGCCTACGAGGACGCGATCGGCGCCACGAGCACCAAGCGCGCGCCGTGGTTTGTCATCCCTGCCGACGATAAGAAGAACGCCCGCCTGATCATCTCGCGCATCGTCGCCGACGAGATGGGCAAGCTCGACATGAAGTACCCTGAGCCGGGGCCGGAGCACGCCGAGCTGCTCGTCCGCGCCAAGGCGCAGCTGTTGGCGGAGTAGTGGCGGCGCCGAAGCCATTTTGGGAGACCAAGACCCTCGAGCAGATGTCTCCCACCGAGTGGGAGTCGCTTTGCGACGGCTGCGGTAAGTGTTGTCTGCTGCGGCTGGAGGACGACGAGGACGGGACGATCTACACCACCCGCGTCACGTGCCAGCTGCTGGATACGGATTCGTGCCGCTGCGCGGGATATGCGCAGCGGTTTCAGAAGGTCCCCGGGTGCCTGCAGATGACGCCGGAGCTGGCGCGGACCACCACGTGGCTACCGGACACCTGCGGCTACGTCCGCGTGGCGCGCGGGCAGGCGCTGGCCGACTGGCACCCGCTCGTGTCGGGCACGCCGGACTCGGTGCACAGCGCGGGGGCCTCGGTGCGGGGCACCGTGGTGAGCGAGCGCGACGTGGACCCCGATGACATCGAGCTGTTCATCGTCGACGAACCCGCGGACTAGCGGCGGGTTCAGCGGGGCGCGCGATGCGTCGACGTGTGGTCGATCCAGGGACTAGAAGTACGTCCGCGCCGGTGGGCGTACCAGCGGCGCGGACGACTTCAGTGCTTCTCGGTGGAAGCGCCGGGCGTGCTATTCGCCGGCTTCTTCGGCGGCCTTCGCAGCGTCGGCTTCCTTTGCGGCTTCCTTGGCTTCCAAGCGCGCGACCTTCTTGGCGGCGTCCTTCTTGGCGTTCTCGATATCGGCCGCGTCCTGCTTCTCTTTGTCGAACGAGTACGCCTGGATCTCGTAGCGGTAGCCCTGCTCGGTGAGGAAGAGCTGTCGCTTGGTGGAGAACTCTTGCTCGGTCGAGTCTTGGGTCACCAGCGTGTAGAACGACGCTTGGTTGTCTCCGCCCTTGGGACGGAGCACGCGGCCCAGACGCTGCGCTTCTTCCTGGCGCGAACCGAACGTACCGCTCACCTGGATGGCGACGTTGGCGTCCGGGAGGTCGACGGCGAAGTTGGCCACGCGGGACACCACGAGGCGCTTGATGCTGCCGTCGCGGAAGCCGCGGTAGAGCACATCGCGGTCGACCTGCTTGGTCTCGCCGGTGATGATCGGCGCGTCGAGCAGCTCGGACAGCGCGTGGAGCTGGTCGAGGTACTGACCGATCACGAGCACGCGGTCGTTCTCGTGCTTCTTAATGAGTGACTCGACGACCACGAGCTTGGCCGGGTTGGTCGCGGAGAGCCGGTACTTGCGGCGCTGGTCCGCGAGCGCGTACTCCAGCCGCAGGTCGTTGTCGTTGAAGGGCACGCGGATCTCGGTGCAGGTCGCTTCGGCGACAAAGCCCTGCTTCTCAAGCACGCGCCACGGCACGTCGTACTTCTTGGGTCCGATGAGGCTGAAGACCTCCTCTTCCTTACCGTCCTCGCGCACGAGCGTCGCGGTCAGCCCGAGGCGTCGGCGGCTCTGAAGGTTGGCGACGGCGCGGAACACCGGCGCGGGCAGCAGGTGGACCTCATCGTAGATGATCAGGCCCCAGTTGGCCTCGTCGAACACGTGGAAGTGAGCAAACTGCTCGGTCTTCTTCCGGCGGTAGGTGAGGATTTGGTACGTGGTGATCGTGACCGGTTTGATCTCCTTGCGCTCGCCGGAGTACTCGCCGACGTCGTCGGGAGAGAGCGTCGTCTTGTCGAGGATCTCGTTTCGCCACTGGCGCAGCGCGGTCACGTTGGTGGTCAAGATGAGCGTGTGCGCGCCGACCTCGTTCATGGCGCCGATGCCGACGACGGTTTTACCCGCGCCACAGGGCAGCACGACAACGCCGGACCCGCCGCGCTCGGTGCCGCCCGCGTAGAACGCGCCAACCGACTCGTTCTGGTACGTGCGCAAGCCGAACTGGTGGCCTTCCAGCGTGGGGCTACGAAGCTCGAGCTCCAGCGGCTCGCCTTCGATGTAACCGCCGAGGTCCTCGACGGGGTAGCCGACGCGGATCAAGGCGTGCTTGATGAAGCCGCGCTCGCCTTCCTTAATGCGTACGCGGCCGTCGATGAGCGCGCCGGCCAAGTGTGGTTGCACCAGCTTGTGGGCGCAGACCTCGGCCAGCGCGACCGGATCGTCGGATTCGATCCAAAAGTCGCCGTCCTCTTTGATGAGCACGATCCGGCCGTAGCGCGCGATGTACTCGTCGATGTCGGCCAGCACGTTCTGCGGCAGCTCGTACTTGGTCAGGTTCGCCAAGGTCGCTTTGACCTCGCTCGGCTCCCAACCCAAAGCGGCTGCGTTCCACAGCGACAGCGGCGTGATGCGGTACGTATGGATGTGCTCCGGGCTCTTCACGAGCTCGGCGAAGCCGCTCAGTGCGTCGCGCGCCTCCTCGAAACGAGGGGAGTGCGTCTCCAAGAGGATAGTCTTGTCGGACTGGACGATGAGGGGATTGTCCGGATTAAAAGACATGCGAGAGCGGTCCTGGTGTGCGTCGAAGGGGCCCGCACTTTAGGTCGAGTGGCGCGGTCCGGCAAGGCGAACTCTCGCACAATCCACCCAGGCCAGCGATTCCGCGACAAAGCGGGGTCGCCTCTTGATGCTCGAACGGGCGAGGTGTACGATATCCTCCGACTTTGGTGCCCGTCGCCACCGTTGTACGACCGTCCGCCTGTCGGATGGTCCAGCCGTCCCCGCCGACCTATCCGTCCGGGGCGCCAACTGGCGCTCACGTGGCGGTCCCTCCTCGCGCTAGACCTTAACCTGGAGATGCAATGTCCGTCCGGGTGCTCCCCATCTCGTTCGATACCGCGCAAGCCCTCACGGACTTCGTGGATACCCAGCTGTTGCAAGGCCGCGCGCTGGTTCCGTGCAATGGGGCCGTCGACCTGCTTGAGCAGGTAACCCTGCGGGTCGATTTCGCCGGCAAGGCTCACGAGATCGACGCCGTCGTTGGTCTCCCCGAGATACCGCAGCCCAACGGGCGCTCGGCCGTCGGACTGCAGATCACCGTCGACGCGCGCCTCCGCGACCGGCTGCTCGCCCTCCGGTTTGAAACCCCGCCAAAGGCCCCGGCCGCTGTCACCAAGCGCATCCCGCCGGTCGACGAGTCGGTGCGGCCGACCTTCCGTCAAGAGCCCACGCGCTCTGCAGACGCGCCAATGGCCGCGCTGCGAAAGGACTTTGGACGGCGGAGCGATACACCCCGCGGGATCCCCGCCGTGATCGATGAGACGTCGGTCGACAGTGCCCTCATCTCGGGCACCACTCGAAGCAGCGCCGCCGAGAACGATGTGATCGAGAGCACCTGGACCGGAAAGTCCATGGTCGATGATGACGAGGGGGGGCGGCCGCTTGTGGCGTCCCGCGTCGTCCCGGTCGTTGCCAACGGCACGCGAGATTTCTCCCGGCGCACAGGTGAGGCCGGCATGTCCGGCAAGCACTTTCTCTCCGACGTCGCAGCCGAAGAGTTCGACGACAACGAGCCGACCGAGCGACAAGTGACCTACAGCGCATCCGGTCCCGCGATCCGCTTCCCGGACTCCGAGCGCCTCGACGTCTCCAACGGCGCACGTGCCCGAGAGACACCCTGGTCGGTTGAGCGACTGCGCAAAATCGTGAAGCAGCACCGCGATGAGGCGGCCGATGTTCCGTCCAGCCCGGCCGCCACGCCGGAGCGCGCGCTACGCGCAAACGATTACTTTGAGGCTGCCAAGGCCGACCTGAGCGCGAATCGCATCGACATGGCGCGCACGAATCTGAACCTCGCCATCGCGTACAACGCCGGCGAGCCCGCCTACCGCGCGCTACTGCTCACGCTCGAACGCCAGCTCGCCGCTTCGCGTTAAGCGAAAGAGGGCGGAGCAAAAGGCCCGAACACCGCGCACACGCAGCCGCCGTTCGGATCGAAGAAGCAGGGCGCTTGGCCATGGTCGACCTGCGAGCAGCAGTCGGCGTCCGTGTTGCGGTCACACGCGTCGGGGCACACGCCGTCGTTCTCTTTAGAGCAGGCGACTTCAGCGTCTCCGGAGCCGTCGCCGCCCGCTGCCAGTTCGGCGGCCGAGGGTTGGCTGGTCGGCAGTGCCGAGGGTTGGCTGGTCGGCAGCGGAACCGGGGTGGCCGCCCGTAGGTCGTCCGGTAGGGCGTCGGGCACCAGGTTCCCCTCGGCGCGCACCACGTCGCCGACCACTGGACTCTCGGGCGTCGGAGCCTCGTCGCCGGTGTTGGGCGCGGTCGTTCCAGAGCCTGCGGAGTCCACCACCAAGATCGGACGCTGGGTGCGCAGCTCGCTGTCGCCGGACGCGGCTTCCGGTTCAGCGGCGGAGCGCGATGCGCAGCCTCCGACCATCGTGAGCGCGCCACCCAGGGCGACGGCGCGGGTGGCGTGGAGGGCGAGTTGTCGTCGGTGGTTGCTCGTCATGGGTGGATTCTACGCCTTCCGGTCGTGATGGGCACGCAGTTCAGGCGTAGGCGCCGTCGCGTTGTCGTTGTCGATGTCTCTTGTTGATGTCGTCGTGTCGGTGTCGTCGTGTCGCTGCAGGCCGCGGTGCTGGCGACGAGTGGACAGGAAGACAGGTAGCGCACTTCATCGGAATCGCCCCCCAGAGGCGCTGACGTGGATCGTTTCGTCGGCCCCAGGTGCCGCGGTTGGTGTTGGGCAAGGGCGTGGACGGGCGGTGTGTTTCGCTTCCCAAAAACGCGAGAGGCCGCGTCCCTAAGGACGCGGCCTCTGCGTAGCGTTGCTAGCGATTACTCGCCGGGAACGAACGCCGGGTCAGCAAGCGTCGCGCCGGTCGCGCCGAAGCGGATACCGACCGAGAACGCGTCGCCGACGCCGTTGTCGTTCATGTCGATGTCCGAGAGGACGCCAACGATGATGCTGAGGAAGCCACAGGCCGTGCTGAGGTTCTCACAGACGAGGCCGTCGTCGGCGGTGCAGCCAGCGGCGGGCGTCTGAGCGCACTCGAGGACGTAGGTCTCGCCGTCGTCGCCGTAGTTGATGACCGGGAGGCTCGGGTCGAAGCCCGCGCAGGTGCAGTCGGACGCGAGGTCCTCAAGCAGGGCACCAAGCTGGTCCAGCGGCACAACGCCACCGAGCTTCATGCCGCCGAACTCGACGTCTTCGCCGTCGATGTCGAACGTCTCGTCCACCGACGCGATACCGGTGTCGGTGACGACGGTCGCGCCTTCGATCGTGGCTTGCTCGATCGTGAGGTCGAGGTCGAGCTCGATTCCGCCAGCGGCGATCGGGAGCGACAGACGGAACTGCGACGGGCCGGCCGTGACAACATCACCGTCGCGGGTCGCGACGTTGAACTGCACGAGCGAGCCGTACTCGTCGACGGCGTCCGTCATGAGCTGGAAGATGCCGGCGCCGTCAACACGGTCAGCGAACGCCTGGTCGGGCTCACCGTTTCCGTCGACGTCGTTCGTCGCCAGGTAGATGTGGAAGCCTTCCTCGTTCTCGCCCTTGCCCCACGAGAGGACCAGCGCGATGTCGTCGGCCTCGAGGGCCTCTTCCACGAGCGCGGTGACGTCGATGTCGTCCGCCATCGTGCCGACAAGGTCGAGCACGCCGGAGAGCGCGTTGTCGACGACGCCGTCGTTGTTGAAGTCGAAGCAGCACTCGGCGTCGGTACCCGACGTCGGGATCGCGAGCGAGTTCAGGTACGAGTACGTGCCCTCGGCACCCTCAACCGGCTCGTTGGGCTGGACGCACTCGCCGCCGCGGACTTCGCCGGGCGCCGGGCAATCCGCCGTAAGGCACGGCGTGGTCGTCGCGCAGTCGGAGTCATCGCAGTCGATGTCGCCGTCTTCGTCGTTGTCTTCGCCGTCGTCGCAGAGCGCATCGGTGTCCTCGGGAACCGGCTCCTTACACGCTTCCGTGCCGTCGCAGTCGGAGTCGTCGCAGTCGATGTCGCCGTCTTCGTCGTTGTCTTCGCCGTCGTCGCAGATCTCGTCCGGCACCACGGTGGTGTCGGTCTCGGTCGTGTCGGCCTCGGTCGTGTCGGCCTCGGTCGTGTCGCCGCCGGCGTCAGCACCGGTGTCGGCTACGCCCGTGTCGGCGGTGGTCGTGTCGTCATCGCCACAGGCCGCGAGGCCGGCAACGAGGGAAAGGGCAAACAGGTAACGCAGGTTGTTCATGGAACAGCTCTCAAGGGGTTAAGACCGCATGGCGCGGTCGGTCGAATCTACTGAGGTTCGTGCTCAGAAAAAGGGGCGATTGGACGTACATCATCGCACCTTTCAAAATCGCGGCGAAACCTAACGGAACACCGGATCCGAATCAAGTGACTCGCGATTAACTTTCAAACCGGCAGATCCCCTTCGATTTTCGGCACCTACGATTCCTTCCCCCCTCCGCGAAAACCCCACCCCCCAAACCGCCCCACACGGCCCTTGACGCGCGACCGCCGAGCGGGTCGAAAGACACCCATGTCTGACTTCGTCCATCTCCACGTCCATACCCACTACTCGCTGCTCGACAGCACCGTGAAGGTCCCCGACCTCGCCAAGCGCGCCGCCGAACTCGGCATGGACGCTGTGGCGATGACCGACCACGGAAACATGTTCGGAGCCATCGAGTTCCAGTGGAAATGCGGCTCCGGAGTCAAACCCATCTTCGGCGCCAGCCTCTACGTCGTCCCCGAACGATCCGAGGACGGCCGCGGCGCACGCCCACATAGCCTCGTCCTGCTCGCCGAGAACATCGCCGGCTACTGGAACCTGGTACACCTCGTCTCCCGAGGATGGACCGCCGGCGTAGACCCCAACGGGCGGCCCCTCCTTACCCACGCCGACCTCGAAGAACTCTCCGAGGGCATCATCTGCCTCACCGGAGATCTCGGCGGAGAGATCCCGCAGGCCCTGCTCCGAAACGAGCGCGAAGTCGCCGTCGGACACCTCCAGCGTCTGTGGAAGACCTACGGCAAAGACAACGTCTTCATCGAGCTCCAGCGCGCCGAAGGCATCCCCGAGATGCAGGACGCCACCGGCATGCTCGTCGACTTTGCCGACGAGTTCCGCGTGCCCTACGTGGCCACCAACAACGTGCACTACCTGCGCGCCGGCGACCACGAAGCGCACGCCGTGCTCATGTGCATCGGCATGCAAAAATGCATCGACCAAGCCACGATCGCCAAGATCCCCCTGCAGTCGCTGTACCTGAAGTCGCCCGCCGAGATGGCCGAGCTCTTCAGCGATCTGCCCGCCGCCATCAGCAACACGCGCGTGGTCGCGGACCGCTGCAACGTCGAGATCCCCACCGGTAAATACTACCTGCCGCAGTTCGAGTGCCCCGACGGCATGTCCGAGCCCGACTACCTGCGCAAGGTCGCCCACGACGGCCTCACGGATCGCTTCGCCGAGTTCGCTCTCGCCAAGAAGACCGTCGATGAGCCTGCCTACCGCGAGCGCCTGGATATCGAGCTCGAGATCATCAACCAGATGGGCTTCCCGGGCTACTTCCTCATCGTTTGGGACTTCATCGCGTGGACCAAGGCGCAGAGCATCCCCGTGGGACCCGGCCGCGGCTCCGGCGCCGGCTCGCTCGTCGCCTACTCCTTATTGATTACCGACATCGACCCGATCCCCTACGGGCTGCTCTTCGAGCGATTCCTGAACCCCGAGCGGGTCAGCATGCCCGACTTTGACATCGACTTCTGCCAGAACCGGCGGGGCGAGGTCATCCAGTACGTGACCGACCGGTACGGCGCGAACAACGTCGGGCAGATCGTCACGTTCGGTCAAATGAAGGCCAAGGCCGCCGTCCGCGACGTCGCCCGCGTGCTCCACCTACCGTTCGCCGAAGCCGACCGCCTGGCCAAGCTGGTCCCCGACGAACTCAACATCAAGCTGTCAGAGGCCTACGACCGCGAGCCCCGACTGCGCGAAGCCGTCGAGAACGACGAGACCGTCGCCTTCCTCTTCAAGACCGCGCTCGCCCTCGAAGGCAACAATCGAAACACCGGCATCCACGCCGCCGGCGTCGTCATCTCCGGCGACCCGCTCTGGCTCCGCGTCCCCGTCATCGCCGGCTCTGAAGGCGAGCTCGTCAGCCAGTACGCCAAGAACGAGGTAGAGGCCGCCGGCCTCGTCAAATTCGACTTCCTCGGCCTCAAGACCCTCACCGTCATCGATGACGCCGTGCAGATGGTCAACCACGGCCGAGACGCCGACAAAGCGCTCGATTTCCGGACCATCCCGTTCGCAGTACCCCGCGTCTACGAGATGATCTCGTCCGGTGACACCACCGGCATCTTCCAGATGGAGTCCGAGGGCTTCCAGCGCCTCATGAAGCAGCTCAAACCGGACTGCTTCGAAGACATCGTCGCCGCCGTGGCGCTCTACCGACCGGGCCCGCTCGGCTCCGGCATGGTCGAGCAGTTCATCGACTGCAAGCACGGGCGCCGACAGGTCGAGTACCCGCACCCCTGGCTCGAGGAAGTCCTCAAAGAGACCTACGGCGTCATGGTCTACCAGGAGCAGGTCATGAAGACCGCTCAGGTACTCGCCGGCTTCACCCTCGGCGGCGCTGACTTGCTGCGCCGCGCCATGGGTAAGAAGAAGCCCGCCGAGATGGACCGCCAGCGCGTGTTGTTCGTGCAGGGCGCCGGAGAGAAGGGCATCGATGCCGCCAAAGCCAACGAGGTCTTCGACCTCATGGCGCACTTTGCGGGCTACGGTTTCAACAAGTCACACTCCGCGGCCTACGCCGTCCTCACCTTCCAAACCGGCTACCTCAAGGCGTTCCACCCCAGCGAGTTCTACGCCTCGTTGATGACCAACGATGCCGCGTCGACCTCCAAGGTGGTCAAATACATCCTCGACGCGCGCGCCCGGCAGATCGCCGTGCTGCCGCCCGATGTGTTCGCCTCCGCGCAGTCGTTCACCGTGTCCGACGCCGGCATTCAGTTCGGGCTCGGCGCCGTCAAAGGCCTGGGCTCCGCGCCCATCGAGGCCATCGTCGAGGCCCGCGCCGACGGTCCGTTCTCGTCGCTGTACGACTTCTGCGAGCGCGTTGATCTCAAGCGCTGCAACAAGCGCGTGGTCGAGCAGTTGGTGCGCTGCGGTGCCCTCGAGAGCACCTCGAACCCTGACCGCGAACAGCGCACGCTCAAGGAGATCGGCCGCGAACGCGCCCGCATGTTCGCCGCCGTCGACGCCGCCGTCGAGCGGGGCGCAAAGGCCCAGCGCGACAAGGCCTCCGGACAAGCCAACCTGTTCGGCATGTTCGCCCAAGCCGCGCCGCCCACCGCCGCCCCCAGCGCCTACCCACAGGTGCCCGGCTGGAGCGAAGCGGTCACCCTCGACTTCGAGAAAAAATCCCTCGGGTTCTACGTCTCCGGCCACCCGCTGGACCGCTACCGCGAAGAGATTCAGCACTTCGTCGACTGCAACTCCCTGCGGCTCGAAAGCAAGGGCTTCCGCGAGAAGGTCGTCGTCGCCGGCGTGGTCAGCGAGAAGCGCGAGCGCCCGCTCAAGAGCGGCAAGGGCCGCATGGCCTTCCTGCAGTTCGAGGACCACTACGGTGAGTTCGAAGTCATCGTGCACGCGCGCGTGTACGAAGAGTACTGCGAGGTCCTCGATAGCGACCAACCGCTACTGCTCAAGGGCACCGTCCGCATTGAAGGTGACGGCGACGAGCGGGTCTGGAAGGTCATCGCCGATGAGGTGCACTCCCTCGCAGATGCCCGAAATCAGCGGGTCCGAGACGTGATGATCACCCTCGACGTCGGTCAGGTGGAGCCTGTGCTCATCGACCAACTCGGCGCGCTCTTCACCCGCTACCCGGGCACCTGCCGCACCGTGTTCACCGTCGACTATGGCACCGCCGAGGCCGAGATTGTACTCGGCACCGACGCCAAGGTCGCCGCATCGGACGACTTGGTGCACGAGCTCACCGAGCTGATCGGCGACCATGGCGTGCGCCTTCGTTAGCCGCTCGTGCGCCTCAGAATGACCGTACGAGGTCGCTTCGTCAGTTGCGTGTGCGAGTTTAGTCCGTATGCTGGTTTAAATTGCCAGCGCGTCGTGGTCTAGATCGCCACCGCCGCTTCCGCACTGGCTCTGCACCCCACGAAGGGCCCCGCATGCGCTCGAACGACACGCCTAAGAACGGCTCCCGTCCCATCTCGCTCTTGCCCACCGAGCCCGCGCCCGACGCGGACGAGGTGTGGCCACTGCCTTCGATCGAACGGCTGGTGCACAGCTTCTATGACCGCGTGCAGGCCGAGCCGCTGCTCGGCCCGATCTTCGCTGCACGCATCGAGGACTGGACCCCGCACCTGGCGCGGATGGTGCTGTTCTGGCGGGCGATCCTCCGCTCCGAGCCGGGTTTCAAGCCTTCGCCGCGCGGCAACCCGCAGATGTTGCACCGTGGGATCGCCGAGCTGAGCCACGCGCAGTTCGATCGCTGGCTCGAGCTGTTCACGGAGACGGCGCACGAGGTGTTCCCCGATCCCCAGGCGCGCCACGCGATTGTGTCGGCTCAGCGGATCGCGACAGCCCTGTCGCAGCACCTCCCGCCTCGGAACTAGGCGCGCATCGGCGGCGGACGCGACGGGTGGTCGTCGGCGGAGGGATCGAGCGGAAGAGGGCGGAGGGATCGAGCGGAAGAGACGGCAGCGGAGGCGCGCTGACGGGCGTCCAACGCGGGGTATTGTGGCCACCGATCGGGGCAAGCCTGCGTCAAGATTGGGGAATCTCGGGGTGTGTGATGCCGCACTGCGTCATTCGGCGCTGTCGGGCGCGCGCAAAGGGGATTCGGGCGTATAGCGTTCGGTGACGATGGCGTGCCGATTCGGGGGCTCGGGGGCTTGACAAGCGTGTGGGGATGGAGCAAACGCGCCAGCGTCGAGCGAGTTCCGGCCCGCGGAAACGCTCGACATTGTGGATGCCCGAGGTCCACAATAGGCGCACAAAACAGTTGCTACCTTGGCTGCGTCTGACTACCGTCCGCGCCGCCTACGAGGCCCATTCCCGATGGGTCCACAGCGTCTGCGAAAGTCGGTCAAACGACGGAGCGGACAATCGAACCGAGTTCTCTAAACACTGCCAATCACGCGCAGTGTTGGGTGACGCCTAGTTAGGCGCATCCTTTCTGATTCTTTCGAGCCCTTTTTGCCAGTGAATGAGCGTTCAGTCAGACCCGCACGCGTGACGGAGAACGGCACGGCGCTACGGCATTCACTTTCGAGGACCTAGCAGTGGCTCAGCTCTTCCCACGCTGGACAAATCGCGTACCCCTGGCGCTCGCCGCCTTGCCTCCCGTCGTGGGAGTGGTCGCCATATTTGTCATTTGGTACTGGTTTTCCCCCAAGTTTACGGACGTGGGGTATCAACCAGAGCAGCCTGTCTCCTTCTCTCACCAGCTGCACGCTGGAGAGATGGGGATGGACTGCCGTTACTGTCACAACACGGTAGAGGAGGGCGCCCATGCGGCCGTCCCCCCCACCGCAACGTGCATGAACTGTCACGCGACGGTGCTGCCGGAAAGCGAGCGCTTGGCGCCGGTCCGGGCGTCGGCGGAGACGGGCGAGCCGGTCGAGTGGGTGCGTGTGCACATGCTCCCCGACTACGCCTACTTCGACCACAGCGCGCACCTCGCGGCGGGCGTCGGCTGCAGCAGCTGCCACGGCCGTATCGACCACATGGAAGTGGTGCACCAAGACCAACCGCTCAGCATGAGCTGGTGCTTGGACTGTCACCGCGATCCAGAGCCGAACCTGCGTCCGCGCAGCGAGATTACGAACATGGCTTGGGACACCGAGACCGCGGACTACAACCCGCACACGGACCCCACGCGTGAACGCGACGTGAACCCGCCTCTTCACTGCGGGGGGTGCCACCGATGAGCAAGGGATCGATGAGCACAAAGCGCTACTGGCGAAGCCTCGACGATCTGGGCAAATCGCCCAAGTTTGAGCGCACTCTCCACCGTGAATTCCAGGCCCAAGAAGCCGACGAGGTCGAACTCGACGGCATGAGCCGACGGACCTTCGTGGGTCTCATGGGCGCGAGCACCGCGCTCGCCGGCGCCGGCCTCTCCGGCTGCGTCCGCAAGCCCGCGCAGTACATCCTGCCCTACGCCGAGCGACCCGAGGATCTGATCCCCGGCGATGCCCGCATGTTCGCCACGGCCATCCAAGTCGGCGACCACGTGCAAGGCATCCTCGTCGAGAGCCAGGACGGCCGCCCCACCAAGATTGAAGGCAACGCCGCACACCCGGCCAGCCTTGGACGCTCCACCGCGATCGTCCAAGCCGCTGTGCTCGGCCTGTACGACCCCGACCGCAGCCGCGGCGCGGTCGTCAACGGTGCCCCCGCGACCGTTGATGCTGCCGTTCAAGCGCTGCCCGCGCTCGACGCGCAGACCGCCATCCTGATCGACGGCGCCGCTTCGCCCACGCTCAACGCTCTGCTCGGTCGCGCTGTGCGCGCTGGCGCCAAGGTGTTCCGCGATGGCGCTGACGTGCGCGCCAACGAGGCCGACGGTCTCGCGATGGTCGGCGGCGCAAACCTTCGCCCGTTCTTCCGCACCGCCGCCGCCAAGGTCATCGTCGCTATCGACTCCGACCTCCTCGCGAGCGGGCCGAACTGTGTCGCCAACGCCGCCGGCTTTGCCGAAGGACGTAACACCGACGCAGCCGGCGGAATGAACCGCCTCTACGCGATCGAGCCCGCGTTCTCGCCCACCGGCGCGACCTCGGACAACCGCTACCAGCTGCCGGCCTCCCAGATCGGCACCTTCGTGAAGGCCCTCAGCCGTGCGGTCCTCGCCGGTGGCGCCAACGCACCCGGTACCGGAGCGCTCGCCGCTGAGCTCAACGCCACGAGCGACGAGCCCCGCTTCGCACAGTGGGTCAGCGCCGTAAGCGCCGACCTCCTCGCCAACCGCGGCGCCTCCGTTGTGTCCGTCGGCGAACGCCAGCCCGCTTGGGTCCATGGCCTCGTCGCCATGCTCAACCAAGCGCTCGGCAACGTCGGCGCCACCGTCGACTACCGCCCGGCGCCCGTCGCACCCGGCGGCACGCTTCGCGACCTCATCGCAGCCATCGATGGCGGACAGGTCAGTAAGCTCGTCATCCTCGGCGGCAACCCGGTGTACAGCGCAGCGGGTGACCTCGACGTCGCCGCCAAGATCGGCGGACTCGCGAGCTCCGTGCACCTCGGCTTCTACTACGACGAGACAGCGCGCGCCTGTAAGGTGCACATCCCCGCCGCGCACTCGCTCGAAGCGTGGGGCGACCTCGTCGCTGCCGATGGCACCGCCAGCGTCGTTCAGCCGCTCATCGAGCCCCTGTTCGACTCCCGCTCCGCCATCGAGGTGGCCGGCAAGCTCGTCGGCGCCAACGAAGCCGACGGTCGTCTCCTCGTTCGTCAGCAGTGGATGAGCACGGTGGGCGCCAGCGCCGACCAGTTCGACCGCGTCTGGCGCCAGTGGCTCCACGCCGGTGTCATCGGACAAGACATCCGCCCGGTCGCCGCACAGTGGAACTTTGGTGGCGTCGCCGGACAGACCGGAACCGCCGCTCCCATGCCGACCACGTCCAGCCTCGAAGTGCTCTTCGGCCTGGACAACAAGGTGCTCGACGGGCGCTACGCCAACAACACTTGGCTGCAGGAACTCCCCGACCCGATCACCAAGATCACGTGGGACAACGCTGCACTCCTGAACCCGGTCACGGCGCGTGCGCTCGGCATCGAGTTCGGCGACGCGTCCGAGCCCACCGACGGCGACCGCTTCGAAGAGGACTCCAACATCCCCTCGACGCTTCGCGGTGGCCTTGTCGCCCCGATGGTGACCATCTCCGTGAACGGCCAGTCCCTGGACTTGCCCGCGGTGGTCGTCCCCGGTGTCGCCGAGAACGTCATCCTGTTGCCGCTCGGCTACGGGCGCGAGTTTGGTACCGCCGCGGCTGAGGCCGGCTTCCCGACCCAGAAGCTGCGCACCGCCGCCGGCGAGTGGATCGCGCCCGGCGCGACGCTCACCAAGACGCGCGGCACGTACATGATCGCGACCACGCAGGACCACGGCTCCATGGAAGGCCGCCCGCTGATCCGCGAAGCGACCATCACGGACTACACGGCCAACCCCACGTTCGTAGACGACACCGAGCTCATGCCCGAGGGCAAGCTCTACTCGCTCTGGGATGTGGACCACCTGGCCGAGCAAGGCGGCGCGCACGGCGACGACCACGGCGATGGCCATGGCGACGAGAACGCGCACGGCGACGACCATGGTGATGACCACGGCGACGACCACGCTGCGGCTGCCGCGCACGCCGATGGCGAGCGTGAGCCCGGTCAGCAGTACTGGGAGACCGACCCGCAGCAGTGGGGCATGTCGATCGACCTGTCCACCTGCACCGGCTGCAACGCCTGCACGGTCGCCTGCCAGGCCGAGAACAACATCTCCGTTGTCGGTAAAGAGCGCGTGCTCGAGGGCCGCGAGATGCACTGGATTCGCCTCGACCGGTACTTCTCCGGCGACCCCGGAAACCCGGACGTGGCGATGCAGCCGGTGGCTTGCATGCATTGCGAGAACGCACCCTGCGAGCAGGTCTGCCCGGTCGCCGCGACGACGCACGGCCCGCAGGGCACCAACGATATGGCGTACAACCGCTGCATCGGCACCCGCTACTGCGCCAACAACTGCCCCTACAAGGTACGACGCTTCAACTTCTTCAACTTCTCGCGTGAGAATGACGAGCGGAACCCGCTCCTCCGCATGCAGAAGAACCCGGACGTCACCGTGCGTTTCCGCGGTGTCATGGAGAAGTGCACGTACTGCATCCAGCGCGTGAACGCCGCGCGCATCGACGCCAAGGTCGATCGCCCCGACGGAATCGTTCAGGACGGAACCATCGTCACCGCATGCGAGCAAGCCTGCCCCTCCGGCAGCATCGTGTTCGGTAACGTCGCTGACCCGCACTCACGTGTGTCTCAGCTGCGCGCCAAAGACCGAGACTACGCCTTGCTGTCGTGGGTTAACTCGCATCCGCGAACGACCTACCTCGCCAAGATTTCCAACCCTAATCCGGAGCTCGCCTAAGCCATGGCTGTGGACGCTCTAGACAACGTCACTGTCGACCCCGTCGACGGCCGCGCCCCGCTCGTTCTCAACCGTGAGAACTTCAGCGATGTGACCGCGGACGTCATTCGACCAATCTTCGAGGGACCCCCGAAGATCTGGTGGGCAGTGCTCTCCTTTGCTCTCACCCTCATGGGCCTCCTGGGAGTCTCCATCGGATACCTGCTCTGGAAGGGCACCGGTATCTGGGGACTCAACAACCCGGTGGGTTGGGGTTGGGCCATCGTCAACTTCGTCTTCTGGGTTGGTATCGGTCACGCCGGTACGCTGATCTCGGCGGTCCTCTTCCTGTTCCGACAGAAGTGGAGAACCTCGATCAACCGGGCGGCGGAAGCGATGACACTGTTCGCCGTTGTGTGCGCGCTCACATTCCCCGGCATTCACGTCGGTCGAATCTGGGTCGCCTACTACATGGCGCCCGTGCCCAACCAGATGGCGATGTGGCCGAACTTCCGGAGCCCGCTGCTCTGGGACGTCTTCGCCGTCTCCATCTACGGTACCGTCTCGCTCCTGTTCTGGTACGTCGGCCTCATCCCCGACGTCGCCACCATGCGCGACAAGACCAAGAACGCCTTCGGCAAGATGGCCTACGGTGTGCTCTCGCTCGGCTGGCGCGGTTCTAACCGCCACTGGCTGCACTACGAGCGCGCGTACCTCCTGCTCGCCGCGCTCGCGACGCCGCTCGTCCTCTCGGTCCACTCGATCGTTTCGTTCGACTTCGCGGTCGCGCAGCTCCCGGGCTGGCACACGACGATCTTCCCGCCGTACTTCGTCGCAGGCGCTATCTTCAGCGGCTTCGCGATGGTCCTGACGCTCATGATCCCTGTGCGTGCGCTGTTCCACTGGGAACACATCATCACGCTCAAGCACATCGAAAACATGTGCAAGATCATCCTGCTGACGGGCTCGCTGGTCGGCTACGCCTACGCGATGGAGTTCTTCATCGCTTGGTACGGCGCCAACGAGTACGAGGGCTACGCGTTCACCAACCGTGCCTTCGGCCCCTACGCATGGGCCTACTGGACGATGGTCAGTTGCAACGTCATCTCGCCCCAGTTCTTCTGGTTCAAGAAGCTGCGGACGAACGTGAAGTTCATCTTCGTCATCACCATCTTCGTGAACATCGGCATGTGGTTCGAGCGGTTCGTCATCACGGTCAGCTCGCTGCACCGCGACTTCCTGCCCTCGAGCTGGGACTACTTCAAGCCGACCATTTGGGACGTGAGCACGTTCGTCGGAAGCTTCGGACTGTTCCTGTTCCTGTTCTGCCTCTTCATCCGCTTCTTGCCGGCGATTGCCCTCGCTGAGGTCAAGACGGTCATGCCTCAAGCCGACCCGCACTGGCACCCGCCTGGCGAAGGCCACGCCGAGGGAGGACACTAATGGCTGCTGCTAAGACAACCAACACGTCGCCTCACTGGGCAGTGCTCGCCGAGTTCGAGACCGCGCAAGCGATCTACACGGCCTGCGAGCAAGTCCGCGACGCTGGATACAAGCAATGGGACGCGTACACGCCGTTCCCGGTGCACGGCCTCGATAAGGCGCAGGGACTCAAGTCCTCGTTCCTTCCCTGGATCGTCATCTGTGTCGGACTGACCGGAACGATCACCGCCATCGCACTGCAATACTGGGTTCACACCGGCGGCTACCCGCTCGTGATCTCCGGTAAGCCCCTGGCGGCCTGGCCGGCATACGTGCCGATCATCTTCGAACTCTCGGTGCTCTTCTCCGCCTTCGCGACGGTCTTCGGCATGCTTGCCATCAACAAGCTGCCGATGCTGAATCACCCTCTCTTCAATTCGACGCGATTCGAGCGGGTCACCGACGACCGCTTCTTCATCGCGATCGAGTCGACCGACCCGAAATACGCCGGCGAGGGCACCATGGATTTCCTGAAGGGAATCGGTGCGACCCATGTCGAGTACGTCGAGGGCAAGTGACGATGTCGAATCGAACACACAACCGTTCCGCGAGCCGCACCGCTCGAGCCTTCGGGTTCGCGCTGATGGCCACCGCGATGCTCTCGGCCTGCCGAGGCACCACGTCGCCCAATCCTCCGGTTCACCTGAACCCGAACATGGACAACGTGACGCGTATCGAGGCTCAAGAGCCGTCGGACTTCTTCCAAGACGGTCGCGGTATGCGTCCCCAGATCGAAGGCACCGTCGCCGTCGGCGAGCTCCGGCAAGACGCCTGGTTCGACGATGGGATGATGTCCGAGACCCAATGGGCCGAGGCACTCCCGCCGCAGGTTCCGCTCACCGCGGAGCTGCTTGAGCGAGGCCAGGACCGCTTCGAAATCTACTGCACGCCGTGTCACGGTGACGCAGGGCTCGAGAACGGCGGCGTCGTTCCTCAGCGCGCTGCGGCCATCGGGAATTCTTGGCTCGTGCCGTCCCTGCATGGCGATCGCCAGCGTGGATACACGGTCGGCCAACTCTACGATGTGATCAGCAACGGTTACAACACGATGCCTTCCTACCGAGCCCAGGTTCGGACGGAAGATCGCTGGGCGATCGCGGCCTATGTCCGCGCGCTTCAGGTGAGCAACGAGATGCCGCTGAGCGAGGTTCCTCGCGAAGTTCGGTCGGCACAAGGGTGGCGCTAATGGGTGGACACGCAGTCAAGGCATTGAGCGCGGCCGACGTCACGCTCCCCGCCGATTCCGGGTGGCGTAAGCTCCCGATCATCGGTGCGATTCTCGCCATCATCGGCACCGCGGGTACGTTCGGTCTCGGCGCCTCCGCCGGCGACGGAGCCTACCTCTGGTCCTGGATCATCGCCGTCATGTACTGGGCGTCGATCGGCATCGGTGCCACGCTCTTTGTGGTCATCTTTGCGCTCACGCGGGCCGAGTGGCACATCGCCGCGCGCAAGCCGGCCGAGGCGATGATGGGCGCAGTGCCGTTCGTCCTCGCGCTGCTCATCCCCGTGCTCTTCCTGGGCATGGACAATGTGTACGCCTGGGCCGACCCGGCCGCGCTGGCAGCCGACCCCATCCTGCAGCGCAAATCCGCGTACCTGAACGTCGGGTTCTTCCAGATCCGCTTCCTCGTGTACCTGGTCGTCATCGGCGGAATCTCGTGGTTCTTCCGTGCGCAACTTCAGAAGCAGGAGATCACCGGTGACCCGGAGATCAGCCGCCGCCTGCGCGCCATCGCGGCGCCCTCGCTCGCGCTGCTCGCGTTGACCACCACGTTCTTCTCGTTCGACTGGCTGATGTCCACGGACTATCACTGGTTCTCGACCATGTACGGCATCATCTACTTTGCCGGCGGGTTCATGGGGTTCTTCGCGCTGATGGCCATCTGCATCATCGCGTTGCGCGGAGCCATGGGTGGTGCGGTCACGCAGCACCACTTCCACGGCACCGGTAAGATGATGTTCGGTATGTGCATCTTCTGGGCGTACACGTCGTTCTCCCAGTTCATGCTCATCTGGTACGCCAACATCCCTGAAGAGACGATGTGGTACGCTCACCGCTGGGCCAACGGCTGGAAGCCTTTCACCGTGCTCCTGTTCGTTTGCCACTTTGTTATTCCGCTGTTCGCGCTTATGTCGCGTCACGTGAAGCGAGAGCCCCGCACACTGTTCCTCGGAGCGGTCTGGCTGTTGGGCTGGCACTACGTTGACCTGTTCTGGCAGATGAAGCCGAACATGCACCACGGCCACGGCGAAGCGGTGATCGGACTGACCGAAATCTTGGCCTTCGTTGGAGTCGGCGGCGTGTTCCTCGCCCTGACCTCGTTCTTCCTCACCCGTGGACCTCTGGTTCCGGTGAAGGACCCCATGCTGCACCTCTCCGTGCGCTACGAAGACGTCTGATAGCGAGGATCCAATGACGGAAGATAACAACAACAACGACACCCCGACCGACGGCCTCTTGGCTGGTGCCGCGCGCAAGCTCGGCGAGGTCGCGGACAAGGTCGTAGACGCTGTCGAAGACGGCGTGGAAGCGATCGGCGATGCCGTCGAGGACGCCGTAGAAGGCGCCGCTGAAGTCGTCGCGTCGACCGTGGAAGATGTCGGTGGAGCCGTAGAAGGCGCCGCCGCGGACGCCTTGGGCGACAAGCCGAAGAAGCTCGCTAACGCGCTTCCCGGCGCAGAAGATGAGCACAGCGTCGCTGGCGCAGCCGCTCACCTGTTCGGCATCAGCCGTCCCCAAGACGAGTACGGCACGCGCGCGAGCGATCGCGATGCGATGACCGACGACGAGCTCCTCGAGATGGGTATCGAGCCCGACGCTGGCCCGAGCTTCACGCTCATGGCTACGTTCGTTGGACTCGTCGGCGTGCTCCTCATCGTCGGCGGTGCGCTCGGTTCCATGTTCAAAGTCGTGACGCTCGCAGAGCACGAGGCCAAGGCCAACGTCGTGCACCCGCTGCTCGCGTCCAGCCACGCTGCCTCGAGCGAAGCGCTCTCCGGCTACGCGCCGGTCGAGCACCCCGCAACGGACTCGGAGCCGCAGGGTCCCACGGGTTATCGCGTGCCGGTTGACGTGGGCATGAACATGCTGCTTGGAAGCCCCGAGCTGTTGCGTCAGCACCCCATGGGTGAGTCGTCGCAGCCGGCCGCGCCGGTCGTCCCGACGCCCGTGCCCGCTGCCGTACCGGCTGCTGTACCCGCCGTCCCCACGGGCGCCGGTGAGCTTCCGGCGGTCCAAGAGTTCGTTCCCGCCGCTGCGCCCGCCGCGGGCGCCGGTCACTAGTTCGATTCCTTTCGCTTCGTTGAGGTCCCTCTCCGTGTTCCGTATTGCCGCCATAACGCTCCTCGTGCTCACCACTGCGTGGTCCACGTCGAGCTACGCCGCCGAGGAGCTGCCCGCGCAGCTCCAAGACGTGGGCGTGGATGAGCGGCTCTCGGAGCAGGTCGATCTGACCCTGGAGTTCACGGACCACAACGGGAACCAGGTCACGCTGGCCGACTACGTCGACGGCGAGATCCCGGTCGTGTTCACGCTCAACTACTTCGGCTGTCCGATGTTGTGTGGGCTGCAGTTGAATGCGCTCACCGACGGTCTCTCAGAGATGGAGTGGGCGCCCGGCGAAAACTTCCGGATCGTGACCATCAGCTTTGATCCCGACGAGACCTGGGAGCTCGCTGCCGCCAAGCGTCAGTCGTACCTCGAGGAGCTCGGACGGGGCATGGACGCGGACTGGTCGTTCTTGGTCGGCACGCCGGAGAACATCGAGGCCGTCGCTCAAGGCTTCGGTTACCGTTACCAATACGTGGAGTCGCAGGACGAGTTCGCCCACCCGGCAGCGGTGATGTTCGTTTCCCCTGAGGGAATGATCTCGCGCTACCTGTACGGTCTGATCTACATCCCGCGCGACCTCAAGTTTGCGATCATGGAGGCGTCCGAAGGGCGCGTCGGCTCGACGGTAGAGCACTTCATTTTGAGCTGCTTCGTGTACGACCCCGACGCGGGTTCGTACGTCCAGAATGCGGTGTCGATCATGCGGCTCGGTGGAGTCATCACTGTGATCGTCATCGGAATCTTCCTTGCTGTGATGTGGCGTCGGGAACGAACCCGGCCCGCAATGGAAATGGTCTGAACATGCACCTTGCAAACACCTTCCTCGGTGCCGGCAGCTTCTGGATGCCGGAGCAGGCGTCGACGTTCGCTGCGTCGACCGACAACATCTTCTACTTCATCTACTGGCTGTCAGTTCTGTTCTTCGTAGGACTGATGGGCGCGATGGCGTGGTTCTCGTGGCAGTATCGGAAGCGTAGCGACGACGATCGCACGAGCCCGATCCGCGGCAGTCACAAGCTCGAGATCGTGTGGTCGGTTGTACCCGCGCTCCTCCTGCTCGTGATGTTCGGTTGGGGCTTTGTCGCCTGGATCGATCAGCAGGTCGCGCCCGCCGACGCCATCGACATCCGTATCACGGGCCAGAAATGGTCCTGGACGATGACGTACGGAAACGGCGGCCAGGACGGCAACCACCTCGTGGTGCCGATCAACGAGCCGGTGAAGCTCACGATGTCCTCCGTGGACGTGCTTCACTCGTTCTTCATCCCCGCGTTCCGCATCAAGCGTGACGTGCTCCCCAACCGCTACACCACGCTGTGGTTCGAAGCGACGGAACTGGGGTCCTTCCACATCTTCTGCACCGAGTACTGCGGAGACCTGCACTCCTCGATGATCGGCACGGTCGACGTCGTGACGCGTGCGGAGTACGACGCCTACCTGCAGAGCCTCCAAGGCTGCGCAGAAGGCGAGTCCCTCGCGGACTGTGGTGAGAAGGCGTTCAGCCGCAACGGCTGTACCGCTTGCCACTCCGTCGATGGAAGCGCCCTCATCGGACCTTCGCTGCTCGGAACTTACGGCTCTACCCGTAACTTCGAGGGCGGCGACTCCGTGGTCGCTGACGACAATTACATTCGGCAATCAATCATGGATCCCGGCAGCCAGATTGTGCAGGGCTTCACGAACCAGATGCCAACCTTCGCGGGCCGACTGGATGATGACCAGGTCAATGCCCTCATCGCCTACATTCAGTCGCTCTCAGAGTAGCGTTGAACGACCTCACCAAAGCTTCGTTTGTTCGAAGCCAAGGAGCCTAACATGGCAGCCACTTTGGAAAATCACAGCGCTCACGGTGACCACGATCACCACCCGAGCTACCTGACCGCTAAGCCCGGTCTGAAGTCTTGGTTGACGACCGTCGACCACAAGCGGATCGGGGTCATGTACCTCGGGTCGCTGCTCTTCATGTTCTTCGTCGGAGGCATGTTCGCGCTCCTGGTGCGGACCGAGCTGCTCAGCCCGGGCAAGGACCTTGTAGACCCCCAGGTCTACAACCAGTTCTTCACGTTCCACGGCGCCATCATGGTGTTCCTGTTCCTGGTGCCGTCCATCCCGGCGTCGCTAGGCAACATCATGCTGCCGCTGATGCTAGGCGCGAAGGACGTGGCGTTCCCCAAGATGAACCTCGCGAGCTACTACTTCTCCGTATTTGGCGCGCTGTTCTTCATCGCGACCATCTACTTCGGTGGGCTCGACACTGGCTGGACGTTCTACACCCCGTACTCGACGCAAGCCGGACTTGGAGTCATCGCAGCCACTACAGGCGCGTTTATCCTGGGCTTCTCGTCCATCTTCACGGGCATCAACTTCCTGGTCACCATCCACAAGATGCGTGCGCCCGGCATGACCTGGGACCGCCTGCCGCTGTTCGCGTGGGCCCTCTACGCCACGTCGCTCATCCAGGTGCTCGCGACCCCCGTCATCGCCATCACGTTGCTGCTGCTCATCTGCGAGCGCGCCTTCGGTATCGGTATCTTCGACCCGGCGCTCGGCGGTGACCCCGTCCTGTTCCAGCACTTCTTCTGGTTCTACTCGCACCCGGTCGTCTACGTGATGATCTTGCCTGGCTTCGGCGTGATCTCCGAGATCATCACCGTGCACAGCCGCAAGAGCATCTTCGGCTACATGGCCATCGCAGTCTCGTCCGTCTCCATCGCGTTCATCGGCTTCCTCGTCTGGGGGCACCACATGTTCGTCTCGGGGCAGTCGTCCTTCGCAGCGACCATCTTCTCGTTCCTCACGTTCGCGGTTGCAGTCCCGACGGCCATCAAGGTCTTCAGCTGGATTGCCACCATGTACAAAGGCTCGATTCGATTCACGACGCCGATGCTCTACGCCTTAGTGTTCCTGTTCCTGTTCTCCATCGGTGGTCTGACCGGACTGTTCCTCGGCACCCTCGCCGTCGACGTCCACCTGCACGACACGTACTTCGTCGTCGCTCACTTCCACTACGTCATGATGGGCGGCACGTTCATCGCCTTCCTCGGCGGCATCTTCCACTGGTGGCCCAAGTTCACCGGCAAGATGTACAACGAGAAGGGCGGCGCGCTCTCCGCGCTGCTGGTCTTCATCGGCTTCAACCTCACGTTCATGTCGCAGTTCGTCATGGGCTCGCGAGGCATGCCGCGCCGCTACTACACCTACGTGCCGGAGTTCCAAATCTGGCATGTGCTGTCGACCATCGGCTCGTACATCCTCGCCATCGGTCTGTTCGTCGCCCTGTTCACCTTCATCCACTCGTTGATGAAGGGCGCCAAGGCACCGCAGAACCCCTGGGATGGCGTAACCCTCGAGTGGGAGACCGAGTCCCCGCCGATCGAGCACAACTTCATCGGGCAGCCCATCTGCCGGAAGGGCCCGTACGATTTCCCGGAAATCGACGAGTCGCAGGCCCCCTCGGGCCACTAGTTTGCAGGCCCCTCGGGGCCACGAGTTTCGCGCCCTTCGGGGCACCTTTTCGAAGTCGGGCGCTGCGCCCGCACTCTCTTCTTTTCGAACGCGATCAACCCAGTTTAGCTGATGACGAGCGCTGCACAGGCTGAGCACGGAGACTCCCCCGGGACTGACTCTCCGTTCTTCCAGCACCATTTCCATACCATGATTCAGCAGGCCTCCGCGGCCAAGCTAGGCATGTGGTTGTTCCTGGTGCAGGAGCTGCTGTTTTTCAGCGGCCTCTTCATGTTCTACATCATCTTCCGGTACAAATACCCGGAGACGATGCTCTACGCGTCCGAGTACTTCCTCGATAAGACGATGGGCGGCATCAACACGGTGGTGCTCCTGTTTAGCTCGCTGACGATGGCCCTCGCGGTCCGCGCAGCGCAGCTCGGGAAGAAGGACCACATCGTCCGATACCTCGTCGTGACGATCGTGTGCGCCTGCATCTTCCTGGTCGTGAAGTACTTCGAGTACTCGCACAAGTTCCACATGGGACTGTTCCCCGGCCGGTACTTTGCCTTCGAAGGCGGTGTGATCCCCGGAGAGCCGCAGACGTTCTTCGCGTTGTACTTCTGCCTGACCGGCCTCCACGGTATCCACGTGGTCGCAGGTATCGCTGTCATGATCTGGCTCGTGATCCGCGCGAACCGTGGCGACTTTGGTCCCACGTACTACGCGCCCGTCGACCTCGTGGGCCTGTACTGGCACCTCGTCGACTTGGTGTGGATCTTCCTGTTCCCGCTTCTCTACCTCATCAAGTAAGCGCCGCGCCTCCGGGCGCCGGCTACCGAGGATGACGCTTATGTCTGCTACTTCCGATCCCCACTACGATGGCCTTGGGCACCATATCTCCCCGCTCCGCGTTTATATCGCGGTGTTCGGAGCGCTGTTGGTGTTCACCGTGCTCACGTACGCGGTCTCCTTTGCGGGACTCGGCGCCGCGGCCCTCCCGGTCGCGATGCTCGTGGCCAGCGTCAAGGCGACGTTGGTTTGCACCTTCTTCATGCACCTCAAGTACGACGAGCGGTTCAACCTGCTTATCTTCCTGAGCTCGCTGTTCTTCATGGGCGTGTTCTTCGCGTTCACCATCATGGACGTCGCCACCCGCGCCATGGTCGACCCGGTCGAGGGCAACGGCGTGTACGAGATGGAGCACCCCGAGGCTGCCATTCGTCCGACCCGCGCCCAAGCGCTTCGCGAGGCGGCTGCGGCTGCGCTCGCGGCTGAGGCGCCGGTTGAGGAAGCGCCCGCTGCGGAACCCGAGGCGGCGGCTCCTGCTGCCCCGGCGGCTCCCGCTGCTCCGGCGGCACCCGCTGCACCCGCTCCTGCGGCTGGCGGGCACTAATCGTGATCGCCCAGACCGAGGCGGTCGCATCTAAAGACGACGGGCCGGCGCTTAGGCGCTGGCCTATCGTCGTTTTGGACCTTCGTGTTGCTGAGTCTGCCCCGTGCTGAAGAAGCCTGCTGCCGCATTGGGCTCCGCGATCTTCAGCCTGGCGTTGCTTGGTTGGCTGCTGGGTATGCTCGCTGACCAGCTGTGGCTGGGGGAGCTCGCTGTGAACCTGCGCTGGCAGATCGGCGTGGGCGCGCTGGCGTCGCTACCGCTGCTGGGCTTCGGCGGCTCCCGCTTTCGGAGCGCTGGCGCAGCCGTGGTGGTGGTGCTTGTCGCAGTGCCCGTAGCACGCCTTGCGTGGGCACCGCATAGCCCGATCGTCGCCGGCACAGAGTTCCGCATTGCCACGATCAACGTGTTGGCCGACAACCGGGAGACCGAGCGGCTGGACGCATGGTTGCTGAGTGAGCAGCCGGACGTGGTGGCGCTGATCGAGGTCTCGACGTTCTGGGCGGACCACGTGGGGGGGGCGTCTCCCTTGGCGGCGTACCCCTTCGGTATCGTGGACGGTCGCGTGGGGACGTTCGGCATCGCGTTGTTCTCGCGGTGGCCGATCATGACGCACGCGGTGCACGAGGTTGGGTCGCCCGGGTTGCCCTATATTGTGGCGACGTTGAACGTAGAAGGGTGCGCGGTCGAGGTCGCGGCGGTGCACACGTTTCCGCCGGTGACATCGAGCATGCGCGCCGGCCGTGACGCTCAACTGCGAGACGTGGGCGAGCACCTCAGCGCCGGGGCGCCATCCGTGGTGGTGGGGGATTTGAACGCGACGCTGTTCTCGCCCGCCTTCCATCGCTTCCTGGAGGACAACGCCCTCACGGATTCGCGTCGGGGCATCGGCCGCGAGGCGTCGTGGATGCCGATCCTGGGTCCGTTGGGCTTGGACCTGGACCACATTCTGGTTCAACCGGGGCTGCAGGTGCGCTCGCGTAGGCTTGGCGGGCCGATCGGCGGGGATCATGTGCCGGTCGTCGCAGATATCGTCGTGCACGCGGATCACTGTGTGCCGCCGTCCACCACGCCAGCGCCGTCTGGGTTGAGTCCCACACCCCGCGCGATTCCGCGGGCCGCGATGCAGCCGGAGGGAAGCGGCAGCCCGGTCGCGGAGGAAGTGGAGAACGGCGCCGAAAAATCCCCATAGGGGAAGGGGCTACTTGACGATACGTCGTAGCCGACTACTCTCGATCGCGGCCTTGTTTGAGGCGTAATTTTTTCCGAACCGGATCGGTTCCTACGGATGATCATCAGCCACTTTGTACGTCGTCGAGTTTGTTCGACGCGACAGCATTGCGACTTCCGTAGATCGATGGCCGGGCCAGGGATGATAAGCAGATGAGTCTGAGCTTCGGAGTCAACCAAGCGCTGGTAGAAGACCAGCTGCGCAAATACATCGCGAACCCCGAATCGGTCGATTCCGACTGGAGGGAGTTCTTCGAGAGTATGAGCGCAGCCGATCGCGCGGAGCTGGCACAGACCGCCGGCGCGGAGGTCGAGGTCGATGCGGATGCCCGCTCGGCGTCCACCGTGGAATTGGCATGGCGCACCTCGCGTCTGGTCGCCGCGTTCCGTTCGCGCGGACACTACTACGCCAAGATCGATCCGCTCGGCCTGTCCAACGAGACGGGCGAGGATTTCGACCTGAAGGAGTTCGGTATCGCCGCGGGTGACGCGGACGTTCCGGTCACCACCGACATCGGCTCGATGCCGCTCGCGACCGCGCGACAGATCGTCGAGCAGATGCGTCGCACCTACTGCGGCACCATCGGCTACGAGCTCATGCACGTGGAGGACCGCGATGAGCGGAACTGGCTGCTTGAGCAGGTCGAGGCACGTCATGCGCGTCCGGCGCTCGACAAGGACTCGGCACGCCGCGTCCTGCAAGGGCTGACGAACGCGCAGGAGCTCGAGCGTTTCATCCACAGCACGTACATCGGTGTGAAGCGCTTCTCCCTCGAAGGACTCGAGGCAGCGATCCCGATGCTGGAGTCGATGATCGCGGATTCCGGCGCTGCCGGGATTCAGGACATCATCGTCGGTATGGCTCACCGTGGCCGCCTGAACGTGTTGGTGAACATCCTCGAGAAGAGCCACCGCGACGTGTTCGTGGCGTTCAATGACGAGGACAGCGAGGCCATGATCGGCCGCGGTGACGTGAAGTACCACCTGGGCCACAACGCCCATCGCAAGAGCGATGACGGCGGTTCGGTACGCATCTCGCTGTGCTTCAACCCGAGTCACCTCGAGTTCGTGAACCCGGTTGTTGTCGGTCGTGCACGAGCGCGGACGGACGCCCGCGGCGCCGGCTCTGAGTCGTCCGTCCTCCCGGTCATGATTCACGGCGACGCCGCCTTTATCGGGCAGGGCGTTGTCATCGAGACGCTGAACTTGGCGGAGCTTGAGGGCTACCGCACCGGCGGTTCGGTCCACATCGTGCTCAACAACCAGGTCGGCTTCACCACATCGCCGAGCGAGTCGCGGTCCTCGCGCTACGCGAGCGACGTGGTGCGCTTCCTGCGTATCCCGGTGTTCCATGTGAACGCCGAGGACATGGACTCTGTTATCTGGGTCTCACGCCTTGCGTTGGAGTACCGCCAGCGGTTCGGCCGCGACGTGTGCATCGACTTGGTCGGCTACCGAAAGTTCGGCCACAACGAGGGCGACGAGCCGCGGTTCACACAGCCCAAGATGTACGAGGCGATCGACGCCCACTCCAGCGTGCGCGACAGCTACGCTGCTAAGCTCGTGGCCGACGGCCTAATCTCGCAGGACGAAGCCGACGCGATGGTCACCGAGCGGCGCGCGCAACTCAGCGCCGCACACGCAGAGTCCAAGACCGACGGTACCCACGAGCTGCCGCAGCTCGAAGAGACCGAGTGGCACTCGTATCACGGTGGCGCCTACCGGTCGGAGTACCGCGTGGACACCAGCGTTCCCGTCGAGAAGCTGCAGGCGCTCACCAACACGGTGTGCGATCTCAGCGGCTCCCCGGAGACACACCCGAAGGTCGTTCGCATCTACGCGCAGCGCGCCAAGGCGGTGCAGTCTGGCGAAGGCTTCGACTGGGGTACGGCGGAGATGTTGGCCTACGCGTCGTTGGTCCATGAGGGCCGTCGCGTGCGCCTCAGTGGTCAGGACTGCCGTCGCGGTACGTTCAGCCACCGCCACTCCTACGTGGTCGATAGCAGCACGGGTTTGAGCGCGTCGCCGCTCAACCGGGTCGCGACTGCGCCGGGTGAGTTCGAGGCCTACGACAGCCCGCTCAGCGAAGCTGCGGTGCTCGGTTTCGAATACGGATACAGCCTCGAAGCGCCCGCCGGCCTGGTCGTGTGGGAAGCGCAGTTTGGCGACTTCGCGAACGGCGCGCAGGTCATTATCGACCAGTTCATCGTCGCGGGTGAAGACAAGTGGGGCCGCCTCACGGGCCTCGTGCTGTTGCTGCCGCACGGGTTCGAGGGCATGGGGCCGGAGCACAGCTACGCGCGACTCGGCCGCTTCCTGCAGCTCTGCGCAGAAGACTGCATGCAGGTGTGTGATGTCACCACGCCGGCGCAGTTCTTCCACCTCATGCGGCGTCAGGCCCTGAGCCCGTGGCGCAAGCCCCTGGTGGTCATGTCGCCCAAGAGCCTGCTGCGCCACAAGCGCGCCCGCAGCGTCGTGGACGACCTCGCCTCCGGTGAGTTCCAGACCATCATCCCGGACGTGGGCGGCCACAGCCCCGACGGCGTGCGTCGCATCCTGCTGTGCTCGGGTCGTGTCTACTACGACCTCGAGCAAACGCGGGAGGAGCGCGAAGCGTGGGACGTACACATCGTGCGCCTTGAGCAGTTGTACCCGCTCGATGACGCGCTGCTCACCTCGATCCTCGGCCAGTACCGTCCCGGCACGGAGCTGGTGTGGGTCCAGGACGAGCCGTGGAACATGGGCGCCTGGTACTTCATCAAGGCCCGTCTGCAGGCGATCTTCGGCGACGGACTCCCGCTGCAGTGCGTGGCGCGTGCCGAGAGCGCGAGCCCCGCGACCGGTTCGGCGGCTTCGCACAAGCTGGAGCACAGCGTGCTCATGGAAGCGGCGTTCGCGACCCACGGATAGTCGTCGCTACGGCGAGATTTACGAGCCATGGAATGCGGTGACGCGCTCCATGGCTCGTGACGTTTTTGCCGGCCGCTAGCGCCGACTATTCGAAGGGCGTCGTCGGCTTCGGCTTGTAGAATGGCCGCATCTGGTTGGCCGCGCTGTGACCGAACAGCGGCTCACCGCCGTCTACGCGCAACGTCGTGCCCGTGATGAACGTGGCGGCGGGCGAGAGCAGGAAGGTTGTCGCCGATGCGATCTCGCGGGGCGTGCCGAGCCGTCCGGCAGGGATGTGCTCGGTCGCTCCGAAGAAGAACTCCCGCGACTCCGGTGTGTAGTTGTCCACGCCACTCGAGAGAATCACGCCTGGCGCGACGGCGTTCACCCGGACGCCGAACGGTGCCCACTCGAACGCGAGCGTTTTGGTGAGGTTGTCTACGCCGGCGCGCGCAGCACCCGTGTGGGCCATCATCGGGAAGCCGTTCCACATTTGCGCGATGATGTTCACGATCACGCCGCCCCCGGCGTCGAACATGCTTCGGGTGGCGACCGCTTTCGACATCGCGAACGTGCCGTTCAGGTTGGTGTCGATGACCGCGTTCCAGCCCTTGTCGGAGATGGCGACCGCGGGGCTAGGGAACTGCCCGCCGCCGTTGTTGACGAGCATATCGATGTGCCCAAACCGTCCGTTGGCGAAGTCGATGGCAGCGTGGATCGACTCCTCATCGCGGATGTTGCACGTGTGCCATGCACATTCGCCGGGGCCGTCGACTTCGAGCAGCTTGGCGTGTCCCGCTTCGAGCTTTTCGGCCGAGCGGCTCCCGATGACCACGTGGGCGCCCAGCATGCGGAGCTCCGCCGCGATGGACCACCCAATGCCGGTGCCGCCTCCGGTGATGAAGGCCGTCTTGCCGGCGAAGAGGTCGTCGCGAAAGATGCTTGGATTCAGGAGCGTTGGGGTAAGGGGGTGCCGTACTCTCTCGGAGACGCGCCATCCGCGTCAACGCGCGCGGCACTGCCATCCGGAGCGATGCTCTTCCGAGCCACGCGGTGTTGGTGTATGTTCCGCCATCCCTCACACCTAGGATCGTTGTGTCGACAACCGCGAGCGCAACCACCAACGGGATTCGCGTCGACGTGCGGAGCGAGTACTCGCCTGCACGCAGCGCGCCTCAGAACGACCATTGGTTCTTCCTGTACACGATCACGATCACAAATGAGGGCGCGACCCCTGCGCAGCTGATGCACCGGCACTGGGTCATCACCAACGCCAAGGGCGAGACCTCCCACGTGAAGGGCCCGGGTGTCGTCGGCGAGCAGCCGCGGCTCGATCCCGGGATGTCGTTTGAGTACACCAGCGCGTGTCCGCTGGAGACGTCGTTCGGCACCATGGCCGGCACGTTCGGGTTCCGGCGTGACGACCAGTCGACGTTCGAAGCCGAGGTCCCCGCGTTCTCCTTGGCGCTGCCGTACGCGATCAACTAGCGGCGCTAGTTCGGAGCCGCGCCGGTAGCTACAGGCCGTGGCCGGGTCCGAGCAACCGAGGCAGATACGTATCGTAGTCGAAGCGGGGGGAGTGCTCGTCGTTGTGGCAACCGATGCAGGTCTGCTCGGTACGTTCGATGAACACGCCCGTGGGCAGCCCGCGGAGCTGCGGGTTCGCGGCATGCATCGAGCCCGGGCCGTGGCACTGCTCGCATTGCACGTCCACCAGCCCCGTGGTGTGGCCGAGCGTGGAGCCACCGGGCTCCTCATATCCGGTTACGTGGCACCCGATGCAGCTGCGGTCGAACTGCTTTCCGCGCTCTTCGAGCGTCTCCCAAGCCAGTGAGTGCGCCGTGCCGTGCCATGTCTCTACCGCTTGGGAGTGGCAGCTCGCGCACGCCTCCATGCCCACGTAGTGCGGCATGCCCTCGGCGGCCGGCTCGGGCGGTGTGGCTGAGGCGAGGTTGAGCGCGCGCAGATCGTCGTTGTACGCACGCATCGCGTCGGTGACCGACGCCAGCGCGGGGACCGTCGGCTCCATTGGGATCGGGCGATACAGGAACGCGCAGGCATCCTCGGGGAACACAGGCGCGTCATTTCCACGAATCGCGTCGAGGTCGGCGCGCATTCCCTCCATCCGCGTCACCAAACGCTGTGCGATCGGTGGAACGGGGTCACCCTCGGCGATGCCCATGCCCGCGATTTGCTCCTCGAGGCCCGCGATCACACGCTCCAGCCGAGCGGCCTCCTCGTCACTGCCGACCCGCGCGTTTACCCACGTCGGTACGCCGCTGGTTTCAGTGCCACAGACCAGTTTGAGCCGTCCGACGTGTCGGCCCTGATCGTACGCTTCGAGCGACATCGCGCCGCCGATCGCCTCGGTCTCGTCGGTGTTGCGAGGCTCGCTGCCGATCGCGATGAAGTCCACCTGGGTCAGCGCACCAAAGTAGCGTCGGGCGGACGGCAGGTCGCCTTGCCACAGCAGGATGACCGTGTCGGCTCCCTGATCGATCGCTTCACGTGCGGCTTGCTCAACGGCGACCTCGGGGTCGTCGATCACAACCTCGGGGACGTCTTCGAATCGGGCGGGATCAAGGGCACCGATCACCGCGATCGTTCGCTCTCCAAGCGGCTGAACCACGTACGGGACGGTGAGCGGCGCGGCCTGCTGATCGGCCAATGTCAGGTTGGAACCGAGCAACGAAATACCAGTGTCGGCGAACGCGTCGCGGTAGAACGCCACGCCGTTGGCGAAGTCGGTCCGTCCGGGCACAGTGGCGGTGGTCCCCATGGCCTGCAGTGCCGCGATGATAACCTCCGTTTTACGAATCTCCTGCGCCCGCGAGAGCTCCTCCAGCGTGGGGTGCTCGAACAACGTGTTGCCCACATCGAGGACCACCGACGCGGGGGCCAACGCGCGCAGCGCATCCACATAGCCGGTCACGCGGTCGATGCCGCCGAGCACCAGGTCGATCGTGCAACCGCAGGGCTCGGTGTAGCCCTTGAGGCCGGCGGTAAACAGGACGGTCGGTGCTGGGGGGCCTTCGTCGGTCACTTCGATGACCTCGACCTCGACGTCGGTGCCCACCAGGTGGCCGCTCTCACCGTTGCCGGTGGGCTGCGTGGTCGACGCACCAGCGCCCGAACCCGCGTTCGTTCCTTCGCCCGCACTCGTATCCGCGGCAGCGTCCGGAGCGGGGGAGGGGGCGCACGTCTGGCAGCCGGAAAGCGCCGCGGCTGCTAGGATTGCGCCAAGAGCGCGAAATTGTCTCGAACCCATTGGTTCGCCTCGTCGAGCTGGGGATACCGGGCCTCAAGTGCCCGAAATTCTGCGTGATGGATGCGCTGCCGCTCGCCGCGTGCGCGGGCCTCGGACGGACTCAGCGGCGGCGCGATGCAGTGACAGACCTCATGATATACCACCATCTGCGTCACGTATTCCGGCACGATGTGGCGGTCCAGCGTCGGGTGGATGCGGATCAACGCTGCGCTCGGCCGCGCTGACCCGAGCCGGAGGGAGCGTTTGGCCCGCGTCGCGCGCCCCCACGTGATGTGCAGCGCCTCCACCTGGGCGCTGTACTCCGGAAGCCATGTCGCGGCGTGGTTGAGCAGACTCCGCAGGTCGTGCCGAGCGCCCTCGGGGCGCAGCGCGTCGACCGCGGGAGTGACCGCAGGACCGACACTCAGGCCCGTGATCGTGTCGCGAAGCTCGTCCGTGAACGCGCCGGAGGTTCGCCAAGCCGCGACGGCGCGGACGACCACCTGCGGTGAGTCGAGCAGGCGCCAGCTCACGCGGACCTCGAAGCGTCCCTCCTGGGAGCGAACGCTCAACATCGACCGCTGGTTCTTGGTCACGGCCACCACGGCGGGGCGGGGACCGCGGCCAGTGAGGGCACCGATGCCGCTGGCGAGCTCATCGGCAGCCGGACGCAGCGCGCTGATGGAGGGCAGCGCGTCGGGCCAACGCGTGCGTCCAACGAAGACCACCGGGGGCGTGGTCATCGCTGCCCCATCATCGCCGCAGCGACCGAGCCGTCCGGTGCCACGCGGGCTATCCGAGCCGCGCCAAGCCAGCTTCGAGCGCCGCGCGCTTCTCCTTCGCGGCAGCGAACTTGGCACGATCGGCGTCCACGACGGCCGCCGGCGCGTTGTCCACGTAGCGCGGGTTGCCGAGCTTCTTCTCGAAGAACTTAATGTCGACGTCGGCCTTCTCGATCTCCTTCTGGATTCGAGTCCGCTCCGCTTCGATGTCCACGAGTCCCTCAAGCGGGATGACGATCTCGACGCCCGCTTCCACCGCGGTCGCCGAGTTGTCCGGGCGCTCTACCGTGGTCGGGTGCACCGCGATCTCAGCGACCTTTGCCTGGCGCGTCACGTAGTCGGCCATGCCGGCCAACGCTTCGCGTACGGTGGCGTCGTCCGAGATCAGCATCACCAGCGGCAGCGTCTTGCTCGGCGGGATATCCGACTCGCCACGCACGCGGCGAACGCCGGTGATCACCTTGGTCAGCGTCGCCACCGCGGCGGCATCCGCCGGGTACGATGGGATCGCGTCGGCCTTGGGCCACTCGGCGATGCACAGCACCTCGGTGGTGTCGTTCTTGGGCAGCGACGCCCAGATCTCCTCGGTCACAAACGGGATGAACGGGTGCAGCAAGCGCAGCACCTGATCAAACACGAACGCCAACGTGGCCTGCGCACCCGCGCGGTCGCCGCCGACCGAGGTCGCGTCGCCGTACAGCATGGGCTTGGACAGCTCCACGTACCAGTCGCACAGCTCGTGCCACACGAACTCGTACAACGCCTGCGACGCATCGCTGAACCGGAACTCCTGCAGACTCGCCTCGACCGAAGTCGCGCACTCATGCAGGCGCGTCAGCACCCAGCGATCCGCCGGCGACAGCGACTCCTTGGACGCGTCGAACGGCCGGACCTCGTAGTCCTCCAGCGTCATCATCGCGAAGCGCGCGGCGTTCCACAGCTTGTTGATGAAGGCGCGGTAGCCCTCCACGCGGTGCACATCGAGTTTGATGTCGCGACCGGCCGCCGCGTACACCGACAGCGTGAAGCGCAGCGCGTCGGCGCCTTGCGGGGCGATGCCCTCGGGGAAGTCCTCGAGCAACATCGCGTAGTTCTTCCGCTCCTCGTCGTTCACGTCTTCGGCGCGCACGCCGTCGATCAGGTGCAGCGGATCGATGACGTTGCCCTTCGACTTCGACATCTTCGCGCCCGTCTTGTCGCGCACCATCGCGTGCAAGAACACCGTCGAGAACGGCACCTCGTCCATGAAGTGCAGCCCCATGAAGATCATGCGGGCGACCCAGAAGAAGATGATGTCGAAGCCGGTCTCCATGACCGTCGTCGGGTAGAACTTGGCCAAGTCCGGCGTCTCGTCCGGCCAGCCCAGCGTCGAGAACGGCCACAGCGCGGAGCTGAACCACGTGTCGAGCACGTCCTCGTCCTGCGTGATGTCCGTCGAGCCGCAGTGCTGACACGCCGTCGCGTCCTCGCGCGCCACCGTCACGCCCTCGCAGGACGCGCAGTGCCACGCCGGAATCCGGTGGCCCCACCACAGCTGGCGCGAGATGCACCAGTCGCGGATATTCTCCATCCAGTTGAAGTACGTCTTGTCCCAAGAGCTCGGCAGGAACTCGATACGACCGTCGCGCACGGCGTCGATCGCCGGCGCCGCCAGGGGCTCCATGCGCACGTACCACTGCTTGCCCACCGAGAGCGGCTCGACCACCACGCCGGAGCGCTCCGAGCGACCGGGCGACAGCTTGTACGGCTCCTCTTTGACCAGCGCGCCGAGCGCCTTCAGGTCGGCGAGGATCGCCTTGCGGGCGGCGTAGCGCTCCATCCCACGGTACTTCTCCGGCGCGTTGTCGTTGATGCACGCGTCGAGGCCCAGGATCGTGATGCGCTCCAGGTTGTTGCGCTTGCCGGTCTCAAAGTCGTTGAAGTCGTGCGCCGGCGTGATCTTCACCGCGCCGGATCCGAACTCCATGTTCGCCGCCTCCGGGTCGCATACGATCGGGATCGTGCGGTCGGTGAGGGGCAGGGCGACGCGCTTGCCGTGCAGGTGCGTGTACCGCGGATCGTCCGGGTGAATCGCCACCGCGGTATCGCCGAGCAGCGTCTCCGGGCGGGTCGTCGCCACCACGAGCACGTCGTCGGTGCCCACAACGGGGTAGGCGATGTGCCACAGGAAGCCGTCTTCCTCCTCGTTGTTCACCTCGAGGTCCGACAGCACGGTCTGCGACGCCGGGTCCCAGTTCACGAGGCGATCGTCGCGGTAGATCAGGCCCTCGTCGTGCAGGCGCACGAACACCTCGCGGACGGCGCGGCTCAGCCCTTCGTCCATGGTGAAGCGCTCGCGCGACCAGTCCAGCGACGAGCCCAGGCGCCGCAGCTGCAAGCTGATGCGGTTGCCGTACGTCTCCTTCCAGTCCCACACCTTCTCGACGAACGCCTCGCGGCCCAGGTCGCGGCGGTCGATGCCCTGCGCGCGCAGGTTCTCCTCGACCTTGGTCTGCGTGGCGATGCCAGCGTGGTCCGTACCAGGCACCCACAGCGCCTCGTAGCCCGACATGCGCTTCCAGCGAATCAGGATGTCCTGAATCGTGTTGGTCAGCGCGTGCCCCATGTGGAGCGAACCGGTGACGTTCGGCGGCGGGATTACGATCGTGAACGGCTCTTTGTCGCTCGTCGGATCGGCGGTGAAGTAGCCTCCATCGAGCCAGCGTTGGTACCAACGTTGTTCGACATTCTTCGGATCGTAGCTCTTATCCATGCTCGCGCTCTGCTGCTGACGCTCAAAAAATACGTCCGCGGGGCTTAACGCGAGTGGCAAAACGGGGCAACGCCAACGTTCTGGAAACGCCGCTTGTGCGAGCAACGCCGTGCTAGCAGCGTGTTACGGGACCCCCCGGGTCGGCGAAGGCGCGATACTCCGCGCCGTGCTACTCGCCCGTGAACTCGGCGAGCTTCGCTTCGATCGCGTTCTCGGCCAAACCCGGGAGCTCTTGCTCCACAAAGGCGTCGATCTTGCTGGTCGCGTAGCTCTCCACGCGCGCGCCGATGGTTTGGCGCAGCAGTCCGGCCAGCACCTCTTTGACGATGGGCGGCAACAGCTTGCGGACCACCTGCTCCAGCAATTCCGGGTCGACCTGGATCGCTGCGGCTGCGGCGACCGGCACGTTCGCGCCGCTCGCGCTCGCGCCCACGGGCACGTCGGCAGTGATCTCGCCCGAACGTTGGTCCGGGAGACCGGCAGGGGCGACGGGCGCGGGCACCGGCTGAGGCGCCGCAACGGGCCGCGCCTCGCGAATGGGAGAGGGCAGCGGAAGCGGCTCGGAGCCCACGATCGGAGCGGGCGCCGGAAGCGGCTGCCCCATCGCGATCGGCTCGGGCGCTGCCGCGATCGGTTGCGGCGCGGGCATGCGCTGCGGCGTCGCGATCGGCTGATGGCTCTCCACCGGCGGGATCCCGCGCGACGCGGCCGGCTGCGGGGCACGACCCGGGAGCGGCGGCGGACCGGCCTGCAGCGCTGCCGCAGGAGTTCCGCGCACGCCAGCGCCAGGAGCGCCCATCGGTCGGATCTGCGCGCCAGGAAGCGGGGGGACGGCCCGGACGTGAGGCACTGGATCGGCCGGCGTAAGAACCACCGGACGCGCCTTTCCGCGCGCCACAATGCCCGTCACCTTCTCGATCAGCGCGTCCGTCTTGAACGGCTTGTAGATGAAGTCGTCCGCCCCGCAGGCCGCGACGCGCGCTTCATCAAAATGGCTCCACGTGCCGCCGAGCATCAGGATCGGAACCGACGTCAACGCGGGGTCCCGACGGATGTCCTCACACAGCTCGAATCCGGACTGGTCCGGAAGCGCGTAGTCCACCAAGATCACCACCGGACGCGACTCGCGCGCGGCGCGGATCGCCTCGCTCGCCGTTCCTACGGCACGAATCGAGTAGGGGGAGCCGTGGAACACCCACTCCACCACGGTGCGTACGGTCCGACTGTCGTCAACGACGAGAATCTCTTGAGTCATCGCGGCCTTCTGCGCTCTCGGCGAGTAAAAACGTTACCGCCCAGAAGTACCATTCGCGCGGAAACGAGGTCAACTAATCCCACCGCTGACCGCAGGACCCTCTCGATCGTTCACTCGGTACGTCGCCCCGTCCCAGCGGACCAGCCACCCCGCGTCGTCGGCGTCCAGGCCTGCGGACACCGCCGCATACGCCGGCCCAATGAGCCGCGCGGCCGCGCCACCAACGCGAACGCCCAGGTATGCGTCCCCGTCCGTCTCCAGCGTCGCGAAGTCCAAACGCACCCAAACCCCACCCAACGTTCGCCCCCAACTGGCCTTGGACACCCCGTCGACCAGAGCAGCCCCCGAGGCGCTCGATCGCCGGCGCGGAAGATCGCCCGACGGATCGCCCGACCCGTTGTGTGACGTCTTCCCCGAAGGATCGCTCGCTCCCGCTGCCCCCTCCGGCGCCGCGCCCACGCGGACTTTGTCGATGAACTGACCCGCGCCGTCGACCAACACGGGGTAGGTGTAGGGCGGGATCCGCAGCACCCAGGTACCCGACGTCGTGCGCGAGAGGCTGCGGCTGAACAGCGCGATCACCCGCGGATGCTCTACCGGTCGACCGTTGTACGTCCATCGGCCGAGCGCCGTGAGCCGGAGCGCGTCGAGCTGCGCGCCGCCGGACAGGAAGCCACGCACCGCCTCCGGGATCTCTGGGTCTGACACCGCGGCGGCCCGCAGCCCTGCCAACTCCGACGTCACCGCATCCGACGCAGCCTCAGTTTCCGCCTCGATCGTGGTCTGTAAGCGCTTTTCGTCCGTCATTCGTTCTCTGCTCCCAATCCGAAGGCGCGCAAATACCCGGCGTCTGCGGCGCTCAGCGCGAACGTCCTGCGCTGCCCTCGGCCCGCCGGGATATGCAGCGACGAAGGCCCGCGCGGACCCGACGCGTACACTGTCGCCCGCTGCGCGTTCACACCCGTCGGCATGTACGGCTCGCCTGTCAACGCGGTGCCCGAGCGCAGCCCCGCTACATCGGCCGGGGACCCAGGCTCGACATGGGACACAAACCAGTCCCCATCTACGGTCAGCGACGTCCGGAAACCGTAATAAGGTGCCGGATCGACCCGCTCCACCACCTCGAGCCCCACCGCGTTTAGCCGCTCAAACACCGGGAGCACATCGTTCCCGAGTACGTAAGCCGACCAAAATTCCGTCCAGTCCGCACCCGAGTATTCGTTCAGCCGCTCCAGCAGCGTCGCGTTCGACAGCGGGACCGTGCGGGCGTCCGGACGCTCACGCAGCCACGCGAAGAACCCCTCCAGTGTGCCCGCACCGTCCGCCCGCAGCCGCAGATCGATCAGCAACGCCATCAGCGCCCCTTTATCGTACGGAAAACGCCGCAGATCACGGTCCGCCCAGTAGCCGTTGCCCACCTCCGACGCCGTCACGTTCACCGCCGGGCTGCCGAGATAGTTTGCCAGGCTCTTGCCGACGAATCGGAAGAACTGCGTCGACTCGATCACCCCCGCCGCCGCCGCGTTTCGCATCGACACGTAGTCGGTAACCCCTTCGCGAAACCACATCGTGCCGAACTCGTCCGCGGCCGCGAATCGCAGGTAGTGGCCGTTCAAGCGGTGCAGGTTCTCGTGCGCCACCAGCGCGGCCACGCCGTCTTGGGTTACGTTCAGATCCGTGCCGATCTCGAGCACGAATCCGCCCGTCCGACCGGCGCCGTTCAGCGCCTCCGGATCGTCCTCGCGCAGCAACACCACCACCGTCGTTCGCGCCGCGATCGTCTCACCGAGCAGCGCCCACTGCGCCTCCACGACGTCCTGCGCGAGGTCGCCCAGCGCCTGCGGTCCCGCGCTCACGCGCTCCTCCACCCACACCTCGATCTCACGACCGCCCCGCGCTCGGATCACCCGGGCGAACCGCCCCGCGAACCACGCCGCGTCGACCAACTCGTCGAGCCCCACCCCGGCGGATGTATCCACCGTCGAGCGCAGCGTCCACGTGTCGCGAGACACCCGCTCGGTCGTCGCCGTCGTGACCCGAATTCCCGTCTCGAACGCCGCGCCCAAGTCGAGCGGTTCCGCAAAGATCGCGTGCCCCGGTGCGAAGAAGCGGTCGGCGCTCAGCAGCGCGCGAAACCGCGTCGCGTGGGTCAACAGCCCACGCTGCGGGCGAACCGTGTACCGCAGCACCACCGTATCCGCGTCGCCCACCGCGATCGCCGCGATCTGCTGCGAGTTGAACGAAATGTGCAGTGGCTCTCCGCGCCCATCTTCGGCCTCCACCCCGACGATGTCGTCGAAGTACCCGGACCGGCCCGCCCAGCGATCGGGAAACGCGACACGCAGTCGTGGCGGGAGCGTCCCGTGCAGGTGGTAGCTCACCCGAATGGCCCCGGCGATTGGGTCGATGTCCAGACCGATCGTCAGTCCGTCTCGCGGCTCCGCGACATTCGGCTCGGCGACCTGAGGCGCCCCACAAGCCACGCAGAATAAGGCGATCAGCCCCCAGAGGAACCCGCGAACGACCGTTCGGGCGACCGACGTAGGCCCGCGCGGCCGACCACGGAGTTTAGGCGCCGAACCCGCCGTTGACGCGACGCGGCATGGAGGATTCGGCTGCATAGCGCTGGCGTTCAAGGGAGGACGGGGAGGGTGGGGAGGTCGACCGGTGCGCGCCGCGCGGGGCTGGATTGGCCGCCGAGGCAATAACGTCGGCGATCGGATTTGTTGCGTCGCCACGTGACACTAGAGACCTCGTAGTGTAGAGGCGAACGGTTGTGCGCGACAAATGAACGCTGTGAAAGGCGGAAAGTGGCGCATGTCGCAGTGGATACACGATACAGTAGTTGTTGCAGGTCGGGTGAGAAACGTACCCAGGACCCACCCGCTGATTTGGCGGTGAAGGTCGACACTGTGCATTCATGAGTGGTCCCACTATGCTCGCTGAGCATTTGGCTCGAACTTAGAATTAAACGCCGTACTGTAGAGACGGATTGGAGATGGAAGCATGAGGAACGGTCTGCTCTTGACGGGGAGCTTGGTCGCGCTGTTGATCGCCGGAACTGCCAATGCGCAATCGGCGGGCGACGCAGCCGACGTATTTGAAGCCACTGGCGAAGCGGTCGAGGCCGCAGCGCCCGCGACGGAAGCGGCACCAGCACCCGCCGTGACCGCAGAGGCGCCAGCCGCCCCCATGGTCGCGCCCACCGCGGACTACGACCTGCAACTCCACGAGCTTGAGGACCGCCTCAATGAGCTCAAGGAGAGCGTCTTCGCTTCCAAAGCGCGACTCCGCATGCTCTGGCACCAGCTGATGCAAGAAGGCATCGGCGGCTCCCGCATCGCCGTCACGCACATCAACGAGCTCGGCGGTCTCTTCGACCTCGCGCGTATCAGCTACGCCATCGACGGCGACCAAGTGTACGCCACGACCGCCGCCGATGAGCCCGCGCTCAACGAGCGCAACCGCGTCGATGTGTACGAGTCGCCCGTGCTCGCCGGACCCCACACCATCGTGGTGCAGGCCGAGATCGTCGGCAACGACCACGGCATGTTCTCCTACATGAACGGTTACACCTTCTCGCTGGTGTCCTCGCACTCGTTCACCGTCGAAGATGGCAAGACCGCCGACGTCGACGTGATCTTGTACGACCACGGCGGCGCCTCGCGCGCCCTCGAAGACCGTCCGGACGTGCGCTTCGACGTCTCCATCACCGACACCATCGGCGACGACAGCGAGCTGACGAGCGGGGACGAGGAGTCCTGATGCTGACCCTGCCTAGAGCCGCCGCCAAAGCGGCGCTTGCGGCTTTGGCCGCAGCGACAATGCTCGTTGGGGCGCAGCCCGCGGATGCCCAAGGGACCGCCGCTGAGGTCACCGCGATCGGCGAGCAAGTGCGCACCCTGCGTGGCCAACTCTCCCAAATCCGACCCCAGATCGGACAGCCGGAGCGCATCGCGCTGGAGTACTCGTTCGCGTCCGCCTTCGTGGACGCACGATATCTCTTTTTCTACGAGTCCTACGACGCCGTCATCCAGGCGCTGCTGCCGCTCGTCGAAGACGACCGACACCGCGCCAACGGTGGCTACGCCGAGGCCGTGTACATGCTCGCCGAGAGCCTGTTCCTAGAGCGCGACCTGCTCATGGCAGGGCACTACTACGAGCGCCTCGCCGAAGACCCTACGCACAGCCTCGACGCCGCACGCCGCCGCATCGAGATCGCTGTCGCCATGGGACGCTTTGACGAGCTTGAGCGCCTGTACCGCGACCTAGAGCGCCGCGCCGGTACCGCCATGGACGACGATGTGTCGTACGTGCGCGGTAAAGCGCTGTACTTCCAAGGACGCTACGCCGACGCCGTCAACGCGTTCGGCGCCGTGCGTCCGAGCGCCGACGTGTACGAGCTCGCCCGGTACTTCACCGGCGTCGCCATGGCCCGCATGGACCAACTGGAGCCCGCCTACGCCGAGTTTACCGGCGTGCTCGAGCGGCTCGGTGAGCCCAGCGCCGAAGACTCCGACACCGTCGTCGATTTACGCGAACTCTCGCGCCTCGCGCAGGGCCGAATCCACTACGAGAACAGCGCGTGGCTTGAGGCCATCGACGCCTACATCCTCGTCCCGCGCCAGTCGCCGCACTACACTGCGGCGCTCTACGAAATCGCGTGGACGCAGATTCGACAGGGAGCGGAGACCGACCAGCGCACCCTGCGTGATCAGTACTTCGAGACGGCGCTCAACAACCTCGAGATCCTCACGATCGTCGCCGACCAGGACTCTCGCTTCCAGGCCCAAGCGCAGCTCCTCCGCGGAGACCTGTTGCTGCGCATGGAGCGCTACGACGAGGCCGTCGAGCAGTTCGAGACCGCCAACGCGCAGTACCTGCCAGTCGAACAAGAGCTGCGCGCCGTTCGCGCCGAGCATGACGACCCGGATGCGTTCTTCGACGCCATCGTGAACCCTGAAGCCGGCTCGCTTCGCCTGCCGGTCGCCGCGCAGCCCTGGTTCGAGTCGGACCCGCAGCTCGACCGCGCGCTCATGGCGATTCAGGACGTCGAAGTCCTGCGTACCGAGATCGACGAGAGCGCCTTGATGATCGAGCAGCTCGACGCCGTGCTGAACCGCGGTGGCCGCCTCAACGCGTTCCCGACCATTCGGGACAGCTGGGCGCGCGCCAACGCGATTCAAGTCGAGGTCACCGACCTGATGGGGGCCCTCGTCGACGCGGAAGCCACCGCGGTCGTGCCCGGAATGGCACAGTCGGACGCCTCGCAATACGAGACCCTGCGCCGACGCCGGCTCGCCATTCAGGCCCGCCTGTCGGACCAGCCGCGAACCTTCGCGGAGCTCAACGAGCGCGAGCGCTCCGTGACCGATGAGATCGGCCGGCTCATCCTCGAGACCCACCGCGCCGAACTCATGGTGAACGCCGAAGCCGAGGACCTCGAAGCCCTCCGCGAGATCTACATCGACCGTGCCGGCGCCGCGCCGCGCGCAGACCTCCGCAACATGCGCTCGTCGCTCGACGCGGAGTCCCGCCGACTGAACACGGCCCGCGCCGAGACGTTGGCGCTGCGGCGTGAACTGAACATTCGACTCGTCGAAGTCGGCGTGTCCGACGGTGTCGGTTCGGCCGAGCGCCAGAGCCGCGCAGAGTTCTTCACCGCCATCGGCGCGGAAGAGCGGTTCCTGGCTGCGCGTCGCGCCAACGCCTCGAATCCAAGCGCGCTCACCAACGTGGACCCCACGATCGGTGAGCTCATGGCGATCGACCGCGACTGCGAGAGCCTCTACCTGGAACTCGATCAGTTGCTCGCCGAACAGACCGCCGACATGCGTGGCCTCCTGGCCCGTGAGCGCGCGAACGTGGAGCAGTACCAAGCGTCGCTGCCGCTCGCCGAAGCGGAAGCCCGCGCGACCGCCGGAACCGTGGCGTTCGCGGCGTTCGAAGACATCTACTACCGGTTCTCCGAGCTGACGCTCCGGGCGAACTTGGGAATCATCGACGTGGCGTGGCGGCAGAAAGAAGTGCTGTCACACACCATCGAGAACCTCTTCGAAGAGCGGAACCAGTCCATTCGTGAGCTGGACGCCGACTTTGAAGAGCTCTTGGAGGACGAGTGACCATGGGCCTGATTCGCCTGCCGAAAATTGCCCTGTTTCTCGTGCTCGCTGCGCCGGCCTTCGCGCAGTCTGAGCCCGAAGGGAGCGGCGTTGAGCCGACGGAGGCCGTCCAACCCGACGCCACCGCCGAACCAGCAGCCGCAGATGACGCTGCACCTGCCGAGGAGGAGGCCGCTGACGCCGAAGCAGACGCCGCTGAAACCACCGCACCTGCGGCAGCGAGCAACACCGCGACAACGCCTCGCCCCGATGGCCTGATCCCTCCGCCTGCGCTCCCGGAGCAGCAACGCGGCGCGTTCAGCCAGTTCGAAGAGGCGCTCCGTCTCTACGAAGCGGAGATCGCCGACTACCAGCGTACGATCCAAGAGATCGTCCAGGTGGAATACTCCCGCGAGCGGGAGCGGCGCCTGGCGTTCTACAACGACAACATCGAGCTGCTGCGCATCGAAGAGCGAGAGCGGCGCGACGAAGCGATCGCCGACTTTGAGCGATTCCTTGAGCGCTTCCCGAATCACCCGGACTACTCCGCTGACGTGCTCTTCAGGCTCGCGGAGCTCCACTACGAGAAGTCCGTCGACGAGTACAACCAGGCCGACGCGAACTTCGAACTCGCGCTAGAGCGCTACGAACTCGGCATCGAGCCCGACCGTCCGGAGACGCCCGAGAAGGACTTCCGGAACACCATCTCGTTGTTCCGCCGACTCATCGCGAACTACCCGGACTACCGTCAGCTCGACGGCGCGTTCTACCTCACCGGCATCTGCTACGAGCAGATGGACGAGTACGAGCTCGGCCTGCAAGCCTACCAAGAGCTCGTGACGCGGTACCCCGAGTCGGACTTTGCACAGGAAGGCTACCTGCGCATCGGTGAGTTCTACTTCGAAGAGGCCGCGTTCGTCGAAGCCCGCGAAGCCTACGACTCCGCGCTCCGCTACGGCGAATCCCGCTGGTACGACAAGATCCTCTTCAAGCTCGGTTGGGCCAACTACCTGCTCGGCGAGTACGATCCCGCCATCCAGCAGTTCACCATGCTGCTCGAGTACTACGAGCAGAAGGAAGAGAGCGCCGCCGCACTCGAAGAGGAAGCGCTTCAGTACTTCGCGTTCTCCATCTCCGAAGAGGACTGGGATCTCGACGCTGAGCGCGACCCCGACTTCCTCATGCCTCGCGTGATGAACTACCTCGGCGAAGACCGCGGATACACCGGCAAGGTCCTCGACCGACTCGCCGGCATCCTGCTCGAAGACCAGCGTTTCGAGTACTCCGTAGAGATCAACCGACACGCCATCGCGCGCTTTGAGTGCGACCCCGCCAACCTCGACCGTGCACTCCAGATCGTGGAAGCGCTCGGCCAGATGCGCGCGTTCGACGAAGCGCGCGCGATGCAGCGCGAGCTCAGCACCCAATTCGGCCCCGGCTCCGAGTGGTACTCCTGCATGGAGCGACTCGGCGAGACCGACGCCATCACGCAGGCCGAGCGCGTTGTCCGCGACAACCTCGTGGAGACCGCGGCGCGCTACTACAACGACGCTCAGGAACTCCGCGAAGAAGCCCTCGCGATGGGCGACGACGGACTGCTGGCCGAGAGCAAGGAGCAATTCTCGTTCGCCGCCAACATCTACGCCGACTTCATCGAGCAGTACCCCGACGACGAGCTCACGTACGAGATGAGCATGTACCACGGCCAGGCGCTCCTGTTCGCCGCACGGTACGAGGAGGCCGCTGCCCAATTTGGAGTGGTGCGCGACTCCCCGCTCGACGACCAGTTCCAAGAGCTGGCCGCCGCACTGTCCATTCAGTCGTACGAGTACGCCCTCCAAGAGGCCATCGACAGCTTCGAACTGGAGGGCCGCGCATGGCCTGCCTACAGCGGCGTGAATGAGTACGTGGCCGAGGCGGAGCCCGACGAAGATCCCGAAGCCCCGCGCAGCGCCCCGACGGTCGCCGAACCGGTGCCCGAGCTCTCGCTCGCATGGGCCGCCGCCATCGACCGCTACCTGGCCATGGGCCTGAACTCGGAAGACGACCCGCGGACCGCGTTCCGCTACGGCTTCCAGGTCGGCAAGCTGTTCTACGACTACAAGAACTACGACGCGGCCGAGGAGCGGTTCCTGATCGTCCTCGACCGCTGTGACCCGCAAGCCCCCGAGAGCGGCTACGCGGCCGGCTTCATGCTGAACATCTATCAGCAACGCCGTGATTCGGACGCCGTCGTGGCGTTCCGAGAAGCGCTCGGTAGCCGCTACTCCGCATGCATCGACCCGGAGACCCGCACCGTGCTGGCCGCCGACGTCCGCATGATGGTCGGCGGAATCATCGCCCAGAGCGCCGAAGAGCTGTTCGAAGCCGGTCAGTTCGAAGAAGCCGCCGAGGAGTACGCACGTCTCGCCGCAGAATACGCGGACAACGAGGAGTTCGCCCCCGTCGGTCTGTTCAACTCCGGCCTCATCTACGAGCAACAGCTCCGGAAGTACGAAGACGCGATCGTGCAGTTCGACCGCCTCATCGCCGAGTACCCCGACAGCGACTACGTCGACGACGCGCACGTCCGCATCGCCGTCAACGCCAAGCGCTTCTTCGACTTCGACCGCGCCATCGATGAGTTCCTCATCCTGGACGGCATCGGATTCTCGGACCCGGACTTGGTGGAGCACCCGATCCTCGATGCCGCACTCCTCATGGAGAGCGTCGGCCGCAAGCGGGAAGCCGCCGAAGCGTACCTGGACTGGGCACGCTCGCACCCGAACGATGAGCGCGCGGCATCGGCCATGTTCACCGCAGCGACGCTGTACGACGACATGGGCGATCACCGCACGATGCGCACCATCTTCGAGGACTTCCGTGACGACTACGGCCGCAGCATGTCGGACCTGATCGACATCGATGCCGCCGTGATCGACAGCTACTACCGCACGGCGGTGGCCTACGAAGAGGACGGCGACACCCGCGACGCCAACCGGGCCTACGACAACATCGTCTCCGAGTTCTCGCTGCGGCTGCCGGAGTCCATCGCTGCGAAGTACGCCGCGGCCAAGGTCATCTACGACCGCGCCATGGGCTCCTTCGCCAACTGGAACAACATCGAGCTCGGCGAGTCTGTGCGTGAGCAGCAAGAAGGCCTGCAGGACCGCCGCGATGGTCTTGAGCCGCTCGTGCTGGAGTTCCGCGAGGTCGTCGACTTTGGCTCCGCCGAGTGGACCGTGTGCGCCTTCTACATGGAAGGTCGTGTGTTCCAGGTCATGGCCGACCTTCTGTACGCGTTGCCGCTGCCCGACTTCGGCGGCGACTTCGACGCCGAGGACGCCTACGTGCTCATGGTCGAGGACTTCGCGCAGCAGTACGAAGACCAAGCGATCGCAGCGTGGGAAGTGGCCTACCCGATCATGCAGCAGTTGGGCGTCACTAACCAATGCACGGTCGACATGACGGCACAGCTCAACCGCTACCGCGGGGCGCAGTACCCGGTCTTCCGCACCGCAATCGAATACGAGGAGACGCAGATCTTCTCACCGCCAGGGTTCCGCGTACCGCCGACCCCGGAAGCCCCGCCGGCCGGAATGATCGTGCCCGCGGATAGCGCCGACCCGTTCGGTGGAGTTGACCCATGAACCGACGTTTCACCAACGCGCTGAGCGCCATTGGGCTTTTCACGCTCCTCGGAGCGTGTAACCAAGGCGTGGCAGACCTGGACGCCGAGCCCGCGAACCAGACGACCCCGGTCGTGGAGTCGGCCAATACGACCCCGTCCCCGTTCGACGCCCCGGCGACAAATACGGCCGAGACGCCCGCCGCCGATTCGGCCACTCCCATCGCGCCCAGCGCGTTTGTGGGAGAGGGAGAGCTCGCCGACGCCGTCGCGGCGGCCGCCAGCGGTGACCTCAACCGGGCCAAGAACCGGTTCCGCGATCTGCTCGATGATCCGGAGTTGGGTGGCTACGCCGCTTACAACCTCGGCGTGATCGCCTACCGCGAAGGCCAGGTCAGCGACGCCGAAGGCTACTTCGAGCAGGCGCTCGACAAGCAACCCGACCTCGGACTTCCGCTCGTAGCGCTCGTTCGTATGCGGTTGCGAGACGGAGATCGCAGCGGAGCCAGCCGGCTCGTTCAGAGCCAGCTCGCCGCGTCGGACAACGCGCCGCAGATCCGCGCTGCCAATCTCTACGTCATGCTCGACGAGCAAGACTACGAAGGTGTCATCCGACTGGGCCGCGAGCTCTTGCTCGATGACGAAGAGAACCTCGACGTTTTCTTCACCATGGCCACCGCGTATCTCCGCACCGACCGCGCGTCGCTCGCCGAGTACATTGTTGACCAGGCGCTCGGCCGCGACAACTCGCGCGCAGAGTTCCAAGTGCTCCGCGCACAAGTCCGCATCGCCAACGACAACCTCACCGGCGCCCAGACGATCCTCGAGCAGGTCCTTCAGAACGACCCGTACCACGCCGAAGCTCACAACAACCTCGGCTTGGTTCGGTTGCGCTCTCGCAACTACGACCGCGCGGAAGAGTCGTTCGACAACGCCATCCGCTACGCTCCCGACTACGCTCCGGCGTGGTTGAACCTGGGCAACGCGCGGAAGGGCCAACAGAACTACACCGGCGCCGCAGAAGCGTTCAACCAGGCGCTTGAGGTGGATCGGAACTACGCCGATCCGTACTTCAACTTGGCGGTATTGTACCTCGACGCCGAGATGCCCGGCCTGGATCGCATCGAGCGCCTGGAGCAGTCGCTGGCGTATTTCGACGCGTATCAGTCGGCCGTCGGCGCGATCCCGAGCGGAAGCTCCTACTCGGCCTACCGCGCCGAAGCCCAAGGCCTGCTCGACACCGAGCGGACCCTCCAAGAGCAGAGCCAACAGGATCCGTTCGCCAGCGATGGCGGGGGCGACGCTTGGGGCGACGACGGCGGAGGAGACGACGCTTGGGGCGATGATGGCGGCGACGCCTGGGGCGATGACGGTGGCGACGACGCTTGGGGCGATGAAGGTGGCGGCGACGACACCTGGGGCGACGATGGCGGCGACGTAGACTGGGGCGACGACGGTGGCGGTGACGACACCTGGGACGACGACGAGTCCAGCGAAGAAGGCGACGACACCTGGGGTGACGGCGGCGACGACGTGGACTGGGGCGACGCGCCCGCCGACGATACGAGCTCCGACGATAGCTGGGATGAACCATGGTAAAGCAAACGCTCCGCGCCGCCCTTATCGCTGCAGCCTTGCTCACGACGAGCACTGTGGCCGCGCAAGATCGCGTATACGTCTTCGACGAAGTCACCGTCCGCGGTGAGATCGAGAAGCCGGAAGCGTTCTACATCCTCAGCCCGTCGAACCTGGAGTACGTCTCGCTCGACGCTGAGGCGAGCTTCTTGCCGGCGCTGTACGAGACGGTCGAAGAGTTGCCGTTCTGATGCAGACGGCTTGGGTGGTTCCACGGTGCTGGCGGGTAGTCCCCAAAAGCACATGTCGGTGGACAACCCGAGGATCGTGTGCGATCAGAAGCCGGTCTGGTTCCGCCTCTGGGTGGCGCCAAACACAATGAGCGAGCGGGTCTTGGCTCGAAATCAAAACTGTTGAGACCGCACCGCTCGCGTAGTAGATACACCCTCGCAATTTCCAAGCCCCATCGACTCGATGGGACCTCGTCGGCGCAGTCCGGCACCACCCTCCGAAGGAAGCAGAACAATGGGCGCGATCGCAGACGCATTTCGTAATGGCGGTATCTGGATGTACCTGATTCTGGTGGTGTCGATCGTAGCAATCGGCATTATCATTGAGCGGTTCATCTTCCTGTTCTTCAAGTACAACATCAACGCGAACGCGTTCATGGCTCAGATCCAGAAGCTCGTCATGGCGGGCAACGTGGATCGCGCCATTAAGTTGTGCAACGCGGCTCCGGCTGCGGCACTTCCCAAGGTCGTAAAGGCTGGTCTGACGCGCGCCAACAAGGGCGAGGTTCAGATTCAGAACGCGATCGAGGAAGCGACCCTGGAAGTCATCCCGATGGTGACGCGGCGTACGCCGGCGCTTCTGGCGCTCGCGAACATCGCAACGCTGCTCGGACTACTGGGTACCATCATCGGTCTTATCGAGGCGTTCGCCGCGCTCGAGACCGCCGCGCCGGAAGACCGTCAGCGTCTTCTCGCCGGTGGTATCGCGCTCGCTATGAACACTACGGCGTTCGGCCTTGTCGTCGCCATCCCGACCATGCTCGCGCACCTGTTCCTGTCAGGTATCTCGAAGCGGATCGTCGAAGAGATCGACCAGTACTCGGTGAAGCTCGAGAATCTTCTGGTTGCGCACTCGAAGGGCGGCAGCGCCGAGTAGCGCGTCTCTCGCCTTCGGCGAGTGACCCACACCTGAACTGTAAGGGCGCGCAGTGCGCGCCCGCGCTGTTGGAGACCACCACATGGCACGCAAGAGACACTCATTCGCAGAAGAGGAGCAGGAGCTAAACCTGGCTCCGATCATGAACATGGTCATGATCCTCATCCCTCTTCTCTTGCTCTCGACGGTCTTCTTGAAGACGGGCGTCGTGAACATCAGCTCCCCCCGGAACGCCCAGGCCAATACGCCGGACACCGAGGAGCAAGAAGAGCAAGTGCCGGTCCCGAAGGTGGTCGTCTATATCTCCGACGACGGCTTCCGCGTCGGTGACCAGTCGAACCTTCCGGAGTTCCAGCAATTCACGACCCCGATCGCCCGCTGTGGCGGCGGTGGTGGTGGTGCCGCGGGCGAAGAAGCCCGTCAGCTGAGCCCCCACGATATGGCGGAGATTCCCGCTACGATCTGTCTTCGAGACGGCGTAGACGCGAACGCTCCCCTCGTCGCGAAGCTCGACTTCCCGGCCCTGTACAACCAGCTGGTGGCCATCCGCCTTCAGCCGCAATGGTTCGACCGGTTCGGTGAAGAGAACAACGCTGTCATCAGCATCCTCGGAGACCCGGAGATCCCGTTCGAAGTGCTCATCAAGACGATGGACACCGCACGGTTCTTCCTGTCCGCCGAAGGTCAGAGCCCCGGCGTACCTGCCGCTTCCTCCAGCATCCCGGCGTTCCAGCTGGGTGGCGGAAACGGAACGCTCGAGGATCTGGAGAACGCCCTCTACATCATGACGCCTGAGGGCGAGCGTGTGGAGCTGTTCCCAGACCCGGTCCTCCTTCTGCCGCGTCCGAGCTCGGGCTCGTAAGCCCGTCCCTAACGTATCCGAATTAAGAGCACGCGCATGACCGACCAAAAAGACATCATCATGGACGAGGACAAGATCCTCGCCGACCGCAAGAAAGCAGCGCGTCGGAACAAGGGTAAGGCTCACCGTGAGAGCGATGAGCCGAGTCTCAATATCAACTCGATGATGGACATGATGGTCATCATCCTGGTCTTCCTCCTGAAGTCCTACGGCGCGGAGCCGATTCAGGTGAACCAGAGCGATGACCTTCGACTTCCGTTCTCGACGTCGGAGATTGCGCCCGAAGACATGCTCATCATCAGCATCACCAAGAAATGGGTGATGGTAGAGGACGAGCAGGTCATCCCGATTAACGAAGGTCAGATCGATGCCTCCGCGCTTCAGAGCGCTGAGAGCGCGATCATCCCCGAGCTCCAGCAGCGGATCGAAGAGACCGTGCAAGAGCAAGAAGAGTGGGCTCGCCTGGCGCAGCGTGATTTCGAGCGGGTCGTGACGATCATCGTCGACCAGGAAGCGCCGTACCGGATCTTAACTCAGGTCATGATCACCGCGAGCGCAGCGGGTGTGCAGAACTTCAAGTTCGCCATTCTCCAGCGCGCGCAAGGTTCCGGCGTTCAAGCCGCTAACTGACGACTTGAGGGTGGTGTCAGAACTCCCCACTCCAAACGTCTAAGGGGAGCGCGGTCTTCTGACCGCCATCACGACGACACACCTCGGCGAACACGCACATGGCGACAAAGCAGCCAGTTGAAAAGATTCTCCGCCTGGGAATCATCCAGAACGGACGAATCATCGAAGAGCGACTGCTCCGCACGCGGGAAGCCGTGTCGGTGGGACAGACGCTCAAGAACACCTTCGTAATCGCGTCGAACGCCTTTCCCCCGGCGTTTACGATGTTCGACCTGAAGAGCGGCAAGTACGTTCTTCAGTTCACCGATAAGATGACGGGCCGTATGCTGCTGGGAAGCAGCGTGCACGACCTCGAGAGTCTCAAGCAGTCTGGCAAGGCGAAGAAATCGTCGGCCGGCTGGTCGATCGAGCTCAGTGACCGTGCTCGAGGCAAGATCGCCCTCGGCGACGTCACCATCTTGTTCCAGTTTGTGAACCCGCCGCCGCTCAAGGTGCTGCCGCAACTGCCCGCGAACATGCGTGGCGGTTTGCTGCTGTTCGTAGCGACGATCATGGGACTCAGCGGCGGCTTCTTGCTGTCGATGGTGTTCTCCACCGTCGTGCAGGTCGCGTCGGTGTTGTGGCTTGTCTACATGGTGCCTCCTGCCCCGCGCTCGGCCGGCCTCAGCGAACTCCCGAACCGCTTCGTACAGATCCTCGCCCCTGAAGAAGAGGTCGAGGAGCCGGTCATCGATGACGTCCCGGCGGAGATCGCTGACGACGGCGTTCCCACCGAGGCCGAAGAGCCCGAGGACAGCGGCGAAGAGCAAGCGGAGCCGGAAGTCGAAGAGGCGGGCAACGAAGATGCCGGCCAGGAAGACACCCGTACAGAAGACGTCGTCCGTGAGCAGGCGCAAGAGCGTGTCCGCCAAGAGTCCGCACTCGCGGCGTTCTACGGCGGCGCGGACGATGCATCTGGTCCTGCGCTGGGATTCACGTCGGCGCTCTCGGATCGTCGTGCCGACGAGGTACTCTCGAACCAAACCGCGCTCGGCGAGAACGCCGGCTCCGGTGGTATCGTCAGTCGTTCGGGGCTCGGTACGAGCAGCGGCGCCGAAGGCGAAGTGGGCCGCGCTGGTGTAGACACCGGTCGCGGATCGACGGTCGCCGAGGCAGCGACCACCGAACGCACGGAAGAGCGTGAGGCCGTCGCGGTCGCGTCGGTTCGATCGCGCAGCCCGCAGACCGCGGGTACGGGCGCTCTTGATTCCAACAATTTGCGCTCTGTGCTTCGTCGTCGTCAATCCGACATTCAACGATGCTACGAGCGCGGACTGGCGCAGAATCCGTCGCTTAGCGGCCGCGTTCTGATTCAGTTCACCGTCGGCCAAGGCGGCCAGGTCACCGATGCGCGCTTGCCGGAGAACACGGTAGGTGACGCGGTGGGTACATGTATTGTAGGACGTGTTCGCCGGTGGCGCTTTGATGAGCCATCCGGAGGCGCGGCTACCGTACGGGTGCCGTATATTCTTGAGCCTAGCGAATAGTTTCCGCAGACTGCATGATGCAGTCGTACAGCCACAGCAGGCAGCGACCCACCCCTTGGGAAGCTGCTAGACATTTGAACGAGACAGGCTGGACCAATCAGCCTCTGACCGGAAGAAAAAGACTATGGGCGCAATCGCAGACGCATTTCGGAACGGTGGTATTTGGATGTACCTGATCTTGGTGGTGTCGATCGTGGCGATCGGTATCATCATCGAGCGGTTCATCTTCCTGTTCTTCAAGTACAACATCAACGCGAACGCGTTCATGGCGCAGATCCAAAAGCTCGTCATGGCGGGCAACGTGGATCGTGCGATTAAGCTTTGTAACGCCGCTCCGGCCGCCGCACTTCCCAAGGTAGTGAAGGCTGGTCTGACGCGCGCGAACAAGGGTGAAGTGCAGATCCAGAACGCCATTGAGGAGGCCACCTTGGAGGTCATCCCGATGGTGACGCGACGCACGCCGGCGCTCCTCGCGCTCGCGAACATCGCAACGCTTCTCGGACTCCTCGGTACCATCATCGGTCTTATCGAGGCTTTCGCGGCTCTCGAGACCGCGGCACCGGAAGACCGTCAGCGTCTTCTCGCTGGTGGTATCGCGCTCGCGATGAACACCACGGCGTTCGGCCTCGTCGTCGCCATCCCGACCATGCTCGCGCACCTGTTCCTTTCGGGAATCTCAAAGCGCATCGTGGAAGAGATCGACCAGTACTCGGTGAAGCTCGAGAACTTGCTGGTGGCGCACTCGAAGGGCGGCGCGGGCGAATAGCTCGTACTTCCTTCGGACGAAAGAACCCGCCGATTGGCGGGTTCTTTCGTTTTTGACGCGCCAGCGTTGGGGAGCTGGTGGTGCGGGGGTGATCTTTGAGGCCCTTGGGTGGCCCAGATCTTTGACTACCGTCGATTGACAGCGGTAGGCCCCTCGACTAGCTTGCTGCATGCTGAGCGCCGTTGAGTCGCAACCGTGCTCGCTCCCGTTCGCGGGAACACCCAGGAGATGGACAATGACCCGAATGCTGTGGATTGCACTCGTCGGCATGTTGATGAGCAGCACTGCGTTGGCGCAGACTGCGTCGCAATACGCCGATCTCTCGTTGACCGAGATGATCACGCAGGGCGAAGCGCTCGTTGCCGAGATGTCGGACTCTGTCGACGTCGTCGCGGAGTACCGCGTGTCGGCAGAGGCGGATGGAGATGCTTCGGCGTACCAGCGTCTGAACAACATCTACACGCAGATGAACGGTCGACTGCTCGTGGCGGAGGAGGCGCTGGCCAACCTGAAGGCTGCGCAGTCCGAAGGTGGTTCGAAGCAGGTGACGGATCGCGCGACGCTGGAGCATTGGTTCAGCATGATCGTTGCCGCGGCCAACTCGTGTCGTGAGTCTCGCCGTCAGGCGGACGCGATCATGGGTGGTGACAATGGTATCGCGGGAGACGGAACGGTCCTCGCGATGAACGGCTTCTACATCCCCGTTGGCGACATCGACTTTCGGGGACGCACAGTGATGCCATGGTTCTTCCCGAGCTGGTTCGGCAACCTGGATTTCGTCGCTGTATCGCCCTCGACCGCTACCCCCTAGGGGGCGCTCGGGCACTCTTAAAATGACTTGACGGACTGGCAGCTCAGGCATACCGAGCCGCCACACCGAACCTTGTTAGGAAGACAGATTTTTACATGAGAAGGGACACGGGTTTTACGGGACCCCAAACACTGTTGCTATCACTTGCGCTCGCATGCGTGGGTACGGTGGCCGCTCCAGCGCATGCTGAGGACGGGGTCGCGGCGGGAAGCCTGCAGCTCCGCCCGGGTATTCGTCTGGAGTTGGGCGTCGACAGCAGTCCGTTGTACTTGGATGCCTCTCAGGATCCGCAGCCGTCGGGGACGATTCGCATCAACCCCTACATCGGCATCTCGACTCCCGAGCCGCGTGCGCTCGAGCTCTTCGCTGATCTCGGTGCTGCTTGGGAGCAGTTGCTGCAGGAAGATGCGAGCGGCCAAAGTGGCCTCGACTTGGAAGCCGCGGTCGGTCTCCGCGTGAACCCCAACGGTGTGGTCTCGATCACGCCGTCCGATCACCTGTCTTGGACGAACACCCCGAACTCGCGTGCGGGTGACCCGTTCCGCGTGCTGCACAACCGTTTCGACATCGAAGTGGGACTGCACCCCGGCGGTTACGGTCGCTCGGAGCGTCTCGGACTGAGCGGCGCGATGGGTTTCCAGCACCGCTTGTGGGACTATGACTCGTTTGACAGCCTGAACCGTACTGGCCTCGGCGGTCGGCTTGAGTTGCAGTGGAACTTCCTCCCGAAGACGGGCGTGTTCATCACGGGTGCGGTCGACACGCTGAGCTACGACAGTGTGTCGGTGACGTCGGTGACGTCGTCTGGTGCTGTGGAGGTCGACAATGTCGACTCGCTCGCGATTCGCGCATCGGCTGGTTTTACGGGCTTCCTCTCGCGTCGCCTCTCGCTGCTCGCGTCAGGCGGTTTCGGTCAGGCGAACTACGACCTGGGTGAAGACGCGAAGACGTACCTGACGCACATCGAGTTCGGCGTGCATCTGTCCGACACGAATCGCTTGCGGTTCGGTTGGGAGCACAACTTCGAAGACGCCGTCCTTTCGAACTTCATCACGTACCACCGCGTATACGCCGACGCGAGCGTCGACGCGGGCGCGCTGGGCTTGGGTCTTGGTGCTTACGTCAACCTGAACACCTATTCGTCGATGACGTCGGGTGGCACGGAAGTGGACGTGTTCAACGGCGAGCGGAAGGACACGCTGGTCGGCGGGCAGGCGCTCGTGTCTTACAGCGTGACCGATTGGTTCACGATGGGCCTTCGTTACAACCCGACTATTCGCGACTCGACGACTACCGTGTCGGACGGCAGCACCGCCGGTCAGTCTGCGGACTACGTGCAGCATCGCGCGCTGTTCTTCCTCGATATCGCCGCGGCTCGGCCGTTGCCTCTGTCCGGTGTGTCTGGCTCGGGTAGCGCCTGGGTTCCGCGCTAGTCGAGGTCGTTGGAGTGACGGTGCTTAACCGGTTACGAGAAGGGCGCGGCGATATCGCCCGCGCCCTTGGTGCGTTTGGGAGTGTGCTGTGTTGCGCAGCATTCCTCATGGCGTGCCGTGCGCCCGTGGATGAAGAGTATCTGCAATGGGCGCAGATGCCATACACCGCGGAGGACACAGGTCTTCTGGGCGAGGGCGACCGCTTCTCGCTGCGGGTGTACCAAGAGGCGGAGATGGACGCCGACTACACGGTGTCTGCGCTCGGCGTTGTGAACTTTCCGCTGATTGGTGAGGTTGCGGTGATCAACCGCGACTGCATCTCGATCGAGCGCGAAGTGACGGCCCGTTTGGCGGATGGTTTTCTCCGCTCGCCGTCGGTGAGTTGCCAGATCCTTGAGGTGAACTCGCGGACTTTCGTGGTGAGCGGCGAGGCGGGGAATCCGGGTGTGTACCCGTTTACTCCTCGGCTGACGCTGGTACAGGCTATGGCCATGGCCGGCGGCATGACGAACAGCGCCGCGAAAGACCGATTGGTGATTACGCGACTCGTGGATGGCGAGTTCACGGAGATCGTGGTGCCGTTTCAGCAGGTGCTGAGCGGTCGTGGTCCGGACCTGCCAGTCTGGCCGAACGACTCCATCTTTGTTCCGACTTATCGCTTGATTCCGTAGTGTACGATGGTGTCTGAAGGACCAGAACAAGGGGCTCCGGGGGCGGACCCGCGCGAGTACCTGACGGTTGTTCGGAAGCACATCTGGGCAGTTTTGCTCGTGATCGTCGCGACGACGGCGGCGGGCTATTACTACGCGTCGAAGCAGATTCCTGTGTACGAGTCGACCGCTCGCGTTGTGATCGAGGCGGCTTCGCCTCAGATCCTGCGGGATGTGGCGCCTGTAGTGGAGAACGGTGGCCAGAACTTCTGGGCGCTGCGCGAATACTTGGAGACACAGTACCGCATCATGGGTTCGACCTCGGTCGCCGGTGAAGTGGCGACGCGTTTGGGCTTGGAGCACGACCCGGACTTTCTGGGGCTGAGTGCGATCGAAGATCCTGATGAGCTCGCGGCGGCCATTCAGCGCTCGGACGCTGCTCTCGTGGTGCAGGGTTCGGTGTCCATCCATCCGGTGGAGCAGACCCGTGTGGTCGCGATCCGGGCGCGTGCGCGGGATCCGCGTACGGCGGCGGCGTTGGCGAACACGACGGCTGAGGTGTACATCGACCGCAACCTGGCGCGGCAACTCGAGTCGACGGACAACGCGGCGCGTTGGCTGCAGCAGCAGTTCGAAGACTTGGGCACGTCGCTTCGGGACTCGGAGTCGGCGCTGGTGAACTTCCGTCAGGAGAACAACCTGATCGCGGTGAACCTGAGCGAGCACGTAAGCCTGCTCTCTCGTATGGAGACCACGTCGACCCAGCTTGAGGAAGCGCGGGTTGAGGCGGATCGCGCCCGGGCGCTGGTTCGGCAGGTGGACGAGGCGTTGCGATCCGGCGATTTGCTAGACGCGGATGCGCCGGCCCTAGTGGAGAATGACCTGATTCAGTCTCTGAAGTCGGAGCTGTACGAGATCGAGGCGGAGCGGATTGAGTTGTCGGGGCGATACCTGGAGAACCATCCGTTGATCATCTCCGTGACGGAGCGTGAGCGTCTGGCGCGGGAGCGTTTGGAGCGTGAGATCGAGAATGTGCTGAGCGCGATTCGGCAGCGGTCGGAGCGGGCGTCGCGCCTAGTCTCGACGCTGGAGAGTCGCTTGAGCGCCGTCGAGGGAGACGTGCAGCTGCTGGGTACCCACCAGGTGGAATACAGCGGTCTGCTGCGTGAAGCGGATTTGAATCGTGAGTTGTTCGAGATGATCGAACGTCGCCGGAAAGAGGTCGAGCTCAGCCGCAACTCACAGCAGAACAATGTGGAGCTGTTGGAGATGGCGGTGGTGCCGAACGTGCCGGTGGAGCCGAACAAGCCGATGCTGGTGGTGGCTGCCGCTGGTCTAGGGTTCCTGCTCGCGATTCTGCTGGCGTTCGGTTTGGAAGCGATGGACAGCACGGTGAAGACGCAGGAGGCGGTGGAGCGCGAGTACGGTCTTACGTTCCTGGGCTTGATTCCGCACATTGATCCGACGCTGACGGCGAAGCCGACGCGTCGTGGACCAGCGCGCGGTCAGGCGTGGTCTCCGGATCAGTACGCCCACCAGTTCCCGAAGTCGCCGGTGGCCGAGGCTTGCCGATCGATTCGAACGAACCTGACGTTCTTGGCGTCGGAAGAGCCGCTGAACACGTTGCTGATCACGTCGCCGGGGCCGCGCGAGGGCAAGACGACGACGAGCATGAACGTGGCGACGGTGATGGCACAGTCGGGCACGCGCGTGCTGCTGGTGGACGCCGACCTTCGTCGTCCGCGGGTGCACACGATCTTCGACACGCCGAACGAGGTGGGCCTCTCCACGATTCTGGTGGACGGTGCGTCTCCTGCGGATGTGATTCAGCGCAGCCCGGTCCCGGGCTTGGACATTCTGCCGTCGGGCGCGATTCCGTCGAACCCGGCCGAGTTGATCGAGTCCGAGGCTTTCCGTCGCACGGTCGGCGTGTTGGCCTCGATGTACGACAAGGTCATCTTCGACTCCCCGCCGATCGCGCCGGTGACGGACGCCGCCATCTTGAGCTCCGTCGTCGATGGCGTGGTGCTCGTGATTCGCGCGAACGCGACCCGCAACGAGGTTCTGGGTCGCGCGGTCGAGCTGATGAGCGCGGTGAACTCGAACATCGTTGGCGCGGTGCTGAACGATGTTGACCTGACCGGCCGTAGTGGTGGCGGACGCTACTACTACTACTACAGCCAGTACGCGGCGTATTACGGCGACGACGACGAGTCGGACGCCGCATAGGCCCGCGGGCTGGGCGTCGCTGACGAGGGGTGCTCGAGGCGTGCGTGCAGGCTAGGACTTAGCGGCCGGTGCGTCGCTGTGGCTGTGGCCTGAAGGGTCGCCGACCCTTAGGGCTCGAAAGCGTCGCCGAGCGTTAGGGCTCGAAAGCGTCGCCGAGCCTTTAGGGCTCGAACGCGTCGTGGGCGGCGTTCGCTGCGGCGACATCGATTCCGATCTGGGCGCGGAGTGCCGTCGGGTCCTCGAACCGGCGCTCCGGGCGGATGTACTCGAGGAAGCCGACCTGGATGTTGAGGCCGCGCGCTTCGATGGGGAAGGGCTCAAGCGAGAGGGTCTCTAGCGAGACGCGGTTGTCGTCTTCGAACGTGGGACGGACGCCGAGGTTCGAGATCGCGCGGTAGCAGACGCCATCATGGTTGAGGATGGTGGCGTAGACGCCGTGTGGCGGCAGCAGACGTCCGCTGGGGTAGAGATTGAGCGTAGGGATACCCATGCCCTTGCCTCGACCGGCGCCGGCCTCTGTGGTGCCGTGGATGGCGAGGGGCTGCGTGAGCAGGGCGTTCACCTGGTCGAGGTGACCTTCGGCTAGGGCGGCCCGGACACGGGTGGACGAGACCACGGAGTCGTCGTGTTCGATCGGGGCGTGCACGACGGTTTGGACGTTGTGGGGGCGAGTGAGGTCTTCGAGGGATTGGGTGTCGCCAGCGCGGCCTTTGCCAAAGTTGAAGTCGTACCCGACGTGCACCTGGCGGGCGTGGAGGACCTTGATGAGCAGGTCTTCGACGAAGCCTTCGGGTGAGAGCTCGGCGAATTCGGGTTGGAAATTCGCGGTGACGACGGCGTCGATTCCGGCTGCCCGGAGTAAGGCCTCACGCTCCGCCGTGGTGGTGAGGCGGAAGTCCTCGGGGGCGGTGCCTCGGAAGACGGTCTTGGGGTGTGGCTCGAAAGTGAGCACGGCCGCGGGGACGCCGAGGCGTTTGGCTTCGTCGACCACGCGACGGATGATCGCGCGGTGTCCTTGGTGGACGCCGTCGAAGTTTCCAATGGTGAGGACGCACCCGTTGGCCAGTTGGCTGTCGCTGAGGCCGGTGAGGAGGTCGCCGAGGCGGTCGTGCTGGTCTATCATGGGTCCTTCTCGCGAGTGAGCGAGCGCTACCACACCGGTTGACCCATTGACCAACGTTCCAGATATCGTGCTGCTCGGTGATCCCGTGGCGCACAGTAAGTCGCCCGTGTTTCAGAATGCAGGGCTTGTTGCGCTGGGGAGCCGGCTTCGGTTTGGGCTTCGCCGTGTAGATACGGCTGGCGCCCGTGCTGCGGTGGATGAGATTCGCCGGGGTGAGTTGGTCGGGGCGAACGTGACGGCGCCGCATAAGGCGACTGCGTTTGAGGCGGTGGATGCGGTGACGGAGCGCGCGGCGGCGACGGGGGCGGTGAATACGATCTGGCGGGATGCCGATGGGCAGGCCCGCGGTGACAACACGGACGTTCATGGTGTGTCTGCGACGTTGGATGCGATGGGTATCGCGTCGGATGGCGGCGCGTCGGGCTTGGTGGTGGTGTTTGGTGCGGGTGGCGCGGCCGCTGCGGCGGTGCTCGCGTGCGGACGCGCGTTTGATCGGGTGGTGGTGGTGAATCGGACGCTTGAGCGGGCGGCGACGCTGTGCGCCTCGCTCGGGGAGTGGAGCGCGGCCGGGTTGTCCGCGCAGGCGTGGGACGCGGAGGTGCCAGCGTTGTTGCGGCGTGCGTCGGTGGTGGTCAACGCGACGTCGCTTCAGTTCTCCGACGCGGCGTTGGCGGACGCGGCCTGGCGTTCGGCCGGGCTTGAGGCGTGCAGCGCGCGCGCGTGGCTGGACCTGTCGTATGCGCCGGAGACGACGCGCTTTCTGCGGTTCGCTCCGCAGTCGCTTGCTGCGGAGGGGCTGACGCGCGACGGGGCGACGATGTTGCTGCACCAGGGTGCTGCCGCGTTGGTGCGCTGGACTGGGACGGAGGCGCCGCTGGAGGTGATGCGGGCGGCGCTGGCGGATGCGCTCGGTCGGCCTCACGGAGCGGTTTGAGGTCGCGCTAGAGCGCTGTTTGATGGGGTGTGAGCGGCGTGTGATGCGATGATTCCTTCCACATCGGTTTGATCAGGACGCCGCGTGGGTTGAAGCCTGTCCTTCGACTTCGCTCAGGAAGGGTTGGTGGGCTTCGGTCAGGAAGGGGGGAGTCCTTCGACTTCGCTCAGGAAGGGTTGGGTCCTTCGACTT
>CBDUJZ010000004.1:0-77112 GCA_965367675.1 uncultured Myxococcales bacterium | reverse complement strand
CACACCGGGCGTCACACCGGGCGCGGAGTCGCCTTCGCCCGAACCTTCGCCTGCGCCCTCGCCCGAACCTTCGACAGCGGCCACACCCTCACTTGTGCTCGGCGGCGACGTTTCACCAACGCCGGGGGGCACGATCGTCGTCTCCTCCACATCGATCACGAATCCGACGCGCCACGTGACGCGCACGGGGATCGGCACCGGCTCGGCGTCGGGCTCCATCTGCATACGGGCGGCGGAGAACGCGTAGCCCGCCATGGCGCGCTCGGCGGCCTCGACGAAGCCGTACGGGTCCGCGTCCAGCGTCCGCGGGTCTTCCTGGGCCGCGCCATCGTCCGCGTACGTGTAGTACGTGAGTTCGAGCGGGACGATGTTCGAGACGACGCCTTCCACGTCGATGTCGATCTGAAGCACGACATCCGCCTCGACGTCGGCGTCGAACGCGGTCGGCGGGTAGTCCGGCGTCACCTCGGTCACGAGCGTGGGCGGGATCACTTCGCTCGCCGGCGTTTCCGCAGACGAATCCGAACCGCTCTGAGCGAACGCCGCGACCGAGAAGAGCACCGCGCAAACGGCACCCCACGCGCTCAGTCGTCGAGGCGAAATAAATGAGTCCATCTCACCCTTCTGGAAACTGGAACCCCGCCTTCGATCGCAGGGTCGAATCGAAACTCTCGCGCAGCATGGGACCGAAGCGCGTCCTCGAACTCCCAATCTGCGGCGTCACAGCGCACGCCATAGATCTCGTCAATCTCACCGGTGGCGCTGATCATCAGAATGATCTCGCAGTCGGTCTCGATTCGTCGGCTGGCGGCCTCGCTGGGGTACGGCACGTCCTCGTTCACCCCGCGGCGCATGCGGGGCTCTCGGTCGCGCGGCGGCCGGTTGCCGCGAGACGGACGCCCGGTGGACGGGGCTGTCACCTGAGTCGGTTCCGTGCCCGCGCCCGTCCCATCACCAGAACCTTGGCGCGGCGCACGCGTGTCCTCGGGGTCCACGGTTCGGCGATCGGGGCGGCCACCGCGCACTGTGTCTCCCGCATTAAAGACTGGCCCAGTGCTACCGTCGGAGAACGACTGTCCCTCGAGGTTGATCACCACTGGGCGTTGCTCCGCCGGCGGCGGCTCGTCCGGGTTTTCCGGCGGAAGCTCACGTGGCTCGGGCGGACGGTCCGGCTCTGGCGCAGGTTCCGGGTCGGGCTCGGGGGTGTCCGCCGGCTCGGGCTCTGGCTCCGGCGCCTCGGGTACGATTTCTGGCTCCGGCTCGGGCTCTGGGATCACCTCAGGCTCCGGCTCCACCTCAGGCTCCGGCTCGGGCTCTGGGGTCACCTCAGGCTCCGGCTCCGGGATCGGCTCAGGCTCAGGCTCTGGTTCTGGCTCCGGTTCCTCCACCTCGAACCAAACGAGCGACTCCGTCTCTGTGTCGTCGTCCTGGCCTCCGGTGACCGCGAACGTGCCCGCAACGAGGCCGTGCACAGCGATCGCGATGCCGAATGCGATCGCCAAAACACCATACCGTCGGCGCCCCGTATCTGGGGTGCTGAAGGGGTCATATCGGACGCTAGCGGACACTTACGGCGCTTCCTCGCGATCGATGTTCAAGGCGAACGTACGAATGCCGTGGATCTTCACTTCATCCACCACGTCCATCACAACGCCGTAGTCCACCGTTCGGTCTGCGGCGATAATGGCTTGCACCGTTTCGTCGAGGGCAACCTCACGCTCGACGGCAGCACCGAGCGCCTCCATGGAGATCACTTCGCCGTTCAGCGAGACCGTGCGGTCCGCCTCGACAACAATGGCCAGCGCGCTCGGCGCGACGTTCCCACCAGACGCGGCCTGGGGCAGATCGACTTCGATGGCCTGCTGTACGATGTACGAGCTGGTCACCATGAAAATAATCAACAAAACCAAGCAGATGTCGATGAACGGCACCATGTTGATCGACGCGATTACGTCGTCTTCATCTTCGACAATTCCACCCGCCATCGGCTACGCCTTCTCGCTGCTGAGTAGCGCCACGCAGGTCTCCACCAACAGCGCCGTCGTAGCGACTTGCTTCTTCACCGCGCCCTTCAGCACGTTGAAAAACAGAATGGCAGGGATGGCGACCAGCAGACCGACGCCCGTTGCGATGAGCGCCTCTGCGATCGCACCCATCACCATGTTCGAGCCCTCCGCTCCGCCGTCCGAGAGGCTGCGCAGCTGGTCGAACGCCATGATGACACCGAGCACGGTGCCGAACAGGCCGATGAACGGCGCGTTAGAGCCGACGGTTGCCAGAACGCTGAGCCCGCGCTCGTAGCGGAGCTTCTCCATTCCGACCGCGCCGCGGCAAAGTTGTGACCCGGCCTCCGGGCCACGCTCGGCCTCGCGCATTCCGTACGCGACGACACGCGCCTGCATGCTCTCGTCGTCCTTCAGCGACGCGACGAGCCCGTCGATGTCTCCGTTGCCGAGCCGTTCGATAATCAAGCGACGCAGCGCCTCGGTGTCCGTGCTGACCTTCCGGTAGAAGAGCAGGCGCTCGACGAACACTGCCATGGAAACCAAACTCAGCGTGACGAGGATCCACAGGATCCACTCACCGCCGCCACGCGCGGCGTTCAACAGCACGCCCGTCAGCCAGCCGGTGTGCGGCGCTTCTGCTTGGGCAAGGAACAGGCTCATGGTTCTCCTAGGTTCTCCCGGCCGCCGGACATGAGGTCACGTTCGGCCGCTGACGGGGGCGCCGGAGGGGGTCCGGCTGAGATGTTTAGGGATACGACGGTGTCGCTGCTCGCAGCTTCTAATGGGGTTCCTTCGCGGCTTGGCCAACCCCTTACTCCACCGGTTTCTGGTGCGCCCGGCAGGATCGCGAAGTCGATGTAGCGTGCGTCCTGCTCGATGGCGCGGTTCACCACGCGCGTGACGTCCACGCTGTCGTACATCGCCAGCTCGTCGAGATAGGATTCTCCGCGGGCGATCGGGCCCGGCGTCACGCCCGGCTGCCGCGCCCACGTCACCGATCCTTCGTCCCATTCCGAGGTGACGCCATGCACAGCGTACTTGAATGTACCGACGCTCGCGTCCTCCGCCAGCGGAAGCTGCAGCGTCGCGGACGCTACGCTCGTCGCCGGCGGCACCGTACTCAAATCGAAGCGCAGGTAGCTGACCCAGTGCACACCGCGGCCGACGTCCGTTCCGGAGCGCAACCACTCCTCGGCGCCGAGCGGCGTGTTTCGCCACGGCTCATAGCTGTGGACGACCGCATCTTCGACCACGCCGAGCACGAACCGAACGGGTGGCTCGACCACCCGGGTGGGCAACTCGGATACGCGTGGGTTGGCCACAGACGCGACACGAATGCCGCCGCAACCAACGAGCGTCAGCGCGACGAGCGCGACCGCCGCTGCTCGCCCACCCACGTTCGCGGCGCGTGGGTTCAAAGAAGCACCCGTGGGTCGATCGGCTGCTCGCAGATCGCCACGACTATCTCGCCGCCATGCACCACCCGGTCGAGCGGAGGGTTCACCTCCATGGTCGCGCCCAGCGAGTTCGGCTCTTCGACCGCCAACAAGATGGCGTGGCAGCGGGATTGCAGCAGATGGGTGAGTTGCGAGACGGTCTGCGGCGGCAACGCACCGGGCAGCACAAACTTGAGGAACTGGTTGCCGTACTGCGCCGTCAGCAACTCATCGAGGATGGTCGTGATGCCCACCTGACGCGACGACGAGGCCAAGATGCGGCCCACGTAGTCGTGCGCAACCACGATCTCCTCCACGCCCGCGCTGACAAGGCTCTGGGCGTTGTCTCGGTTCACCAGCTCGACACTCGTGAAGATGTCTTTGTGGTTCTCGCGGTTAATGTTCTCGATAAGTAGCGCCGTCAGGACCGAACGCGCGTCTCGGTCCTGGTCGGAGCGCTCCTTGGTTCGGTCCGCCAGCACGATCGCGCGGCTCGCGAGCTCAATGCGGGCGCGATGCAGCACATCGGGGCGCGTGTAGTCCCCCGACACGAAGAACACGAGCCCGGGTTGCTGCACGGAGTCGCGCAAATCAGGGTCTCGGTCGAACTCCGCGATCACAACGATGCCGCGCCGGCCGTAAGCCGGATCCGCTTGCAGCTCGCGAATCACGAGAACCGCCGCCGGGTTCCATCCACACAGAATGGCGTGGCCTTCTAGGTCCTCGATTTCCATATCACGCAGGTTCAAGTTACGAAGTCGGTCGACCATGTTGGCCGACACCACACCGGTGACCACAGCGAACATCGTCAGGCCAGAGAACATCACCCCAACCGTGACCAACCGTCCGGCGGTCGTCGACGGAGTCTGCCCGACCGGCTCGCCGGCGACAAGGCTCAACACGCTCCACCAGATGCTCTCGCTGAGGGTCTCGAACCCCATGGTGGCGCCCTCGGCGCGCTGCACAGCGAACGCGGCAGCGAGCACGACGCCGGACACGACCATCAGGAACAGCACCGACTCCACCGCGCCCTTTCGCACCAACGCCGAGTAGCCGCTCAGGCGCCGCGTCAAAATCACACCGAAGCGGAAAATCCTCAGCAACCTCAGCAGCCACAAGAACCGGAACCACCGGAACGCGGGCAACACCGCGAGGCAGTCGATCCAGAACCGTTCCACGAACTTTCGCTTCTTTCGCTCGGCCAGCCACCGCAGCGACAGCTCGATGCCGAACAGCACGGTAACGCCGTGGCTCACCAGATCGATGCGCGCGCGCATCGGGTGGTTCGGCCCCAGCGCCACGCTCAAAATGAGCAGCGCGATCGACCCGATAATCAGCACCATGACCACCGCGTCGGTGGTCGGATGCTTCAGGAGTCGGTCGAGCTGCTGGCGTCGCGTCAAATACACGGCGCCACTCTACTACTCGCCAGCAGCGGAACGGAAGAGCGGGTCTTCTTCACCAATACCGGGCTCTCCGGTCGAGTTGCGCTCACCGGGGCTCGCGATCACATCGCTGCGATAGGACTCACGCACGTTCGCGCCGCCCTCATCGAGGCTGCAGGCGGCCCAGGCGCTGCGTTGGTCGCCAGGCTGAATCGGGTGCAGGCGCTCCATCGAGCGGTTGCGGAGCACACCTCCCTCCATGTTGCGTCCGCCGGCGAACGGGGGTCCGCCGTCTCCGGCCACGTCGATGTCGTTGCCGCGGGGGTCGCGCAGTCGAATACCGAACTGGGCGTTGTGCAGGTTCAGCCGCAAGAACCGCGGGTCGTTTGCGCTGTTCATCACGAAGTCGGGGAACAGGAACGCACCGCCGAGGTCCTGCGGGACCAAGTCCTGGAACGGGGCCACGTTGTGGTCGGCCAGCAAGAAGTGCTCGTACGGGCCAATGACCGTGCCGGGGTACAGGCCGGTCACGAAGTCGCCGTCGGTCGAGATGGTCCACATCGACAGGTCGATGGTGCGGTCGGTGGTGTTCAGCAGCTCAATGAACTCGTCGTTGGACACGTCGTCACCGCCAAAGTCGGACGGGTCATTGTCTCCGTTCCAGCCGTCCCAGTGGATCTCGTTAAAGATCACGTCGCCGGGATTGATGGTGCCGCCCGGGCCCGCAAAGTCGTTGCCGACAAAGCTACCGCGCTCCCACAGCTGCTCGAACTGGTCGAGGTACAGGTTCGAGGCCTCGGCGCCGTGAATCACGAGCAGGGTCTCGTCGTTGGCGACCGTCGCGGACGACGACCAGTTGAACGACCCGGTGAGCACGACGGCGTTCTCGGTGCCCGCGTCGATGATCATCGTCTTGGAGTGCTGGCGTCCGCCGCCGGCTTGGTAATCGCCCGGCTGACGGCTGCTCTCGTTGCCGTCGAGGCGCATGTTGATGCCCCACGTGAGCAAACGGTACGCCTCGTGGTACGGGCCGTTACTGTGCAGCTGCGAACGGTCGATCACGCCGCGAACGCCGCGCGGAACGAACGTGTCTCCGCACGTGTATTGCAGTTGGCACGCAGCGAGGAATTCGGGATCGGAACGGTCACCGTTCGGGTCACAGCACGCGTTGTACTGTTCGAAGTCCAGGTGGCGCTCGATGAAACCGGAGCCCACCTGGTCCTTGGTGAACGCGAAGATGTAGAAGTCGACCGAGTACTGCGCGTTGTCGATCGCCTCGAGGATGCGCCCCATGGCGTCCTCCTGAGGCGAGAAATACAGCTCCACCTTGGTGTCGCCGACTTGGTACACGTTGCCGTTGTCGATCGGGCGCTTGGCAGCGCCGAAGCGGCCAGCCAGGAGTTGCTCGAACTCGGCGGTGAAGTCGGCGGCGATCTGCGGAGAGTCCATCAGGACCCAGTTGTTGTCGTTCCGCTCGAATCCCGTAGGCGTGATATTGCCCGTGCCTGCGATGATGTAGCGCCCATCGATGACAAAGAATTTGTTGTGCATGATGTGGTACATATTCCCCACCAGCATCGGGATGTTCAGCTCGTCCATGAGCAGGTAGCCGCGGCTCGGGCGCTCCATGTGACGGGCATCGCCGACGAACCGCAGACTTACGCCGCGGTAGTGCGCGCGCTCGAGTGCGTCGATGACCTCATCGCGCGAGAAGCCCATGACGGCGAAGTCGATGGAGGCATCCGCCTGGTCGATCATCTGGACGAGGATGTCCGTCGAGAAGTTATCCGTCCGCGAGTCGGCGAGCACGCCAGGCACGTTGAAGAACGGCTGCACGGAGCCCCCCTCCCACGTCTGTACATCGTTGATGTCCACCTCGGTGCGGCACCCTCCGAGCACGAGCAGCGCGACGATAGCGGCGGACGACAGAGTCCAGCGAAATCCAAGACCAGTCTTCACTGTACTCAACATTACTGCGCCCCCGCGAAGACCGGCCGCATCGCATTCGCGATGGCATCAAACTGCCAGCGCTGCTCGCTCGGCGTCCGGTTGAAAACGAACATATTGGCGTCGCAGAACGCATCCGACGCGCGCGCTGTTGAGACTTGCCCGTCGAGGACGCTCGTCCCGGACAGCAACGGCTCGCTCAGGAACATCGCCGTCTCCGCGTGTCGCGCGCCGTCGATGGGCGAGACCTCGGAGTCGATGATGACCGCGTTGACCGCGACGTCGGCAAGCAGCCCGATCGATGCGTTGTCCAACGTGCGAAACGCGCTCGCCAATTCGGCGTAGCGGCTGGAGTCCACGTCTTCGTTGCCCGCGGCCACTACGACCTGCACATCGAATCCGGCCTCGGCCTTGTAGCGCAGCGCGTTGGTCAGGTCGGACGACGTCAGCTCTTCGGCGACCACGTAGACGGACGCGCGAGCGGCGTACACATGGTCGACGACGCGCTTGATGAGTCGCTCCTGCGGGCCGAAGTAGATCTGCACCCTGCCCTGGTCGGAGTCGTAGTGCTCGCGGTTGTCGGTGATCGACTTGAGCGGGCCGTTGAACGAGCTCAGCGTGGACGCAAACACGCCGCCGAACAGCTGCGTGAACTCGTCCGCGAAGTCTTGGCCCATGTAGAACGAGAACGCTTCGATTCCGGTCTGAACGACGTCCGTGGGGCCGAAACCGCCGGTCACCGAGAGCACCTGCCGCTCGTCGCACACTAAGAAGTTGTGCGTCATGCGGTTGTGCTCCCCAGCGCGGTCGATGATGTCGACCAGCTCTGGGTTGTACGACAGTGGCCCGTCGCCGAAGCGCATGGGGATCTGCCCAAACACGGGCTGCAGCTCTCGCGCCAACAGCGCGAAACCGGCCTGCGTACTCAAGTCCGCGTCGCCGACCACCTGGACGTCCACGCCGCGGCCTTGTGCAGCGACAAGCGCAGAGGCGATGGGCTCAGATGTAAACGTCTCGGCCGCCAAGAAGCAGCTTGTCTCGGCGCCGCCGATAATGCGCAGCGCCCGCGCCTCAATGTCCGAATCGCCCGGGGTCGCCGAAACGAACTCCACGCGGTTGAACATCTCTTGGGTGCTGGGCCGCTCGCTGGAGCAACCGGCGAACGCAGAGACAACCGCAATCATTCCAATAAGATAGGTGCGCATTAGTCGAACCCTCCCGCCGAGGTATTACCCGAGTAGTCGGGCGAGTTCGGCATGCCGGGCGTCGCGTAGGTGCGCGCTTGGTAGGCTTCCGCGATGTTCTGACGCAGCGTCTGGTGCGGCTCTCCATCCCAACGGTTGTAGGAGTAGGAGTGCCACGACGAATTGCGCGCATCTTGGTTCGAGAAGATCAGCTGCACCCGTTCCATCGAGCGTGCGGTGACCAAGTCCCAAGCGCCCGCGAAGACGTCGGTTCTCGCGTTGCCCGCTCCGCCGATGAGGCGGTTATCGAGGTCGCGGATGGTGATGTCGAAGCGGTCGCGCGGAAGCTCAAAGCCGGGGATGATGTAGTCCGCGTCGGGGAACGCGCCGTCGGCTCGCGCCACGATGATCACGCGCTCATTCACCTCGACCGGCGCACCGTTTTCACGAGGCGGGATGATGAAGGTCGCGAAGCTCTCTTCCTCACCGTTGCCACGGCCGGTGTCGATCATGATCTGCCAACCCGTGAGTTGGATCGGCCGGGGATGCTTGTTCTGCAGTTCGATGAAGACGTCGTCCGGGTGATGGACGAAGCCATCCCCGACGGACTCGACGCTGCCCGCCCAGAACACCTCGGAGATCTGCACGTTTCCGCGCTCACCGTTCGACAGGTAGTCGTCATCCGTGGTGCCCGTGCGGTAGCCGGACGATTGTCCGCGCTCGTCGTACAGGCGGTCATCGCCACATCCGGCGACAACCCCAACCATGAGCGCGAAGCAGGCGATGGAGCGAGCGCGCATTATCGAGCCTTCCGGTAGCCCAGCCCGAACTCCGCGCCGGCGGAGATGGCCCAGAAGGTGGCCTGACCGCCCAAGCGGGCGTTGCCCTCGATGTACTGGGGCGTCACGCTGCGGGCGACCGGCAACGCGTAGTAGTCGCCGGGCATGAACACGCCGCCACGGACGAACAACTCAGCAAACTCTTGGAAGGACTGGCTCACCTTGATGTCCAGCTCCTGGCCGAGCGCGAGTCCCGTGCGAACCTGCGCGGCGAACTCTTCGCGGGAGTGCTCCGGCGGCGGCTCGATGGTGGCCAGCGTCGACTGGTCGAAGTTGGACGACCGGGTGTCCGCGAACAGCCACAGGCCGACGGAGACGTTGAAACCTTGGTATCCGCCGGTCAGCTCCAAGTGCGTGAAGTCGGTGCCCGCGTTGCGGTCGACGTCGTCGGGGTTGTGCAGCACGCCGAACCGGCTGAGCGACGCCGACGGGCGCATGCTGGCGATGCTGCCGGAGGCCAAGCCACCGATGCGATCGCCGAACATGGATACGAACCCGCGCTGGAACTCGAGGCCGTTCACGCTGTACTGCGCGCCGTCCATGCGGTGCCAGTCGCCGTTGAAGCCAATGCGTCCGTCGCCGAGCTCGACGTCGAGTTCAAGGCCGAGCCCGAGCGCGTTGCCGCTGGTGTCGATGTCGATGCCGGTGGACTCCTTACGGTCGACACCGCTGGAGCGCGCGAACTCGGCGAAGCCGCCGATGGTGAGCATCTCGTCTTCGAGCAGACCGGCCGAGTATCCGGCGCGGAGGCCGAACAAACGCTGGTAGTCACGGTCGCGGAAGTTGCCGAGCAGGCCGCCTTCGCTGATGTCGGAGCCCGTGCCGTTCTCGCGGGACGTGCCGCCAACGGTCGCATGGAAGAAGAACGCGCGGACGTCGAGGCCTTCCACGAGCTGGTCCACCGTCTGCAACACCGCGCCGGTTCGGTAGGTGTTGGTCTCGCCGCGCTGACCGCGGGGGACTTCGCCCTGCGGACGCGCGAACAGCACATCGCCGCCAAACTCGGGGCGCTCTTGCGGGTGGAACATGTCGAACGCCAGCACCCGCAGGGTGAGGATATCGACAACCTCGGCGTCGAACGTGAAGCCGTCGACCATACCGTTGAGGTAGTAGTCTCGGGGGGCTCCGCCGATGCCGAAGCGCTGACGACCGGCGCGGACGCCGAGGCGGAACGTGTCGGTGTCGACCACGTCGATCGACGCGGATGCAGCGCCAAGCGCCACGGACGAGTCGTTGGACGACGACCCCCACGAGCCGAAGGCGTCGAGGGTCAGGTCGAGCGTGACGGCGTCCACCGGCTGCGCGATGGCGGTGAGCTCGACGAAGGTCCGCCCGAAGGTGGTGCGGTCGTCGGTGTCCTGAATCGCGTCGTTGTTGCTCTCGTCGAGTTCGGCCAGGTCCGCGTTATCGAACGAGACGATCTGGCCGACGGCGGAGGCTTCGATGGCGAACGCGGACGCGCCCGCGGGCCGTTCGGACAGCGCGTAGGTACCGGACTCGCCGATGCCCTCTTCGCCCCCAATATCAACGCCGGAGTCACCACCGTAGTGGCGCTCATCGAGGGCGTCTTCATCGATCAGGTCGTCGAGCGGCGTCGCGACGCCACCCGATTCGAGCTCCTCATCAAAAACCTCTTCCTGCGCGATGGCGGAGGAGCCGGAGAGGAGGAGTGCGAGACCTGCGACAGCAGAGGCACGTCGATTGCGCATCAGAAAACTCAATGGAATTGGCAACTTATGGCCAGTTATTTAGCCAGCTACTAACAAACACACACCGGGGACCGGTGCTCCTCACCGCGCGACTAGAACCGCTCGACCTGGCCGGTGCTGATCACCCACATCTGCAGGTCGAAGTTGTTCACAACCGGGCCCGTGGCGCGAACGCGCTCGCCGTATTCCGGCGCGAACCCGCGGCGTCCGAGCTCCGCGTCGATTCCCACGATCCAACATGCCGGGAGCAGGTCTGAATCGATGTTGGTACCGCCTTCGCTCTGACAGAGGTCGGGGCACACGTCGTCACAGGTTTCGCTCGACGGACACCCTTCCAGGCAGCGAACCTCACAGGTCCGAATGCACTGGAGCAGTTCCCCCGTGTACGTCTCTCCACCGGACCGTCGTGAGAACGGCTCGGAGGTGAGCAACATCGAGTTGAAGTTCAGGCTCGTCGGCGGCACGTGAACGAAGCCGTCCACCTGCTTTACGTAGCCCACCGCTTCGGTGCCGAACGACTCGGTCTCAGTGGAGTACAAAATCTCGTGGCCCACCGACGGGATGCGCTCGATATCGGCCACCAGGATGGCGCGGGTATCCGCATCGCGACCGAACGTGAGCGTCACCGCATCGATGGTCACGCGGACGCGATCACCGAACGAGTACTCGGCCACGCGCCCATCACGGAGCACGACGATGCCGCCGGTGTCATCCTCGATCGTGAACGAGCCGTAGTGGCGCTCGTCCTGACCGCAGATCTCGACCTTCATGTACTGCCGCGGGTGCAGCGTCACGACGGCTTCGATCGTGATCGGCAGCCGAGCATCGACGCTCGGTTGTCCACCGCGACACTGGTCCGTCGAGATCGCGATATCGGGCGCGACGAAGACGTTGGGCTCGGTGCCCGACACGCCTCCTTCGGGGAACAGCGCGATGACGTCGGCAATGCTCGACATGCCATCGCGTGGGAGTCCGTAAGCCACCGAATCGGTGCGCTCACGGAACTCGATCGCCTCATCCGGAGTGTACGCCACTGGCGCAGTCGGGAAGAGCGAGTCTACCGACGACGGCTCGGTGCGCAGGTCGCCTGAACAGGCGGCGAGCGCGATAGCCGCCGAGACCATCGCGGTACAGCGCATCAATTGCTGTACGACCAGAGCCAGCCGAAGTTCAGGGTGTCGATTTGCGGCGTATCATTGAAGCCGCGAACCGGACCGACGAACGTCACGCACTGGCCAACCTCAAGGAACGCGCTCGACGAACGGAAGACCGTGGTCTGGTCGCCGTTGTACGCCATCGTGTAGCACTTGGAGCCGCCGCAATCGGCGTCGTCGAGCGACGTCAGCGTGCCGGTGATGCGGACGACGGAGTTGATGTCCTCGGTGGTCAGGCCGCCCTCGGTGAGATCCTTGATGTAGACCGGGTTGTCCTCGCTCTGCAGCGTCCACTCGCTGGCGCCGGTGATTTGACGCATGCTGTTGTAGTTGCCGAGCTCGGTGATGGTGCCCGAGATGCGCTGACCGACCTTGATGGAGAACGTGGGGTGGTTCTCGGTCGCGGCGACCGGGAAGAACACCGCGATGGCACCGGTACCGTCGGCGAGCCAGAAGCTGCGCTGAGCGCGCTGCGTGGTCTCGTTGTTGTACTCCGTCGCGATAACGGTCGCCTCGCTGATCGTCCACTCGCCGGCAACGTTGTCCCCGCCGTTCTCGGGGGCTGCGGCCAACAGGGCGCCGATGCCAGCGTCGTACGTGGCTTCCCACGGCTCAAAGCGCGGCGCGCCGCCGTCGGGAGAGAGCGGCTCCGGGTCGTCGTCGTTGAACACCTGGCCGGTGAAGAACACGCCGTCGCCGCAGACGAAGCCGTCGCTGTCATCGCCCGCGTCGGTCGGAGTCGTATCCGTTCCACCCGTGTCCGCGGCGTCCGTCTCGGTAACGTCGTCCCCCGTCGTGTCCGTCTCCACGGCGTCCGTTCCGACCGTGTCCACCGAGGTGTCCACCTCAACCGACGTGTCGATGTCGAACTGAACGTCTTGTGCGGACGTATCAAACTCGCCCGTGTCAGCCGCTGCGTCAGCGGTGATGAACGGGTCCGTGGTGTCGCCACAGCCAACAGCCATCGAGGCGGCGCTGACGAAAAGGAGGGTGCGGAGGGAGCGTTGCATGAAGGACTCTAGCGGAAGAAAGGGGGAAGGGCCCTGCAGCCGGTAGTGCAGCCAAAAATCGAAGTCAACGCCAACTCGCCACCTCCATGCCCGTTCGTAGGATCGTCATCGGGACGACACATTGCCCAGAAACGATCGAGAACATGCGCTACGTTCACCCAACCGGCCCCGGATCCGGTGCCCCGACGACCCACGCGTCGCGTCATATATCGCGGTCGTTCTGCCGGGTGCGCCAACCACACGATCCGGCTGCCATTCGCTTCGCCCTCCCCCTAAGCTCATGCCGTCCTTGAACACCACAGCCCCTCACCGCCCGCGCTCGACCGCGCGCCTTGCTGCCATCGCTCTCGCCGCGATGCTCGCCGTGCTGACGGGATGTGAGAACGAAGTGATCGTCATTCCGTTCGGCTCCGCTGCGACGGACACTGGCGCCGACGTCACTGCCGACGACGTGAGCGAAGATGGCGAGGACTCGGACGCCGGCGGCGCCGACACGGCGCTTGCAGACGCCGCACCCGACGCGGCGACCGCGGACACAGCGGCAGACGACGCCGTTGAAACCGACGCCGTTGAGACCGACGCGGGCGACGACGTCGGTCCAGCGGACACCACACCCACCGATACAACGCCGACGGACGTGAACCCGGCAGACACTGGGGTCGCAGACACCACGCCCGACGACACCGGCTCGGACGCCCTCGACGGCGCCGACATAGAAGAGGTCACGCCCGACGACTGGACCGTCTCGATCAGCACCTTCAACGTCGAGCGGTTCTTCGACACCGTGTGCGACTCCGGCTCGTGTGGATTCGGAGACTTCGAGTCTCAGCCCTCCGTCGCCCAGTTCGAGTATAAGGCGCAGCAGCTCGCTGACGCGATCGAGGGGCTCAACGTGGATATCGCGGTCATACAAGAGGTCGAGAACCTCACCTGCCTGGAGGCGCTCCGCGACGCGCTCGGCTGGACCGGCGCCATCATCATCGGCGAGACCGGCTACGCGGCGTCGGTGGACGTCGCCGTCATCGCGCAGCGCGGCACCCTGCTCAACGTGATCGAGCACCGCGACATGCGCCTCATTCGGCCCGACGGCACCTCGACCAGCTTCGCGCGAGAGTTCCTCGAAGTGCACCTTGAGATCGACGAGAGGCGCGTGATCGTGTTCGCGGCGCACTTCAAGTCGAAGAACTCGGACGATCCGGGCCGCCGCTACGCCGAAGGGCAAGCCGCTGGCGCGATTGTCTCGGCGGTCGCTGACGCGTATCCAGACGCGGTCGTCGTGCTCGGTGGTGACCTCAATGACACGCCGGGCAGCGATCCCATCACCGCGCTCGAGACCGGCACCGCGCTCTTCCGCGTGGCGTCTCTATTGGGAGACCGCGACGGCACGTACCGCTACCTGGGAACAGACACCGCGATCGATCACCTGTACTTGTCCCAAGCGGCGGCGGGAGTCGTCGTACCCGGCACAGTTCAAATTCTGCGAGATGCCAGCGGCGGCTACGGCGGCAGCGACCACGCGGCACTTCGCGCAACGTTCGGAGTAGAATGAAAGGCCAGCACATCGGATTAGGGGTCGCGGCGCTCGCGGTCATCGGCGCTCTCGCGCTCTGGGTAGCCCGCGGCACCAACGGTGGCGTCGCGCCAACGCCCGCGGCGGAGCTCACCGAAGCGGGCCCTGTCGACTTCCCCCCGTTCATCCTGCCGCTCGACGCGCTCACGCCGACGTGGGACGCCGAGCGGGCCGCTGCGACGGAACCTGACGCCGCGGGCGCCGCGCTGATCGACGCGCTGCACCGGGACAACTACGCGACCGGCGTTGGAGCGCGCGGACTGTTCGAGGGCGACGCGAGCATGCTCCGCGCGGATCTCGACGCGCGCCGACGAGCCTGGACCAGCGGTCGGACCATCGAGGACTACCGGCACCTGAGCTGGGCGGCGTACGCCCCGTTCGAGTCCGCGCTCACCGAGTTGCTTCGCATGGCACAGACGACGCACACGCCGTTGGAGGAGCTGCTCGCCGATCCCCTGCTCACGCAATCGCACGCCTACTACGAGGGCTGCGGAGACTTCCTCGACGCCGCACTGCAGTACGGTATCGTCGGCGCGACCGGTGAGTTGAACGTGCAGCCGGAGATGATCCTGATCTTCTTCCGCCAGCGCTGGGCGTGGTCTGCGCGAGAGATCTGGCCGATCGACCAGATCCTGCCCGGCCTCGAGCAGCAGGCGATGATGCGCTGGCGCATCGAGGACGGTGGCCTCGCGCTAGAGGCGCGTCTCGCGCTCATCCGGCGCTTTGACACCGAGCATGGGTTTACGGCCTACCCCGCGAGCTTTGCGCGCGCCGTGGCGTACGCGGATGCCGGCGACATGACGGCGGCCCAGCGAGAGATCACGACAGCGCTCAGCGAGGCGCCCGACAACGTGTGGGTACACGGCGCTGCGGCGACTTTGAGCGCGGAAGGGGCATAAAACGACAAAAACACACTCCAGGCGTGCTTTGTCGTTGACACCTGTTTTCGGGCCATGATAGACGGCGCGTCCCTTCTCACACAGCGGTTGGTTCACACCCCGCTCTGTGACCCGGGTGTCTCTCACGAGACGCTGTATGACGCACACTGTGCGGCATCATCCTGGGGCCATAGCTCAGCTGGGAGAGCGCTACACTGGCAGTGTAGAGGTCAGGGGTTCGATCCCCCTTGGCTCCACTGAAACGCCCGCATCGACTTTCGATGCGGGCGTTTCTGCGTTCGTGCCCCCCACACAGGGCGTCCCGAGGGCATATGTAGGTGTTTTACCGCTACGGACCGGTGTGCGACTTGACCCCGAATGCAGCCACACTAGAGTGGGGGCCTTCTCAGCCCAGCAGGTCCAGTGCGCACAACCGTATTTGCCGTCGCGAGCCTCACGCTCTGTCTCACGTTTCTGACCGCATGCAGCGAAGACACGTCGCTGTTCCCGAACACCTTGGTGTGCAGCGCGGACTCCGACTGCGACCGCGGCTCGGTCTGTAACCGCGGCTTCTGCGTTCGCCCCGAGCTCGACGCAGGCACTTCAGATACGGCGGCGGGCTCCGACGCGACCGCCACGGGTGAAGACGCGGCGACAGGAACGGACACCGGCTCCACGGACGACGCTGGCGCGTGCACGCCCGACTGCTCCGCGCGCCAGTGCGGCACTGACGGTTGCGGCGGCAGCTGCGGCACCTGCGGCGGCGGAAGCGTCTGCGGCGCGACCGGCATGTGCGAGTCCGAGGGCAGCGCCGGCGACACCTGCTCCGAGGTCCTGACGTGCATCAACGGTTGCGGACAGGACCAGGCCTGCGGCCAAGCCTGTTTCGCCGCCGGTTCGCCCACGGGCCAAGCCCAGTTCAGCGCTGTCTCCAACTGCGTGTCGACCAACTGCAGCGACGTCGATCCGGATGACTTCTCGAGCTGCCAGCAGGACTTCTGCAGCGACGAGCTCAGCACCTGCTCGGGCGTCGCGTCCGGCAGCAACACCTGCGCGCAAGTGTTTGACTGCGTACTCACTTGCTCGGAGCAGACCTGCGCCGACGCCTGCTACGCGGGCGGCACGACGCAGGCCCGAAGCCAGGCCAACGCGTTGGCCCTGTGCGCGAGCGATGCTTGCGCTGGCGCGACCTCGCTCGCAGAGTTTCGCTCATGCGCCGAAACGAACTGCGGCGGCGACTACGCGACCTGCTACCCATAGCGGGGCGCGCAAGCCGCAAACCCCGAGGGCACGTTGAAGATCCAATATAATTCGCCGGTTGTCTTAAGCTTCGCCCTCACCTGCACCGCGCTGCTCATCATCGATGCGGTGACCGGCGGCGCGATCGCCCCCTTCTTCACCGTCGGCTCCACCATGCACGTGGCCGACCCGGTGGACTGGTTCCGGCTCTTCAGCCACGTGCTAGGCCACGCAGGTGTGCAGCACCTGATGGGCAACATGATGCTCATCCTCTTGCTCGGGCCGATGCTCGAAGAGAAGTATGGGCCCATTCGCCTGCTCGGGATGATCGTCGCGACGGCGCTCATCACCGGATTGCTGAACGTGCTCATCTTTCCGGGCGGATTGCGCGGGGCCAGCGGAATCGCGTTCATGTTCATCCTGCTAAGCTCCGTCACGAACGCACGGCGCGGGTACGTCCCCCTCACATTCGTTTTGGTAGTGGTGCTGTACCTCGGCCAAGAGATCTGGAGCGGGCTCGGAGAGGACAACGTTTCGCAGTTCGCCCACATTATCGGTGGCCTGTGCGGCGCCGCTTTCGGGTTTCTGCCGCAGAGCAGTCGAGCGGCCAAGCCGGATCAATAGCGGGCGGCTCGGGGTAGGATGCGACGTTGTGAGGGCGCACAAATCCGCCCCAACGCGCCGCGTCACAGCTTGACTGGATTTCGCGCTTCCTCTAGCCAGAGGTCGCGTTCCTTTCCCATTTTCCCAAAGAGAAAATATGAAGAAGTTCCTCCTTCCCCTCGCGCTCCTCGCGCTCACGCTCGGCGCATGTAGCGACGACGACGCCCCTGTCGATGAGACGGATGCTGGCAACGACGTCGGCACGCTCGACGTAGGCATCTCCGACACGGACAACTCCGACACGGTCACGTGTGAGCCCGTCTGCGACGGCCGCGAGTGTGGAGCCGACGGCTGCGGCGGAACCTGCGGCACGTGTGCCGACGGCGCGTCCTGCTCGGCTGGCGTCTGCGCCGAAGCCGCCGAAGTGAACTGCGTGGGTATCATCCAGTGCATCAACGGCTGCACGGACCAAGCCTGCGCCACCGGCTGCATCAGCCAGGGCACCCCGGAAGCGCAAACCCAGATCAACGCCGTGTTCACGTGCATCCAGACCAACTGCTCGACCGTTGAGCAGTCCGAGCTCGGCGCGTGCCAGCAAGAGTTCTGCGCCGACGAGCTGAACACCTGCAACGGCCTCCCGACGTCCGGCGGCGACGCCACCTGCGGTGAGACCTTCGACTGCACCCTCGCGTGCACCACCGAAGCGTGCGCCACGGCGTGCCTTGGCGAAGCCAGCACCGAGGGCCGCGTTGGCCTGAGCGCGCTCGTCTCCTGCGGCGACCCGGCCGGCTGCCTCGAGGGCACCAGCGCCGCCGCGATCATCGAGTGCTTCGAGACCAACTGCAGCACGCAGTACAGCGAGTGCTACGCGGTTCCCGCGGTCTGCGGCAACGGCACGGTCGAGGGCGACGAGACCTGCGACGACGGAAACACCACCGACGGCGACGGATGCTCCTCGCTCTGCACCACCGAGACGACGGAAGCCGTCTGTGGTGACGAGACGGTCGACGAAGGCGAAGAGTGCGACGACGGAAACACCACCGACGACGACGGATGCTCCTCCACCTGCACGATCGAGGACCTCTGCGGCAACGGCACCGTCGACGGTGACGAGGCGTGTGACGACGGCAACGACGTCGACGACGACGAGTGCTCCAACGCGTGCACCCTCCCGGCGTTCTGCGGCGACGGAAATGAGGACGAAGGCGAAGAGTGTGACGATGGCAACGACGTCGACGACGACGAGTGCGCCAACGACTGCACGATCCCGCTTCCGCCCGCGCCGTCCTGCGACACGTACTGCTCCGTCATCGAAGAGGCCTGCACCGGTGAGAACTCGCAGTACGAGTCCACTGCGGCCTGCATGACCGCGTGCGGAAGCATGGCTCTCGGTACCTCCGGCGACACCGCCGGCGACAGCGTTGGCTGCCGTACGTACCACGCCGGTCTCGCCAGCGAGTCCGCGGCCACGCACTGCCCGCACGCCGGCGAGGCGGGCGGCGGCGTCTGCATCGACGGCTAGTCGATGCACCGGGCGTAAAGCCTAAACGCGAAAGCCCGAGCGCATGCGCTCGGGCTTTCGACGTTTTGGGCGACCCGCAGCGCGGAGCCTGCCCGATGGACCGAAGCTACTTCACAGCCCCGCCGTACGTGAGCCCGACTTGCTCCTCGCGACGGTCGGTCGCCAGCGGAGGGGCCGTTGTGAGCGCGCTGATGCGGTCCCACAGCGCGGCGTCCATCTCGATGTCCAGGGCGCCCAACGCGCCGTCCAGCTGCCCCACATTGCGGGCGCCGATGAGCGGTGCGGTGACCCCCGGGTGCGCCATGACCCAAGCGATCGCGAGGGCCGCCGTGTGCACACCCATCTCGTCCGCGATCGCGGTCAGGCCATCCGCGATATCGAGCAGGTGGTCTTCACCGTAGCGCGCTTGGTAGATGGTGTTGGACTGAAGCCGCCCCGCGGAAGGCGCCTTGTTTCGGCCGTACTTCCCGGTGAGCAGGCCGGCTCCGAGCGGGCTGTACGGCACCACACCGATGCCCTCTTCCACCGCCAAAGGCAGGATCTCAACCTCGGCTTGGCGCTTCACCAGGTTGTACATCGGCTGCGCGCAGACCACGCGCTGCGCGCCGATTTCATCGGCTACACCAAGCGCCTTCATGGTCTGCCAAGCCGAGAAGTTGCTCACACCGGCGTACAGAATCTTGCCGTCTCGCACCAAGTCGTCCAGCGCGCGGAGCGTCTCCTCCATCGGCGTGTTTACGTCCCAGTGGTGCAGGAAGAACACGTCGATGCGGTCGGTCTGCAGGCGCTTCAGGCTGCGCTCGACTTCACGTGTGATGTGCAGGCGCGAGAGTCCGCGGTCGTTCGGTCCTTCGCCCACGGGGTAGTACGCCTTGGTGGTCAACACGACGTCGTCGCGCTCCGCCTTGCACAGGTTACCGAGGATGCGCTCGGCGTCCCCGCCGTTATACACGTTGGCGCAGTCGAAGAAGTTCACGCCCACTTCGCGGCAGCGGCGGTACAGAAGCTCTGCCGCGGCCGGGTCGGCGTCGCCGCCAAAGCTCATCGTTCCGAAGGCGAGCTTCGAGACTTTGAGCCCGGTGGTTCCAAGATTCACGTAGTCCATTTTAGGCTCCGAGGTAGCGGTTGCGCAGGTGCGCCAAGAACGCGTCCGCATCGAACGAGCGACCGGTCGCGTCCGTGAGGATCTGGTCGGCGGTCGCGGAGGAGCCGCGGGAGTGCACGTGCGTGCGCAGCCACTCCATCAACACGCTGAAATCGCCGGCAGCGATCTGCTGCGGGATCTCCGGCTCGGCTTCCTTCGCGGACGCGAAAAGTTGCTGCGCCGCAATCGCGCCGAGCGTGTACGACGGGAAGTAGCCGAACGCGCCATCGGTCCAATGCACGTCCTGCATGCAGCCATCGCGATCGTCGGGCGGGCGGATGCCGAGCAGGCGCTGCATGCCCTCACCCCAGGCGTCCGGGAGGTCGGCGATGGCGAGGTCACCACTAAAGATGGCCTGCTCAAGCTCGAACCGAAGGATAACGTGCAGCGGATACGAGACCTCGTCCGCGTCGACCCGAATCAGGCCCCGCTCGACGTGCAGGTAATGCCGCTCCAAGTTCTCGGGGGTGTACGCCTCGGCTGCTCCACCGAACGTGTCGTGCAGGAGCGGCGCCGCGAACCGGATAAACTCGGCGGACCGACCGGCCTGCATCTCGACGAGCAGGCTCTGGCTCTCATGCATCGCCATACCGCGCGCGTTGCCCACCGGCTGACGCGCCCAGTCTTGCGGCAACTGCCGCTCGTACATCGCGTGCCCCGTCTCATGCACCACGCCCATCATCGAGGACAGGAACTCGTCCTCACGGTAGCGCGTAGTGATCCGCACGTCCTGAGGGATTCCGCCGCAGAACGGATGGTGGCTCACGTCGAGCCGCCCATGGTCAAAGTCGAAGCCGACGGCGCGCATCAGCCGCATCGCCACCTTCTTCTGCAGCTCCGGGTCAAACGGCCCTTGGAGCGCGATCGGCGCACCCTGGCGGCGTTGGGCCTCTTCTACCTCGTCGAGCAGCGCAGGCAACTGAGCCCGCAGCGGCGCGAACACTTGGTTGATGCTCTCTCGACGGGCCCCGGGCTCGAACGTGTCGAGCATGGCGTCGTAGGGGTCGAGCCCAAGCGCGGCGCCCTTGGCTGCAGCGGGCCACCACGTGGTCAAGCTGGGGGTAGAACGTCTTCCAGTCGTTCGCCGCGCGGGCCGTCTGCCACGTCATAAAACAACGCGTGCCGGCCTGCGAAAGCGCCTCGACCAGCTTGGGCTCCACCGCGGTCGCGTGGATGTACGCGCGGCGCATCTCATTCAGGTTCGCGCGGTCCCAGCCAGCGAGGGACTCGCCGTCGGCGGCGTCGAGCCAGTCGCCCACCTTCGGGTCCGTGAGCAGCTCGTGCCGCATCACCTCAAGGGTCGAGAGTTGCGACCCACGAGACTCAGCACCGCCGCTTGGCATGATGGTCTGCATGTCCCACGAGAGGACGCCTTGGACCTCTCCAAGCGTGGCATGTTGGTCGAATCGTTCTTTGAGTCGTGCGTACGTCATGATGTAGCTGATCGGAGGTGCGAGCGCATTGCGCCGGATGCGGTTTCTATGCCACGACTGAACCCGCAATGCACCCGTTCCTCCAACACGATCGTCGCCCGCGTGCGGCAGCCAGCTCACGCCACGCGCCTGCGCCATCGGGCACGCTCGGCCTCGCGCTGCTGTGCCTAGCCATAGCGTCTGGGTGCGGCGAGACGTCGAACAAAGCGGACGTGTACGAGGAGACCGTCCCGACGGCTGGATTGGACGTCGACCGGGCGTTCACGTACCGCATCACGCTGTTCGACTATTCGCAGCGAGTTGGCGGGTTCATCGAGTTCTACGCCATCGACGGGCAACGGAACACGTGGATCAACCCGTACTTCGAGCCCACGGCGTGCGACTATTTCGGGGCCGGACGCGTGCAGAACGACGAGTTCCCCATCGAGGTCGGCACCACCGGCGTGCCCTTCCTCGCCACCATGACCCGCGTCGACCGCGGCTCGAACTTGCTCGGACGAATCTCATCGGACGGCGGCACATGGCCGGACCTGCCGGACACCGGCGCCGTGCTCACGTTCGAGCGAATCGGCACACGGCCGGCGCGCGAGTGCCCGAACGTGCCGTCGCTAAGTGAGTTCTCGCAGGGCCTGTAGCCCCACCGCCGCGTACGTCGCGTCGGCCTGCTCGGTGGCCCAAACCGTGGTGCATAGCGTGTGGAGCAACGCGACCGCTCGGAACTCCGGGTCACCCACCGCGAACGACGGGTCCCACGCCTTCACGAACGCCCGCGACGGCGCCGACGCCAAGCGGTCGGTCTCCCACAGTCGCATCAGATCGACGAACGGGTGGTCGAAACGAGCGTGCTCGAAGTCGATCACGCCAAGCCCCGCGCTCCCCCAGATCCAGTTTCTGGCAGAGTAGTCTCGGTGACAGGCCACCCGCGTGTGCTCGACCACGCCGCGCCGCGACCAAGCCGCTCGAACCCGCTTGGCAAGGTCGTCCGGCAGACGCGCAGCGCCTCGCTCGTACCAAGCCTCAAATCGTGCCTCAAACGCGTCGTCCAGCGGCAGAATGTCGTCGCACGCGAGCGGCGCAGCGTGGAGCCGGCGCAGCGCTGCACCCGCCGCGGCGAACACATCCGCTCGCGGTTCCGCATGCATCTGAAGGCTCCCAGCGACCTCGGTCATGCGAAACCCACGTTCGGCCTCCGACGACTGCAGCACCGTCGGGGTGCTCACGCGTAGATACGGCGCAAAGTCCCGCAGCGCATTGCGCTCGGCGCGCAGCTTGTGCAGCGACGAAGCGCACTTCACGTACGAGACGTCGTCGCCGGCCGCGACACGCCAGACGCGTGAAGCGGCGTGCGCGTTGCCACAAAATACCGCAGTCGCGGTATCCGGAACGCCCAGCGCGCGCATCAACGAGGCTGGCGGCAGCTCGGCGGTCAAGAATCGGCGTCAGCGGGCGCTTTGCTCGACGCGTCCTTACCGGCGCCACCCTTGCCGGCCTGCAACCGCTCTCGCAGCTGCGATGCCAGCGCGCGGGTCTCGTCGTCCAACGGCGCAGCGTCTGGACCGATCGCGATCTCCACCAGCAGATCGCCGGTCTTCTTGCCGCGCGAGACGCCCTTCCCGCCCAACCGGAGCTTCTGGCCACTGGCGACGCCCTCCGGCACGGTCACGCGCAGGCTGCCATCCAATGTGGGGACGTCGACCTTGGTGCCGAGCATGGCGTCCAGGTGGGAGATGGTCGCCGTGGCGATCAGGTCGATGCCCTGGCGGCGCAGCTCGGGATGGTCGCCGACCTGAAGATTCAGCAACAGATCGCCCGCGGGTCCGCCCTTGGCACCATCGGCGCCCTTGCTGCGGAGTCGGATGGTGTCGCCGTCCGCGGCGCCCTTGGGGATGTTCACGGTGATGGACTTGGTGGCGTTCACCAAGCCGGCGCCTCGGCAAGCGGGACACACAGACTGACCGCGCACGCCCTTTCCGGCGCAGGTGCTGCAGCGTGTGGCGCGCTGATATTTGAACGTGGTCGAGAATCCCTTCACGGCCTGTTCGAACGACGCCTTGAGCGTGAGCTCGATGTCTCGGCCTTTGCGGGGACGCTGGTCAAACCCACCGAAGCCGCCGAAGCCACCGCCGCCGAAGCCGCCGAACAGGTCTTCGAGGTCGATGTCTACGCCGCCGCCGTGGGCGCGCATCCGCTCGTACATCTTGGGGTCGAACCCTTCGCGCAGGCCATCGACGCCATAGTCGTCATACAGCTTTCGTTTGTCCGAATCGGAGAGCGCGCCGTAGGCTTCGCTGATCTCTTTGAAACGGGCTTCGGCCTCCGGCGCGTCGTTGACGTCCGGGTGGTACTTCCGCGCCAGGGCTCGGTAGGCTTTTTTAATTTCGTCGTCGGAGGCTCCTTTTTGGAGTCCGAGGACCTCGTAGTAATTTGGGCTCGCCATAGGTCGAATCGGGGGGTGTACGTGCGGTGCAACATAGCCACATGTGGCCCGGCTTCAACCAAGGTGTGCGGCGGGGCCTTGTGCGCGTTGAGGGTTGGGCGCGCTCGGTGTAGTCTGCAGGCACCCGAACACCCGTGCATCGCGATGGCCACAGACGTCGACTCCGCTCTCCAGGACCTGACCCGGAAATCCCGCGCATTTAGCGCCTTCCGCCAGCAGCTGGTCGCCGACTCCGAGCGCGGAGACTTCGCCGCTGTCGAGGCGGCGGTGCGCAAGCGTACCGAAGGGGCGGATCCGGACGAGGCCGCCCGACTGTGGCTGGCCACCGCTGAACGCTGGGCGTCCGGGTCTCGCGAGATCCGGGTGCGCGCGCTGTTCGAGGCCGCGAGCGCCGCATGGCAGCGTCCAGAGATGTTCCAGTTCTTGGAGCGGGCGTTCGCCAACGCCGAGGATATCGACGGGCAAGAGGCGACGCTGCGGGCACGGGCCACGCACGCCACGACCGCGGACGATCGCGCGGCGGCTTGGGAACGAATCGGTGACTTGCTGGCCGGGGCGACCCGTCCAGACGACGCCGTCGACGCTTACGTTTCGCTGGCGCGCTTGCGCCCGGAGAGCGCCGTGTTGGCGCTCGATCGCATCGCCCCGCTCGCCGAGATGGCGGAGCCCGCGCGGTGGTTCGAGGCCCAAGAGACCATCGCCCGGGCCACTGCCGACACCAGGACGCTCCTTCGCGTGCTCGACGGAAAGTTCCAGCGTGCGCTCGGCGGCCATGATCGAGCGCTGTTCTCGGTCACGTCCGAAGCCGCGCGATGCGCGATGGAGGCCGGCGCAGGCCTAGACACAGCGCTCGGCTACCTCGAGACCGTGTGGCACGAGGTCCCCGATCTTCGCCCCAACCTGTTCTCACTCGCGGAGTCACTCGCACAGGGTGGCGCCCACGAGCGCGCCGCGGAGCACATCGCGTCGATGGCTTTGGGGCTCAACGACGCAGCGAGCGCAGCCACTTGGCGCCGCACCGCCGCGAAGGCCGCCGCTCAACCCGATCGCGCCGCCGCGCATTGGCTTGCCGCCGCCGAGCTTGAGGCGCCCACCAACTTGATCGGTGCGCTTGAGGCGTTCGAACAAGCCGCGTTGGCCGATCCGAGCGCGCTGGCGACCGTGCGCGGTAAACTGGAAGCGCTCGAAGCGTCCGCCGAGGGCGACGATGTGGAACGCGTGCGAACGGCGCGTGCCGCGTTGCTGGAGTCCGGTGGTGACTGGGTCGGCCTCCACGACGTCCTGATGTCGCGAATTCAGAGTGCCTCTGGTGATGCCCGAGCGCTGCTTCTGATCGAGCTTTCGGCGCTACAGAACGAGCGATTGGCCCGCCCAGACCTCGCTGCGATCAGCCTCAGCCAGGCGCTGGATGGTGCATCGCGCATCGACACCACGGACGCGGCTGTGGCGCAGTTGGAGCCGCTACTGCTGGTGGATTCGAGCGCATCACGGGCGGCAACGGCGCTCGCCTCGTACTACCGAAACCAAAGCGATTCCGAGAACTTACTGCGCACCTTAGAAGTCGTCTCTCGCACTTCAACCGACGACGCAGAGCGCGGCGCGGCGTTCGACGAGATGGGTCGCCTCGCCGCAGACGCCGGTGACCAGCCCAACGCGATCGAGGCCATGCGCAACGCCCGCGCGCTCGGCGCCCTCTCCGACGAGACGCGCCTCCGCACGTTGCTCCGCGAAGGCGAGCACTACCAAGAGGCGATGACCTTGTTGGCCGAGGCGATCGAGACGGCGAGCCCCGAGGATCGCACCGCGTTGGAGATCGAACGCGCGCGGACGCTGGCGAGTGCAGGCGCGCAGGCCCAGGCGATGGCGTACGCTCACGTGGCGCGCACGATGGTCGCGGACCCCGACGCGATCGACGCCGTTTTCGACGAGCTCGCCGCTTCCGAAGGCAATGTGGATGCTGCCACGCGTGCCGCGGAGCGTTTGGCGCGGCACAACAAACAGACCGCCGCCGACCTGCTGTGGCGCGTGGCCCGCGTCGCTGGCTTGGGACAACCCGACGGTGTGGCCCTCGCGCTCGCCGCCGCCGCCGTCGCCCCCATGGATGCCGCGCGGAACTCGCAGCTACAGACCGCTGTCGGCCGCTCCGGAAAGCCCGAAGACGCCATCGCGATGCAACGCGCCCTGCTGGCTCACGCCGCAGACGCCGACGCCAAACTGAGCGCTCAGCGCGCGCTCGCGCAGCTGCTCGCCACGGATGCACCCGACGAGGCCCGCGCCTTCGCGTACGCAGCGCTCGACGTGTCGGCGGACGATCTCGCCATGCACGACACGCTGTTGACGATCGCGCGGGACGGCGAGGATGCCGCCGCGATCGCGCAAGCGCTGGAGGGCCGCCTGGAGCACCTGACGCTCGACGCCGACGAGGCTGTGGCGCACCTGTGGGAGCTCACCTCTGTGTATGGAGATGCGTTGGGCCGCCAGGACTTGGCGTTCCAATCTGCCCGCCGCCTCATGCAGATCAGCCCGATGCACGCCGACGCCCTGGCGTTGGTGCGCTCGTACTCCGAGACCGTCGGCGATCCGCGGCTGCGCTACGACACGCTGTCGGAGACGCTCGACGATATCGAGGGCCCGGCCGATCGTGCCGTTCGACGGCTCGAGCTCGCCGAGATCGCGGAGTCGCTTCATGCCACGGACGCCGCTGCCACGCACTTGCTGCTGGCGGCCGGCGAGCCGGAGTTCCCCACCGAGGCGCGCGTGGCCGCTGCCGACCGAGCGCTCACCTTACGGCTCGGCGCAGCAGACGGAGCGGGCGCCGTGGAGGCGCTGACGCTGCTGGCGCCCATGCTCAACGACACCCTCCGGACGCAGCGGTCAGAAGAGACCGTGGACCGCTTGGAGTCCGATCCCGCCGCCGCGTTCTTGGCCGCTTCGGCCGCGCTGGAAGGCTGGGAGTCGCCCGCCGCCAGTGTGCTCGATCGGCACGCACAGCTCGCGCAACGTGTCGGTGAACCCGCCGCCGCGATCGCCTCGCTCAAGACGTGGATCGCACAAGACGGCGACGGCGTCCCGGTGGACCGCCGCGCCCAGCTCGCCGTGCTCTTGCTCGACGCTGACGCGACCGACGGCGACGCCTGGGACGCCGCTACGGACGTCCTTTCGCGGGCGCCCGACCAGATGGATCTCGTGCTGAAACTCGAGGAAATCCGAGGAGATGGAGCCCGAGTCTCACAACTTGCTTCCGCACTCGCAGAGCGAACGACCGACGCCGCTTCGGAGCACCGAATTCGAGCGCTCTACCGGGCGGCTGATCTGGTGGTATCCGACGACGATGCCGCCGCCGAGGGTTACTGGCGGCAGATTCTCGCGCTGGCACCCACCGAGGCGAAGGCGCTCGATTCGCTGCGCGGCGCGCTGCGCGAGCGTGGTGACGCGGAGGCGGAATCGGCGGTGCTCCAGGGCCTGCTCGGACACGTTCCCGACGACGCGCGAGCGGACATTTTGCGCGAGATCGCAACGCTGGCCGAGTCGGCTGCGGACAAGGAACGTGCGCAACTGGACGTGCTCGAAGCCGACCTCTCAGACGTGCCGTCGCGCTTGGTGCTCGCCGAACTCTACGAGGAGTCGGAGCGGTTCGAGCGTGCGGTAGAGATGCTCGAAGAGGCCGCGCCGCTCACGTCGGATGACCTGGACGCGAAGGCCCTGTGGCTTCGTGCCGCCGCGCTCAGCGCGAACAAGCTCAACGACGCGGACCGAGCGGCGACGCACCTCAAGGCGATCGTGCTCAGCAACCCCACGGACATCCCGATCCTTGAGCGACTCGCCGCGTCGTACCGCGAGCGTGAGATCTGGCCGGAGCTGGCCAAGACGCTGCGTCATCGGGCCGGCGTCACCTCGGATTCGGACGTCAAAGCGCGACTGCTCACCGAAATCGCCACGGTGGAAGAGGTCCAGTGCGAGAACCCCGCCGGGGCGATCGAGGCGCTGGAGCAGGCGTCCGCGCTGGAGCCGAAGAACCTAACCGTGCTCCAGGACATCGCCCGACTGCACGAGGAAGGACACGACTGGAACGCGTTCGTGCACGCGCTGGATCGCATGGCGCAAGCGGCCCCGATCCCGGCGCTGCGTGAGGAGATCCTGCTCCGCGCCGCCCCCGTGTTGCTGCGGAACCTGAACCGCCCGAGCGATGCGCAAAACTTGCTCCAACAGGCGTTCGCCAACAACCGGCCGACGGCGGCTCAGCTCGACCTGCTTCGCGAAGCGGCCAAGGCCTCCGAAGATTGGATCCCGTTCGCCGGCACACTGCGCACGCTGGCCGAGCGTGAGACCGACTCGAACGCGCGCGAGGACCTTGAGGTGGAGGTCGCTGAGACGCTCGCCAACAAGGCGAACGACCCGCTGACCGCCATTACTTGGCTGCAGTCCAAGTTCGCCGAGCTCCCCGAGATGGGCCCGCGATTGACGGCGCTCGAGACGCTCGCCGAGAAGCACGAACTGCGCACGCACCTCGTCGAGTCGTACAAGCAGCTGAGCGCCGCCAACGAGTCGAAGCCCGAAGTGGTGTGGCACGCGCTGGAGCGCTCCGCCGACATCGCCGAGAACGTGGTGAAGCATCCGGAGGTCGCGTTCGATATCATGACGCGCCTGGCCGAGACCGAGACGCTGCGCGAGCGTGCCGATGTAGAGATGCGACGACTCGCCGAGACCCACAACCTGTGGGACGCGTACCGGAACTTCCTGTCCGACGAGACCGACGACGCGCAGGGAGACGACGCGGTCGCATTGCTCGTGCGTCGCGCGGCCGTCGAGCGAGACCAGCTCAAGGACTGGGAGGCGGCGTTCGAGACGCTGATCGGCGGATTCCAGGACGCGCCGTTCGACGAGCGTATCCGTGAACCGCTGTTCGACATCGCCGAAGCACAGTCCGCATGGCCCTTCGTCGCGAAGCTCCTCGAAGTGCTCCAGGACAGCGCAGAAGGTATCGAGAAGGCCCGCCTGATCGCCGAAATTGCGGGGATCTACGGCGACCGCCTGAACCAACCTGACGACGCATTCTCCCAACAACTGCGCGCTTGGCAGGTGGCCCCCACCGACGACGCGCTGCGCACTGGGCTCGAGGCGCGGGCCGACGCAGCCGGTCGCCAAGTGGACCTTCTCGCGGCGTTCGAGTGGCACGCCAAGCAGCCGCTCACGGGCACCGACCGCTCCGACGCGTTCCGACGCGCCGGCGTGCTGGCCACCGAGCTCGGCATCTTCGAGCGCGCGGTCTCGGCATTTGCCAAGCTGGCGCACGCCGTCCCGACGGGCCAGGCGCGCGCCGCTTTGGACGAGGCCGACGCGCTCCTCACCATCGCGGGCACCCGTGAGAACAGCGTAACGCTGGCTGAGGAGATCGGCGCTCAGGGTGGCGGAGACGATATTGTCGACGCCCTCATCCGAGGCGCAGAGATCGCCACCGAGATCGGCGACACCCCCGCTCGCGTCTCGCTGCTGCAGCGCGCGGTGGCCATCTCGCGCTCGCCCGCGCAGGTCCGGCCGCTGCTCATCGACGCCCTCCGCGACGCCGAGGATTACGCTGCGCTCGCGACCGCGCTCGAAACGCGTCTGACCGAGAGCGCAGAGAGCGACGTACGCGCCGCCACCACCGAAGAGCTCATGCGTGTGTACCGCACGCACCTCGGTGACGAAGCGCGCGCGCTGAGCATGGCGCGGCGGCTGATGGAGCTCCGTCCGGACAACTCGGACGCCCGCGATGCCTACGTCGACCAGCTCACGTCGGCCGAGCGGTGGCCCGACCTCATCGACCACTACCTGCGCCGCGCCGAAGCCGCTGACGACCCGCAGGCCGCTCGGGCATCCCGCCTGGAAGCCGCCCGCGTCGCCGAGGAGCACCTCGACGATCCCCGCCGCGCGGTTCGCATCGCCGACGCCATCTTGGAGAGCAACGCCGAGGACCCCGCCGCGCTCGAGCTGCGTGCGCGGTCGCTCGCCGGGCTCGGTCGCTGGACGGATCACATCGAAGCGCTTGAGAAGCTCGCAGCCGTGCAAGTGGGCCCCGACGCATCCGCTGTATACGCCCAGGCCGCCGCTGTGCTTGAGCACCAGCTCGTGTACTCGGACAAGGCGCTGGAGATGTGGAAGCGCGCCGCAGAGGCGAACCCCGGCTTCGGCCGGGCGTACGCTGAGCAAGCGCGCCTGACGTCCGAGATCGGTTCGATGATCGCCGCGATTCCGCTTTGGGAGCAGGCGGTTGCCACGCTTGAGACCAGCGGCACGCCGGCCGAGCAGGCAGAAGCCCTCACCGCGCTGGCCGTGTGTGCGCGTATGGCGGAGACGCCCCACGATGCGGTCGACCTGCTGGCCCGCGCCGTACAGTTGGACCCGCGAAACGTGGCTGCGCGCGCCGAGTACGAGCTGGCACTCGCCGACTCCGGCGACGTCTCGTCCATCCTGCAGCTGCTCGACGCCGAGTTCGAAGCCGCCGCGTCGCCACTCGAGAAATCGGTCATTCTGTGCCGCAGAGCGGTGGTCGCGTTCTTCGATGGCGACAACGAGCCGGACGCGCTGAAGACGCTGAACCGCGCGGCAGAACTGCACCAAGGCCGCGGCATTCACTGCGTCCGGGGCGACATCCACCTCGTAAACGGCCGATGGGACGAAGCCGCGTCCGAGTACCGCTTGGCGTTCGACGACACCGAAGCGCTCGATATGGAGACAACGCTCGATGCCCGCGCGATGATGCCGGGCGAAGACGTCACGCGGACGCACGTGAACATCGTGTACCTGACGCGCGCTGGCTACGCGCAAGAGGCTGCGGGGCGCATCACGTCGGCGCAGGACTTCTACACCAGCGCGCACCTGGAAGATGATTCGTACGGGCCGGCGATCGTCGGGTTGGCGCGATTGGCGCTCCGCCGCGGCACGCCCGAGGGCGCCAACATCTACTTCTCGGCCTACCACGCCACGGCCCCGCACGACCCGGAGCTCGACGAACAAATCGCCGAGCTCGAGCGAACCGCTGGCGTGGGATAACCGATCCGGTAGCGTGGGGCGGAGATTCTTGTCGCGTATCGCGGAGAACGGGCCATGCCCGCGCCTTCGGTTTGACACCGAATCGACGACTCCCTAGTGGTGCGCATCCCAGCGCCACCAGGCGCCGCGGCGGCGGTCCTTGCCGCTCCGCTCCACTGAACACGGTCCCGGTTTGCTCAAACTGGATTCATCTGTCGGCTCCGATTCAAGCGACGGCTCTTCGCCGGCGACGACGGCGTTTTGTAGCCGCTGGCTGCCGATCATCCTCACGGTTTTCGTGGCTCTGTGGGCGGGCTGTGGGTCCGACGACGCCAGCGACACGTCCACGCGGGCGTGTGTGGAGAGCGCAGAGTGCGGCGCGGGGGCGGAGTGCGTTGACGGCATCTGCGTGCCGGGCGCTGTCTACGATGTCGGGGCCCGAGACGCTGGGGGCGACGCCACGAACGCGGACACCGGCCAAGCGGACACCGGTACCGATGTGAGCATGGGCCAAGACGTGGAGACGGACGCGAGCGACGCGGCCAACGACGACGTGCGCACCGACGCAGGCGCCACGGATGCAGACGACGCCAGCACAGAGCCCGACCGAGACGGCGACGGTGTACCCGACCCGGCCGACAACTGCCCGGGCACGCCCAACCGCAGCCAATCCGACCAGGATGGAGACGGGTTCGGCGACCCCTGCGACAAGTGCCCCGCCATCCCCAACGCCGACCAGTCCGACCGCGATGGCGACGGCACCGGCGACGCGTGCGACCTGTGCCCGAGCTCCCCGCAACCCTCGCCGCCCGGACACATCTGCGACCTCACGCTCGACCATGACAACGACGGTGTGGCGGACGTGCGCGACAACTGCCCCCTGTTCGCCGACCCTACGTTCGCGGACACCGATGGCGATGGGGTCGGAGACGCCTGCGACAATTGCCCCGAACGCGCCAACGCCAACCAGCGCGACTCCGATGGGAACGGCGTGGGCGACGTGTGCCAAACGCTCCTCGGTGACGCCGACGGTGATGGCGTCGACGACCGCTGGGACGGGTGCCCCATGGACGCGGATCCCGCCCAGCAAGACGCCGACGCCGACGGCGTGGGCAACGTCTGCGATCCGTGCCCGCGCGACGCGGGAGCAGTAGCGCCCTGCCCGTTCGACACCCGTGACAGCGACGGCGATGGCATCCCCGATGTCGTCGACAACTGTCCGTGGGTACCGAACGGCGCGCAGCTTGATGTGAACCAGAACGACGTCGGCGACAGCTGTGACCACGTTTTCGGCCGCACCGACTCAGACGGTGACGGCATCATCGACCTGTACGACAACTGCCCGCTGGTGCCGAACACCGAGGCCACCGACACGAACGCGGACGGCGTGGGCGATGCCTGCCGCACGGCCGGAATCTCGCGAGCGGATGCCGACGGCGACGGCGTGCTGAACGCCGACGACCGGTGCCCATGGCGAGCGAACGACCCCACCCAAGACGGAGACGCCGACGGTGTTCCGGACGCATGCGACAACTGTCCGTTCACCTTCAACCCCGAGCAACGAGACAGCGACCAGGACGGCGTCGGAGACACGTGCCGCGGCAACGCGGACGGCGACGTGTACCCAGATGCGTCCGACCCATACCCCATCGGCGGCTCGGAGAGCGACCTGGATGGAGACGGAATCGAGGACGCGTTCGACCCTTGCCCGTGGCTCGCCGCCGCCAAGAACGCCTGCACCGGTGACTCCGACAATGACGGCACGCCGGACGACCATGACCTGTGTATCTTCGCTCCGTACGACGCGGACACGGGCGCCGATCCGGACGGCGACTTGCTCGCCAACGCCTGCGACCCTTGCCCCTACGCGTCGCGCTTCACGACGATGACATGCGCGGACGACGAAGACGGCGACGGAATTCGCGACGCCGTCGATGCCTGCCCGCGCGTCCCAGACGCCCTCGCGGTCGACTCCGATGGCGATGGACGGAGCAACGTGTGCGACCTGTGCCCGCTGACCCCGAACGAGCCCCCCGGAGTCCCGGACGCCATCGGCGGTCGTGAGGCCGCGTGTACCGCGGACTGGGATGGCGACGGCACGGCCGATGTCCTCGACGTGTGCCCCGCCTCCCGCCACGACCTCTGCGAGCCCGGCGACGCCGATGCAGACGGCACACCGGACGAGTTCGACAACTGCCCGTCGGTGCCCAACGCATCCCAACGAGACCGCGACCTGGACGGTGTGGGAGACGACTGTGCCCAGGACCGAGATCAGGACGGCGTCGACGACGCGATCGACAACTGCCCCGGGCGGTGGAACCCCACCCAGCGCGTGTTCGAAGGCGAGCGCACCTGTCGATAGCGGCTCGCTCAGCCCTCCGGTCGGCGGTCGACCCGCCCTCCGGTCCTAGGCGGACCCGCCCCCGGTCGTCGGCCCAACGGCCACGCCAGCGTCCGGAGCCACCGCGCAACGTAGGACGTTCAGCCCCCGGATAGACGCGCCACGAACGAAGAAAGCCCGGCCGGCAAGCGGTCGGGCTCTCTTACATTCGCGCGGAGCTAGCCCCGCGCTCAGACTACGGCGCGATGAACGTGACCGCGTCGCCGGAGATGTCTGCTTCCAGACGCCAGCCGGTGAACTCGCCCTCGGCGGCGCCTTCGGGGAAGTCCATCTTGTCCTCTCCACCAAGCAGGTCCGCGAGCGCGCGCTCCTGGCCGAGGTTGACCGTGATGCCCTCAATGTCGGAGGCGAGGATGGCGCCGGAGAGACGACCCTCGATGACCCACATGCCCTCAAACTCGAACAGCTCGCCGCTCAGGTCGAGGCTCGACACGGGAATCTGAATCGGCTCGGTCGCGTTCGGCTCGAGCGCGGGGAAGATGATCGAGAGCGTCTCGATGCCCTCGAAGAAGCCCTCCGCGTCAATCTCGGCTTGGGCGCGGTCGATGGCGACGCCTTCGTACCAGGTGAACCCACCGTCGGCGATCTGGCCAGCGTTACCCGTGAGGGTGAACGTGGTCGGCCACGGGCCAGCGAAGTCCGTCATCTGAACGAGGACGTGAAGCTTGTCGGCTTCGATGTCCTGGTTGATGAGTCCCTCAAGGATCGGGCCCACGCCAGCCGGCGTGATGATGCTCACGTTGGTGAGACGGAAGGTCGAATCCTCGAAGACCGCTTCTTCAGCATCCGTCGAAGTGTCCTCGCCTTCGGTGTCCGTTCCGACATCTGCGGTCGTGTCCGTACCGGTGTCGGTTACGGTCTCGGGGTCATCGGAACACCCAGCTGCGGCGAGCGCGAGCGAGGCAAGGATCGTAAGGACGCGGATTCTAAGACGCATTAGGGTCTCCAACGTTAAAGGTGGTCACCGAACTTACAGGGCTCGGAGTCTCAAGCAAGCAATGTGCGAACGTTAGACGTTGAGGGCGTCGAACGAAGTGATCTTCAGGAACATCGCAGCACGCGCGGCCACCTGCTCTTGCGACAGGTTGCGCAACGCATCCACGCTGAACGCCTCCACGCAGTAGCTGGCAAGCGTCGAGCCCGCGACGGTCGCTTGGCAGAGCGTCTTCCAGTCGGTCTTTCCGGCGTTCGCCAGGTAGCCCATGAAGCCGCCCGCGAACGAGTCACCGGCGCCCGTCGGGTCGACCACGTGCTCGACCGGGTATGCCGGCGCGAAGAAGTACTCATCGTCTCGAACGATGAGCGCGCCGAACTCGCCACGCTTGATGACGACCAGCTTCGGTCCCATCGCGCGGATCGACTGCGCCGCCTTGACGATGTTGCTCTCGCCGGACAGGTCCCGCGCCTCGTCGTCGTTGATGGTCACCGCGTCCACGCGCGCGAGGACCTTCTTGAGGTCATCCATCGCGCCGTTGATCCAGAAGTTCATCGTGTCCATCGCCACGAACTTCGCGCCCTTGGCCTGGTTCAACACCTCGATCTGGAGCGACGGGTGGATATTGCCCAAGAACAGGAACTCCGCCGCACGGTAGTCGTCCGGCAGGTTCGGGCTGAACGCCTCGAAGCAGTTCAGCTCGGTGAGCAGCGTGTCACGCTGGTTCAGGTCCTCGTGGTAGCGACCAGACCAACGGAAGGTCTTTCCGTCGACCTGCTCCAGACCACGCAGGTCCACGCCCTTCTCGCGAAGGAGCGACAGCCCCTCGTCCGGGAAGTCCGCGCCGACGACACCAACGAAGCCGACCTTCGCGAGCAGGCTCGCCGCCAGAGAGAAGTAGATCGCAGACCCACCGAGGGCGCCCTCAACCTTACCCGACGGGGTCTCAACGTCATCGAGACCGACCGAACCAACAACTACAAGATTCATACGCACGCAGCGGAAAGAGAAGTCAAACCGCGCCCACGTAGCACCGCGCGCGCCCCCGGGTCAACGCACGCCGAGCGGATTCCCGATGCTCGCGCCGCCAGAAGGAGCTACCAGCCGAACGAAACGCTCAAGCCACCGCCGTCTCCAGCGGCGTACCCGTTCACCTGCGGACGCGACGTCTGCCCGGTGTCCGCGTCCTGCCCTCCACGGGCGAGGCGCCAAACGAGACCGCCGACCAGCGCCGCTGCGCCCACCGAGATGCCCACGTTGCTCAGCAGCGCCTGCGTCTGGCCCCGCGACTCCAGCGACTCAGCCTCGTCGCGGTCCATCACGGGCTGGGCGACCAGCGCGTCAAACTCATCCTGCGTGGCGTTCTTCTGCGCACCGAACACCACTCCAGCGGCCACGAGCGCCACGCCGCTACCCATGACGACCCACGGCCCCACGTTGCTTCCGCCTGCGTTGTCTCGCGGAGCGCGCGGCGCACGCGGTTCACGACCACGCGAGGCCACCGCGCCCGCCACCAGCACCACCGACTCCGTCGCACCGCCGATATCGACCACAACGATCTCATCGTACGGTGCAAAGCCATCCGCCTCGACACGCACGGCGTACAAGCCGAACGGGATGTCCGCCATGTGCAGCGGCGCAGCGCCCATGTCTTCACCGTTCACGAAGACCTGCGCGCCGTCCTCGGATGCGACGATATTGAGCGAGCCCTCGGAGCCGTACAGCAGCGAGCGACCGATCACCTGGTGGTTCTGCAGCAGCATGCCACGCGACTCGGCGGGCACCACGTGCGTCCGCGTTCGAATCTCCGTCGCCAGCTCCAAGTCGAACAGCGTCATCGACAGCGTCGCCGTGGACTCGTCGACGGTGTACTCGCCCCACGCCAACACCTGCGTTCCTACGATGTCACCGACCATCTGCGAGCACGAAACGTCCAAATCCGTGCACCCCACCGCCAGCAGCAGCTCGTCCAAGGATTGCGGCGGAACGTCGTTCAACCGAAAGTCGCGGTGGAACTCGATCTGGGTCCGGAGCCCGTTGAAGAACTCCATCGCGGCCTCGTCCAGATCGCCCGTCGCATCGAACGCGAGCACGGTCACAGGCGTCAGCGGAGACTGCGCCCACGCGGACGACGCAAAGGCGCCAATGAGGACTAAGGCCGTTAGGACGGTTCGGATCGCTTTCATTTCGTGCCGCTTCGGTTAAGTAGCCCAACCATTTCTGCCCTTTCCGCGCGCAGCGGAAGAACCGGTCGTTCGTTATTTATGGTCAGAGTCGACAAAGTCGCAAAGTACTTCGGTGGCCGCGTGCTCTTCGAGAACGTGAGCGTGCCCATGGAGCCCGGGGCCCGCATCGGCCTCGTCGGTGCCAACGGCTCCGGCAAGACGACCCTCTTTCGCATGCTCGCCGGGGATTTGGAACCCGACGAAGGCCGCATCATTCGCCCCAAGGGTACCACACTCGGCCACTTGCCACAGGACGTCGGCGATATCGGTGAGCTCCCGCTGGTCGACTTCGTGCTCGAAGGCCGCGGCGACCTCATGGCGTTCCGCCGGCGCATGGTCGAGCTCACTGAAGAGCTCGGCAGTGGCACGCTGACCGACGACGAGACCATGACCGCCGCTGAGGAGATGGGCGAGATCTCCCACCAACTCGAGACGCTCGGCGGCTACGACCTGGAAAGCCGCGCCGAGTCGATCCTCGCGGGCATGGGGTTCCGCATCGACCAGCTGCGCGACCCCGCGTCCACGCTGTCCGGCGGCTGGCGCGTGCGTTTGGTCCTCTGCCGCCTCCTGCTGCAGCGCCCCGACCTGCTCCTGCTCGACGAACCGACCAACCACCTCGACGTGCCCAGCGTCGAGTGGCTCGAAGGCTTCCTCACGGGCTACGCCGGAACCGTCATCGTGATCTCTCACGATCGCTACTTCCTCAACCGCCTGTGCACGTCGATCGCGGCCATCGAGGTCGGCGGTTTCCACATGCAGCCCGGCAGCTACGACGACTACGAATCCGGCCTCGCCGAGCGCGCCGAGTCGCTGCAGAAGGCCAAAGCCAAGCAGGACCGTGAGATCGCTCAGTTGGAGCGCTTCGTAGAGCGATTCAAAGCCAAGGCGAGCAAGGCCAAGCAGGCGCAGAGCCGGGCGAAGCGCCTCGACAAGATCGAGCGCATCGAGACCATGGAGACCCGCCGCAAGGTCCGCCGCTTCGCCTTCGCCGAGGCCCCGCGTGAGGGCAAAGAGGTGATCACGATCAAGAAGGCGCGTAAAGCGTACGGCGACAACGTGGTCTACGACGAGCTCGACTTCACCATGTTCCGAGGCGAGCGCGTCGCGCTGGTCGGCCCAAACGGCCAGGGTAAATCCACGCTGCTCAAGCTCATCGTGGGCGAAACCGAGCCCGACGCGGGCACGATCGAGCCCGGCCACAACCTGATGCCGGCGTACTTCGGCCAGCACCAGATCGAGGAACTCAACCTCTCGAACACGCTGCTGCAAGAGATGGAGGGCTACGCGCCCGTCGATGAGGTCCCGCGCTGTCGCGGCATCCTCGGCGCGTTCCTGTTCTCCGGCTCAGACGTCGACAAGAAGATCTCGGTGCTGAGCGGTGGTGAAAAGAACCGCCTCGCGCTGGCCAAGCTTCTGCTGCGGCCCACGAACTTCCTGGTGCTCGACGAGCCCACCAACCACCTCGACATGGAGAGCCGCGAGACGCTCGTGGACGCACTCGACGAGTTCAGCGGCACCATCGTGTTCGTCTCTCACGACCGATACTTCATCAACGCCCTCGCCGACCGCGTGGTCCACGTGCAGGACGGTGAGGCGCGAAACTACGGCGGCAACTACGACTTCTACCGCCGTAAGCGAGCGGAAGAGTTGAAGCAGCAGGCGCCGGAGCCGAAGCCGACCTCCAGCGCAGCCGCCGAAGATCCCAACGCGAAGAAGGAGCGCCGACGGCGGGAAGCCGAGCTCCGGAAGAAGCTCCAATCAAAGACCGATAAACCCAAGAAAGAACTCAACAAACTCGAGAAGGAGATCGCCGAGATCGAGCGCAGAAATGCCGAAATCTCGAACAAGCTCGCCGACCCCGAGTTCTTCGCATCCGCTCCCAACGACGAAGTCGCGGAGCTCACGCGAGAGTTTCAACGACTCTCCAAGCGGCTCGAGCCCGCGATGGAACGCTGGGCGGAGCTGTCCGAGAAAATCGAATCCATCGAAACATCCATCCGCGCCGAAATCGACGCGAACCGCTGAGGTAACGTGAACAAGCTCATCATCGTTCTCAAAGGCATGGCCATGGGCTTCGCCGACGTCATCCCTGGCGTTAGCGGAGGCACGATCGCGCTCGTGGCCGGCATCTACATGCAGTTCATCGACGCCATCAAATCGGTGAACTTCCGGTGGATCGCACCGCTCTTCGCGTGGATCTTCTCCGGGTTCAAACGCGAGAAGCGCGACGCCCTCATGGCGCCACTGCTCGACATCCACTGGGGCTTCCTCGTCCCGCTCGGCGCCGGCATCGTGCTCGCGTTCGCGGTGGGCTCCGTCATCGTCCCGCACCTGATGGACCGCTTTCCGTCCGAGACCGCGGCGTTCTTCATCGGGCTGATCATCGCGAGCACGGTGGTCCCGTTCCGACAGATGACCAAGCGTTCGTTCGCCCAGTTCGGCATCGGCGTCGCCGCCGCGATCCTCACCTACTTCGCGGTCGGCGCCCACACGGAGCCCGCGATGACCTGGACGGACCAGGTCCACGAAGAAGCCCTGTCGTTCGAGGATTTCATGCGCAAGCACCCGTCGATGCGCACCGCGGAGCAGCTCTACTGCCCCACCGCGGAAAACGACAACGCGGCGCTCCGAGCCGCGATCGCCGCCGACCCCACGCAACCGGGCGCCGGCGCCAAGCTCGACACGCTGTGCACGCAGCTCGCCGAGCTCGCTGACGACCTGCCCGCCATGGTCGCCCTGCGCGACGCCGAACACCTCGGTCGCAAGGACGACCTGAACCCGTTCAACACCGTCATGGGGCCCGCAGGGACGGTCGTGATCGCCGCTGGTGCCCGTCCGCCGCTCGTCGCGGCGACTCGGATGGGGCAGCGGCGATTCCTCCTTCGAGCGCGCGAGCGGGTCCTCCGCGCTGGTTGCACCTGACCACCGTCATGGTGCCCGCGGGGACGGTCGTGAACACGCCGCAGCCGGCGCTCTGGTACATCTTCCTGTCCGGCGTCATCGGCATCTGCGCGATGGTGCTGCCCGGCATCTCCGGCTCGTTCTTCCTGCTCGTGCTCGGCGTGTACCACTTCATGTTGAGCTCGGCCCTCAAGGGCTTCATCTACGACGTGATCCACCTGGAAGTGCCCGTCACCCAGGGCACGTACGTGATCGTGTTCTGCGCCGGTTGCCTGCTCGGGCTGCTCACGTTCGCGCGCATCATGAGTTACCTGTTCGAGCACCATCGCTCGGTCACGCTCGCCGCCCTGATCGGCACCATGTTCGGGTCGCTGCGCGCGCTCTGGCCTTGGAAGATCGGCGAGCCCCACACCGGTGTCCAGAACGTACTGCCCGCCCTCGACGCGACGCTGACCGGCGCGGTCGGCGCGTTTGTGCTCGGCGCCGTTCTCGTGATCGCGCTCACCGTCGTGGGCTCCCGGTTCGGCAGCGACGACATGTAGCCGGCAGCCAGTTCTGGCCGGGCCGCCGTGGCCTACCGAGCTGGCACCTACGTAAAAAGCCCTGGCAGGCGCTCCATGAGCACCGACCAGGGCTTTCGTCGTTCAGGGCTACAGCGCCCGCCGCAGCGGTCTAGCTATGCATGCGCAGCAGCGCGTACGTCGCGATCAGGCGGAGAGCGACGTCGGCGTGGTTCAGGTAGCCGCGGAACAGCTCCTCGTTCGCCACATCGCCCAGCTCGGCGAGCGCGGCGAAGCCCTGGAGGCGAATGCTGCGGTCGCCTTCTTCCGCCAACGCGCGGAACAGGTCCGCATCGTCCGGATTGCCCGCCGCGGTGATGACCGCGATCGCCTGACGACGCACGTCCGGCGACACGCTCGTCGAGACCAACGGACGCAGCACCGCGTAACCGCCATCGGGCTGCGCCATCACGCGGAACAGCGCGGGCTCGCGCACGGTGGAGTCGGCGTTCATGAGCAGCTGCTCGTCCACCTCTTGCAACACCGACTCAGGGAGGCCGGCGATGTCCTCGCGGAAGCCCTCCGGCGGGCGCTCAAGGGCCTGCAGCAAACGAATCCGCCCCAGTTCGGGGTCCAAGTGCGTGAGCGCCACCGTCGCCGCCCAACGTACTTCTCGCTCGCGGAACGACACCGACGCGCTCTCGATCTGTGGAGCGATAGAGGCGTCTCCGAGCCGCTGCAGCGCTTCGATCGCGGCCAGCGCGATCTCGGCGTTGCGCAGCGCGAACGTGTTCGCGACGGCCTGCGAAGCGACGGCTGAGCCGGTCTGACCGAGCGCCGTCACAATCGCGACCTTGACCGTGTCCACCCGCTCAGCGCGGAGCGCGTTCACGAGCACGTCCGCGGCAGTGTCACCACCCAGGTGCCCCAGCGCCGCCGCAGCAGCGAGCCGCAGGGAAAGGTCGCCGGTGCCGCCCAGAATCTCGCCCAGCGTGTCGATGGCGTCCAGCTGCCCGGAGTAGCCGTAAGCCGAGATGCCCACCAAGCGCTCGTCGGCGAACAGGCCGTCGAGGAGGCCGCGAACCTCGTCGAGCGCCGTGGGATCCTGCGTCGCTGCAGCGAGCTCGTACACGCGGGTCTTGAACGCCGCCGAGCGTCCGTCCTCTTGGAGCAACGGCTGCAGCGACTCCCAAGAAACGAGCTGCGGACCGCTGTCGCGAAGCAACGCCATGGCGTCCATGCGCAGGGCCTCGTCCATCTCGGGGTTCATCGCCAGCTCGGCGGTGCGTCCGAGCGCGGCGGCGTTTCCATATTGCGCCAAGTGCGCGCCGACCCGTTGCGCCAGCGCCGAGTCATCGGAGTCGAGCAGCGGCTCCAGCAGCGCGCGCGCATCCAAGTTGTTGATTGCGAACGCGATCTCAGCGCCCTCCAGTCGACGAACCGGGTCGCTGCTTTCGAGCAGCTCCTCCGCGAACGTGACCCCGATCGGACGGCCGGAAGTGCGCACCGCGTTCACGTACACCGCGCGGGCGTCCGCATCCGCGATGTCCGCGGCCTCGTCCAAAAGGTCGTACAGATCGCCGTCCGCGCGGCGCGCCAGGTGCAACACCACCTGCTGCGTCACGTCGGCCTCGGTGCTCCGCTCCAGGACCTCGTCGATCACGTCTTCGCGGACGTCACCGCCGATAGAGATCAACGTGTCGTTGAGTAGAATGCCGCGCATCGCCGCGCCGCCCTCGAGCATCTCGGTGACCAACACGGCTTCGGCTTCGTCCTCGTGCTCGCCCATCCGGATCAGCGCCTGAGCGGCGGCGACACGGACCGGCGGGTTCACGTTCTCAAGCCCCGCGACGACGGTCTCCTCAAGCGAGTCGAGACCGCTCAGCGCCGCCGAGCGCACGGCCCAGGCCTGCACGGCCACATCGGTGCTCGCGAGGCCGGTTTCCAGCAACGGGGAGAGTTCGGTGACCAGCTCCTCCGGCGGCTCGGCGTTGGCGAGCGGGCTGAGCGTAGTCATGGCGCCGAATGCGACGGCGGCGAAGGTTCGGGTGGGTTTGGCCACGGGATGTCTCACGGTTGGAGTAGGATCTAGATGCGGCGGTGCTAGCAGCGAGCCAGTTTCCGCGCAACGCGCGCCGAGCGGGCACATCGCTGCACGCCATAGGTACGGATGGCGACAAACGCCGCTGCGCGCAGACGAACTTGCCTGAACATAGAGCACAGACGTATGGTAGGCTTGAGCGATTCACCGATACTCCCGAGCGCATCATGCTGAACCGATTCACCACGCCTCTCGTCGCACTGGGCCTTCTCATGGCCGCCCCGAGTGTCCAGGCGCAGGAACCGTCCGACTACCCGCCCGGTGTGGGTTACGGTGCGCCGGCCCAAGGCATCGAAGTGCCGACCAGCGTGAACGTTCGCGATTCGCAGCGCGTCCTCCAGGTCACGCAGCAGCCGTCGCAGCCCACCATGCGTGTCGTCGGCGACGTGAACGCGCTCCCGCCCGAAGTGCAGAACGCGCTCGGCGTCGGCGCCGGTGAAGAAGCGCACTCCGGGATGGTCAACAATAACGTCACCGGCCTCGAGGTCGGGCGACAGCCTGCCGCCACTGGCTGGATCGACGGCGCTGATGTCTACCGCGGCGTGATCCCGGGCGACCGCGACTCGCTGCCCCACATCTCGCGCACGCAACAGCACGGTCAGTCCGGCGTAGCGAACACGCTGTCCTGGATCGGCTTCCAGCCGCTCGATGGCGTCACCCGCGTGTTCCTGCAAACCGGTCGCCCTGCACAATACCAAGTCAGCGAAGGCCCCGACGGTCTGAGCCTGACCATCCGCCTGCGCGACACCCGTATCGAGCTGTCCAACTTCCGGCGCCGAATCGACGCCCGCTACTTCGACCGCGCTGTCAGCGAGATCGAAGCGTTCCGCCGCGGCGATGGTGTCACCGAGGTCGTCATTCAGCTGGCCCACGCCGCTACGTTCACGGTCGAAGGTGCTGGCGACTACCTCTACGTCGACTTCGCCGAGTAGCATGCGGCGGGCGCTCCTCTGCGCCTGGCTTGCGTGTACCGTAGCGAGCGTCTCCGCGCAGGCTCAGACCTGCCCCGACACGCGCGACCCGACCGCTGCGCCTCACGAATGCGATGGCGTCGCGATCGCGTTCGACAGCATCACCGCAGACGCGGATGGGTGGACCGCCGTCGACGTCATTTGGGTCGTCGACCAGCACCTCTACACCGCCGAAACCGTGCGCATCGACTGTGCCGGCACCTGCGTGTTCAGCGGCGTGCGTGACGCAGACCAGAACGCCGTCGATGGCGTGAACGCGAGCCAGGTTCACGGACGAACACCGCCGCCTCAAGCCGGCGTCGCAGCGGCCGCGCTAGGCTATCGAGCACACGCCGGCCCCGATATTGGCGTGGCCGGCTTGGTACCCATGACCCCGCAACGCGCCGTCGGCATGCAGGCCCACGCGGGGCTATGGGGCGCCAGCGCCACACTCGACCTCCGCGACCGAGACCGCAGTCGCGTACGTCTCGATGTCGCCAGCCTCGACGGCACGCCGCAGGCGTTGCTTATCGCCCACGACCGCGTCCGACTGAGCCACGCGCTCGCTTGGGTCACGGATGGAGACATCGCGTTCGCGCCTCGCGGGACGCCCACCACGGGCGCGAACGCGCTCAACGCCAGCCGCGCGCCGTGGGTCGGCTCTAACACCCGGACGGGCGACCGCGACGAGTTCGCGACCGCCGGCTTCAGCTTGGCCACCGACCAAGTGTCAGGTGCCCTGCTCTACCGCAGAGAGCGCGGCGCAGAGACCCTCGACGGCGTCGATGTCGACGTCAGCGTGAACCAGTCCGCAGGACGCGTAAGCGCCCGCGCCGACGCCGCGAGCACCGTCGCCACCGACCACGACGCGCTACTCACAGCCCTCGGCGCGCGCATGGAGTGGTCCGCGCAGGCGCACTGGCGCGCGCTCTCCGTCACACCACGGCTCGACGTCCGCGGCGTCGGCGCAGCGCGCCATGGCACAACCACCAGCGACGCGATCGCTGGGGATTACGTCGGCGCGACCGTCGGACTCACGCCGGAGGTACAGCTCCTGCGTTCCCGCCGCGCACGCCTGCAGGTAGCGGCGGACGGCAGCTGGGCGACCGGCTTCGAAGCGCGAGACCACGCGCTGGTGTCACGCTTCTTTAACGCCGCTGACTTTGGACCCGCGATCGCCGGCCGCGCGTCACTGCAAGTGTTCGGCCCCGTGTTATGGCGCGCGAACTACACCGTGGAACAGGCCGAAGACGCACCGCTCGCCCATCGGCTCGACATCCAAGCCACTTCGCCATCAGGCGCCGCGTTCCTGCAGCTGGACGGCGACCTCCGCGGCGACGCGCTCACCCGGCTACACGCCGGCGTGTCCGTGAACGTCGGCGACTCAACCCTCGCGCTGCGCGCGTCGCACGCGGACTCCCACGGCCGCACCGCACGGTTCGGCGCGCTGCCCCTGCGGAGCTCCGACGACGCGGGCGGAAACGGCACTTCCGTCTACACCGATTGGCGCTTCGTCTGGGGCCGCGTGCAACTGATGACCGAGCTGGCATACGCCACCGACACCGGCCGCGACGACGCCCCGGTGCAGAGCGGCCGGCTCGGCGGCACCGCAACAGCCGGCGTGACGCTGGGACGCGTTGCGCTGTTCGCCAGCGGCGGCAAGCTGATCTTCGCGAGCGAAGGATTCGCGTTCCTCGGCATTCGCACGTCCGCGGCTCCGGCGATCGCATGGCTCGCGGGTCGCTGAGGCGTTGTCTGCGAACGGCAACCCGTATAGAGATTGCCGCTACCATAGCCCCCCGATTGAATGCGTACTCAGCTTTGTCTCCTGTTGCTGCTCTCCTTTGCGACCGCCTGCGCCGCGGCTGCGGACTCGAACGACGACACCGGCACCGAGGAGGACACCTCGCGGGATACCTCGTCCGACGTCTCTGAGGACGTCGCCGTCGACACCGCTGAAGACGTGGACAACGATCCCGAAGTCGACGCCGACACGGAGGACGCCGTCGATGCGACCGAAGAGGTCACCGAGGACGTGGTCGAAGAGGACGCGCTCGACGCCACCGAGGAAGTGCGTGACACCGGCTTCGTGTGCGACGTGCTGGTCGGCGAATGCGAGCCGTCTTCCTCGTACTGCACCTCCGACGGTGAGAACGACGCGGTGGGCTTCTGCAGCCGGTGCGGCAGCGAACTTCGTATCGAAGTCTGCGACGTTTCCGAGGTCTGCGACGACACGCTGGAGGACGGCGCGGACTGCCGTCCGTGCGAAGGCGACGAGTGCCCCGTACTCAACGCGTGTGAGCCCCGCGAGCGCACCTGCCTCGACTTCAACACCGTGCAGATTTGCGGCGTCGACGGCACCGTAGACTCCGTCGCCGACTGCGCCGCTGGCCGACGCTGCTTCGACGGCAGCTGCGGCAGCCCGGGCGCGGTGACCGCCGAAACCTGCGAAACCAACATCGACGCCGACGCCGGCTGCAACGGGCACACCTGCCTGTGCGGCGACGAGCACGGCACCTCGATCGCCGGCGCGCCCGCCTGCGCCAGCAACACCGGCCTCGCCGACGGATACTGCACCACAAGCGGTTGCGCAGAGAACCAATGCGATACCCGCAACGAAGCCTGCGTAGACTTCGGAATCTCAGGCAGCTTCGACGGCGGCGCCTACTGCGTCAGCAAAGAGGACTGCACCCGCGTGGGCATCTCGTGTGGCGACCGCGCCGGCTTCGTCTGCACCGAACTCCCGGGACGCGCCGGTCCTACGGAGCCCGTCACCTGGAACCTCACCTGCTGGACGCCCCTGCCGCGCATCGGCGCTGCCTGCACCGGCGACTCCGACTGCGTCGGCGGCACGTGTCGAACGGCGGACGTCTCGGGTGTCGACGTCTCGTACTGCACCATGGCGTGCGGTGATGACGCCGAATGCCCGTCGAACGCCGCGTGCCTCGACGACCCGGACGGCCCCGGCTTCATCTGCATGGCCAACCCCGACGCGACCAGCTGCCCCCGACTGGAGACGCAGCCCCTCTTGATCGCGAGCACCCCGCCGCTCGCCCGATTCGGCCGTGGCTCGCAGTCGGCCTGCTACTTCGCCCGATAGCGCGAAGCCGGTTCGCCGAATGACGTTCGGAACAGGGACATCGAGTAGCACTCGACGCGCGATGCTCGCAGGCGTACCCTGCGCGCAACCGCACGAAGGAGCCCCATGCAACGCGCAAAGATCGTCGCCACCATCGGACCAGCCAGCAGCTCGGAAGAGCGCATCCGAGAACTAGTCGCCGCCGGAATGAACGTCGCCCGCCTCAACTTCAGCCATGGAAGTCACGAGGATCACCGCAAGGTGTACGACATCATCCGAGCCGAATCCAAACGATGCGGCCGTCCGGTCGCCATCCTGCTCGACCTGCAAGGCCCCAAGATTCGGGTCCAAAAGTTCGAGAACGGATCCGCCGAACTCAAGGTCGGCGAGCGGTTCCGGTTGGTCTCTGGAACAGAGGTGCTCGGCGACGAGCGCCAGGCCTCGATCAGCTACGACACGCTGCACCTCGACGCCAAACCGGGCGAGGAGATTCTCCTCGACGACGGTCTGCTCAAGCTCGTCGTTCGCGAGCTCGGCGACGGATGGGTCGACACCGAAGTGCTCGTCGGCGGCACGCTCAAGGAGCGCAAAGGCGTCAACCTGCCGAACACCCGGATCACCGTCCCCTCGATGACCGAGAAGGACCGCGAAGATCTCGCGTTCGGCATCGAACTCGGCGTCGAATACGTCGCGCTGTCGTTCGTCCGAAGCAGCCTCGATATCCACCAGCTCCGCGCCTATCTCCCCGACTCTCCCGACGCCCCTGCGGTCATCGCGAAGATCGAGAAGCCACAGGCCGTCCGTAGCATGCGCGAGATCATGGCGGCCGCCGACGGCATCATGGTCGCGCGTGGTGACCTCGGCGTCGAGATGCCGCCCGAGCAGGTGCCCATGATCCAAAAGGAGCTGCTCGCGCTCGCCAACGACATGGGCAAGGTCTCCATCACGGCGACCCAGATGCTCGATTCCATGCAGATCCACCCGCGCCCCACCCGCGCAGAGGCGTCCGACGTCGCCAACGCGATCTACGACGGCACCGACGCGGTCATGCTCAGCGGCGAGACCGCCGTCGGCGACTATCCCGTGGAGTCCGTGCGCATGATGGCCCGCATCATCGATGAAGCGGAGCGCAGCCCGTTCTTCGCCGCGCGGCGCCCGCCCCAGAGCATCGTCCGTTCGGAGTACGAGACCATCGCCCGCGCCGTCACCGCCGCGGCCTCCGCGCTCGACGTCGACGTCATCGCTTGCTTCACGATGACCGGCCGCACCTCGCGTATGATCAAAGCGTTCCGCCCGCGCCAAGCGGTCGTCGCGTTCACCCCGCTGTGGTCCGCCTACCAGCGGCTCGCGCTGCACCGTGGAATCACGCCGCTGCTCATCGCGCTGCGCTCGGACACCGACGGGCTGATCGCGCTCGTCGAAGAAGAGCTCCGCGCTGCCGGCCTCGCGAAGCCCGGGGAGCACGTGGTCATCGTCATGGGCGTTCCGGCAGGTACCGGCGTCCCCGCGAACCTGATCAAGTACCACCGGATGCCGGAGTAGCCTTCACCCGCGCGCAGGGCTCAAGGCGGAACGTAGCTCCGCCCGCTCAGCGCACCATCACGCACACCCAGCGGGCGCAGTTCCCGAGTCAGCGCAACGACTCGACTCGCTGACTAAACGTTGGCTGCGCGACGCCGCGGTACCGACGCCGGTGCCGTCGCTTCGCCTTCCCGCCCCAGCAATCCGTGCGCGATGCGCTTGGCGTGTTCCACGCCCGGTTGGTCGAACGGGTTCACACCGAGCAACGTTCCCGACAACGCGGTCGCGCACGCCAGGGTCATCAGCAGCTCGCCGAGCACTTCGGCGTCGACCTTCGGCAGCGTGAACGTCGACGTGGGACGCCCGACGGACGCCAACGCGCCGCGCACACCTGCCAACTCAGCCGCGCGAATCTGGTGCAGCGTCTTACCGCCCAGGTGCGCGAGCGACGCGCACGACTCCGGCGCCGGCGGCACCGCGACGTCCACAGCGTCGGTCTCCAGCTCAACGAACACCACGTTCTTGGTCGCCGGGCCTTCCATGAACAGCTGCAACTGCGAGTGCTGGTCCGTCGCTCCCACGGCCGGAATGGGCGTCGGGCCAACAGGACCGGCAGGAGTCCCCTTGCCCAGGCTCTCCGCCCAAAGCTGCACGAACCACTGCGAAACAGCGCTCAGCGACGACGCGTACGGCATCATCACCACGTCGTGCACGCCGGCTTCGTACAGACCACACTGCACCATCGCAAAACACGCCGCGGGGTTGTCCTCAATGTTCGTGCGCAGCGCCGCGTCTCGGGCCGTCGCCGCCCCGCGCAGGAACGCCTCAACGTCCACGCCAGCGAGCGCCAGCGGGAAGGTTCCCGCGGGGGTAAACACCGAGAACCGACCGCCCACACCCGGAGGAATCGCCAAGCTCTGCAGCCCCTCGGCGACGACCAGCGCGCGCAGGTCTCCAAGCTCCGGGTCCGTGATCGCTACCACCTGCTCTTGGTACACCCCATCGGCCTGCTCAAGCAGCTCCGCGCGAAAACGCAGGAACGTACTCATGCTCTCGATGGTGCAACCGCTCTTGGTCACAACGCAAAACAACGTGTCGTCCAGCGGCAAGCACGCCAGCAGATCGGACACTTCCATCGGGTCCACGTTGTCCGCGAAGAACAGGTCTACGCCGTCGCGGGCCGAGCCGTCGCGCCAGGCGCCCGAGAGCTCCCGCACCAACGCGTCGTGGACACACTTCGCGCCCAGCGACGAGCCGCCGATGCCCACCACGAGACCGTTCTCGTTGCGCTCGCGCAACACGTTCGCCATCGCCTGAACGGGGATCAGGTCCGCATCCGGCGCTGAGAGGAAGCTCTCGCCGGCGTCCGAAAGCTCCTGCAGCACCGCGACGGCCTCGACAGCACGCGTACGCAACGCTGCGAGCGCATCTTCCGTGAGCCCGCCACCCTGCACCGCGTCCGCACAGGCGAATGTATAGTCGTACCCGATCATCGCTGTCCTTCGGCTCCATCGTCGGGCGGTCTATCGCGGCAGCCCGTTCGGCTGCGTCGTAGATTCCGCCCGTGTGCGCACCACTACTGCGGGGATTCCCCGACGGCCTCCCGGAATCGCTCCGGAGGTGCCATGCGTTTGGGCGACTTCGGCCCGGGCTTGCCCAGCTGGCCGCACGCGGCCATCCGATCGTCGCCGCGCGTCTCGCGGACGGTAGTGTGCACGTTCTTAGAAAGCAGGATCTCCTGAAACTGGTTCACCACTTCCGGTGACGAAGACTCAAACTCCGTCTCTGGGTGGGGGTTGAACGGGATCAGGTTCACCTTGCAGGGAATTCCGTTTGTCAGCTTCGGAATCCGTTTCGCGTCTTCGATTGAATCGTTCACGCCGGCGAGCATCACGTATTCGAACGTGATGCGCTCGTTCTTACCCAGCGGGAATGCTCGGAGTGTCTTCATCAACACGTCGAGCGGATACTTGCGGTTGATGGGCATGATCCAGTCGCGAACCTCGTCGGTCGTCGCGTTCAGGCTCACCGCCAAGCGGACCCGGGACTGCGCCTCACCCAGTTGAACGATCGCTGGCACCAACCCCGACGTGGACACCGTCACCTTCCGACGGCTCATGTTCAGCCCATCGCCATCGACCAGAATGTTCGTCGCTGGGATCACGTTGTCAGGATTGTGCAGCGGCTCACCCATCCCCATGAAGACGACGTTCGAGATGTGCTGCTCCGCCTCGAACATCCGCCGCGTCTGCACCACCTGGTCCACCACCTCGGCAGAGGAAAGGTGAGCGCGCAGGCCCATCTTCGCGGTCAGGCAGAACTGGCAGTTGATCGCGCAGCCGACTTGGCTCGAGATACACAACGTGTTGCGCGACTCTGACGGGATCAGCACCGACTCGATGGTGCCGCCGCTGAGCGTCTTCCACGTGAGCTTGCGCGTGCCGTCGCTCGCCTGGAACACGCCCGTGTTCTCCAGCACATCCAGCCGCGCACGCTCGGCGAGTTGCTCCCGAAACGACCGGCTCAAGTCCGTCATCTCGTCAAAGCTACCCACGTTGCGAAGGTACATCCAACGCCAAAGCTGCTTCGCGCGAAACGACTTCTCGCCAATCGACGCCACCCACGCTTGAAGGGCATCGAACGTCAGCGACTTCAGCAGCACGCGGCCTTCGTCATCTGTGGTGGTCTGGCTCATGGCCCACTCCTAGCATCGTGCGGACGTTCCGCAAGCGCCAAAAACGACGAACGGCCGCGCGAGCGGCCGAGCATCGAAGAACTTCGCCCTAGCGGGAGTGAAGCTCGGTCGCGGCAAAGAAGTACGCGATCTCACGAGCGGCCGACGCGGGGGCGTCGGAGCCGTGCACCGTGTTCTCGCCAATCGACTCCGAGAAGTCCGAGCGGATGGTGCCCTTGTCGGCTTCCTTCGGGTTCGTGGCGCCCATCAGCTCGCGGTTCTTCGCGATGGCGTTCTCGCCTTCGAGCACGGAAACGAGGACCGGGCCGCTCGTCATGAACTCGGTGAGCTCGCCGAAGAACGGGCGCTCGCGGTGCTCCGCGTAGAAGCCACCGGCCTCGATCTGCGAGAGGTGGACCAGCTTGGTGCCGATCACCGTCAGGCCAGCGGTCTCGAAACGACGAAGAATCTCGCCGAGCAGGTTCCGCTTCACGCCGTCAGGCTTGATGATGGACAGGGTACGTTCGATTGCCATGATATTCCTTCTGAGTCTTGGCGGCGGCTACAGGCCGGCCGCCTTCTTGAGTGTGATTCCGAGCTCGGACGGGTTCGGACAGAGCGTAACGCCGGCCGCTTCGAGCGCCGTGTACTTGTCCGCCGCCGTGCCCTTGCCGCCCGAGATGATCGCGCCGGCGTGACCCATGCGCTTTCCGGGAGGCGCCGTCGCTCCGGCGATGAAGCCGATGATCGGCTTCGTGAAGTTCTCTTTGATCCACTCAGCGGCTTCTTCTTCCGCCGAGCCACCGATCTCGCCGATCATGATGACCGCGTCGGTCTCCGGATCCGCCTGGAACAAGCTCAGCACGTCGATGAAATTGGTGCCGTTCACCGGGTCACCACCAATTCCGACGCACGTCGACTGCCCGATTCCGAGCGCCGTGAGCTGGCCGACGGCCTCGTACGTGAGCGTGCCGGAGCGGCTCACGACGCCGATGCGACCTTCCTTGTGAATGTGACCCGGCATGATGCCGATCTTGCACTGACCCGGCGTAATCACGCCCGGGCAGTTGGGACCGACGAGCCGCGAGTTCGTACCCTTCAGGTACTCTCGGACCTGCACCATATCGAGCACCGGAATGCCCTCGGTGATGCAGATGATGATCTCGATTCCGGCCGCGGCCGCTTCCATGATCGCGTCGGCCGCGAACGGCGGCGGAACATAGATCACGGAGGCGTTTGCGCCCGTCTCAGCGACGGCCTCTTTGACCGTGTTGAAGATCGGGATGTTGCCGTCGAACATCTCGCCACCCTTGCCCGGCGTGACGCCCGCGACCATCTGGGTGCCGTATTCGACGGCCTGTCGGGTGTGGAAGGCGCCGGTCGTACCGGTGATGCCCTGGCACAGAACCCGGGTGTTTTTATCGATCAGAATCGCCATGGGGGACTCTCTGCGGTTTCGAGTGCGTAATTAGTTGGCTGCGATCGCGGCGAGCGCCTTCTGAGCGCCGTCCGCCATGCTGTCGGCGCTGATGATCGGAAGACCGGAGTCCGCCAGAATCTTCTTGCCAAGCTCCACGTTTGTGCCCTCGAGACGGACCACCAGCGGCACCGAAAGGCCCACTTCGCGCGCCGCTGTCACGACACCCGTCGCGATTACGTCACACTTCATGATGCCACCGAAGATGTTGACGAAGATCGCCTCCACGTTCGGATCCTGCGTGATGATGCGGAACGCTGCGGACACCTTCTCGGCCGTCGCACCGCCACCCACGTCAAGGAAGTTCGCAGGGTTGCCGCCGTACATCTTGATGATGTCCATCGTGGCCATCGCCAGACCCGCGCCGTTCACCATACAGCCGACCGTTCCGTCGAGCTTGATGAACGAGAGGTCGTACTTCGACGCCTCGATCTCCGACGCGTCTTCCTCGTCGGTGTCGCGCAGCGCCTCAATATCCTTGTGACGGAACAGCGCGTTGCCGTCGAAGTTGATCTTCGCGTCGAGCGCGACAACATCGCCGCTCTTGGTCAGAACCAACGGGTTGATCTCCACGATGCTGCAATCCAGCTCCGTGAACATCTTGTACATGCCCTGCATGAACTTCACCGCGCCGCGAACGGACTTTCCGGTCAGGCCGAGCGCGAACGCGAGCTCGCGTGCCTCGAAGCCCGTGAGACCCGTCAAAGGCGACACCGTCACCTTTACGATCTTCTCCGGCGAGTTCTCCGCGACTTCCTCGATGTCCATGCCGCCCTCGGTGGACACCATGAACGTGAGGCGCGACGAAGCGCGATCCAGCACGATACCGAGGTAGAGCTCGCGGTCGATGTCCGCACCCTCCTCGATGTACACGCGGCGTACCAACTGACCCTCGGGGCCCGTCTGGTGCGTGATCAGCTGCATGCCCAAGATTTCGTCGGCAAGCGTACGAACCTCGTCAATGCTGCGCGCCAGCTTGACGCCGCCGCCCTTGCCGCGACCGCCCGCGTGGATCTGAGCCTTTACGACCCAGAGGTTGCCGCCGAGTTTCTCAGCGGCCTCAACCGCCTCATCGACTGTAAACGCTGCGAAGCCCCGAGGGACGGCAATGCCGTATCCCTTCAAGAGGTGTTTCGCCTGATACTCGTGAATATTCATCGTCTCCTTGTGGCGTGGCCGTCGGGCACCGATTCAGTGGACGCGGCCTCTTACCGTACCACCCGCCGCGCGGCAACTGCGGCGACCCCGCCAGGACGATTCTGTCGATTAAGCCCCTGTGGGCCGCACGCGCACAGGCCGAACCACCGCGCTCGCGTACCCCGAATCCATACGCCCAATCGCGATCAGCGCGCCCGGCGTCCCCTCTGAACGGACCCGCACCAACGTGCCAGGCGTCAGCGCGCTCTCCACCGGAATCGTCTGACCGTTGCCCATCCGCACGACCTCCGGACCGCCCAACGTGACGCTCGGAAGGAACGACAACGCGGCGTCGAGCGACCGCAGCGCCTCCGGGCCCTCCACATCGTCCAACCGGATGGCGTCCTCAAGCGTGAATCCGCTGTTCTGCGTTCGACGAAGCTCCGTGAGATGACCGCCGCAGCCAAGCGCGGCCCCCAAATCCCGAGCCAAACTCCGAATGTACGTGCCGCCAGAAACGACCGCCTCAAACGCGACAGTGTCGCCGACCAACGGGCCCAGTTCGAAGCGCTCCACGTGCACGATGCGCGGCTCCAACTCCAACGGCGCTCCCTCGCGCGCAGCCGCGTACGCCCGCACGCCGTCCACCTTGGCCGCCGAGTACGCCGGCGGTAGCTGAGAGAGCTCGCCGCAGAATCGGTGCGCAACCGACGCGATCGCCGCGTCGTCCACGTCACCCAAACCGTCGGCGCGAACCTCCGCGCCGTCCGCGTCATCGGTGTCCGTCGTCACGCCCAGACCAATCGTGCCAGCGTACCCCTTGGTCCCCTCGGAAAGGAACGGGATGAGCCGCGTCGCCCAGCCGGCACACACAACCAGCACGCCGGTCGCCATCGGATCCAGCGTCCCGGTGTGGCCGAGCTTGCCGGTGCCGAGCCGCGGCTTCAGCGCCCGGATCACGTCGTAAGAAGACATGCCGCTCGGCTTGTCGACGATCAGTACCCCTTCTACCGCCGCTTCCCGGCGCCGCTTCCGACTCACGCTTCTTCGATGACGCGAACGAGCGCCGCTTCCAACTCTGCGCGCAACGTATCCAACGGACCAGATGCGCCAAAGCCTGCGGCGTTCATGTGCCCACCACCGCCAAACGCCTCCGCGACCTTGGACACGTCAACGTTACCACGGCTGCGGAGTCCCACGCGATACGTCCCATCTTCCAGCTCCGTCAGCTGGGCAGCGACCTCGACGCCACGCACCGAGCGTGCATAGTTCACCAAGCCATCTGTCATCGACGGATTCGCACCGGAGCGCTCAAACATCGCAGCGTCGATCGCGATCGTCGCCAGCTTGCCCGATGGCGATACATCGAGCGTCGCCAGCACTTCTTGAACCAACCGAAGGCGCTCCACCGGTTCGTTCTCGTAGATTTCGCTGGCGACCGACCATGCGTCCACCCCACTCCGCAACAGCTCCGCCGCCATCTCCATCGTCTCCGGCCGCGTGCTCCCGTAACGGAAGGACCCGGTGTCGGTGAGCAGCGCGCAATAAAGCGGCATCGAGAGTTCTGGGTGCAGCGCTACGCCGCAACTCTCAGCGAGGCGGAAAACCAGCTCGCCAGCAGCCGCCGCGTTCACGTCGTGCACGAAAACGTCCGCGACGTCCGGGTCGTGCGTTTTGTGATGGTCCAAGCAAACGACCGTGTCGCCCCACCCCGCACCTGGAAACCGCTCCCCAGCGCGCGAACGCTGCGAGCAGTCCAACAACACGGTCACATCGGGCAGCCAGCCAGCCGGCAATTCGGACGTGACCTCGTCGGCGCGTGGCAGGAACAACAAGTTGTCCGGTACCACATCGACGTTAAACATCACGACGTCGGCGCCCAACGAACGTGCGATCGCACCGGCCGCCAAGGTCGACCCGATAGCGTCCCCGTCGGGACGTTCATGCGCGACGACGAGGACGCGTCCGGCACCTTTCAGCACCTTCGCCGCCTCGACAAGCGCCCCGTCAACGACCGCGCTCATTCGTCGCTTTCGTCAGGAACATCGGTGCCTGGCGCGGTCTCTGCTGGAATCTCCAGCTCACCGATCAGCGCATCGATACGCCGCCCTCGTTCCAGGGCCTCGTCATACCGGAACTCAAGCTGCGGGACGATCCGCAGCGAAAGCGTCTTGCCGAGGTGCTTGCGGAGGAAGCCGCGCGCGGTCTCAAAGGCGCGCTCAGCGCGCTTGACCGCGACGGGGTCCGACTCGGCCGCGACGCGATTCCAGTAGATCCGCGCGTAGCTCAAGTCTCGCGTGAGATGCACAGCATTCACGCTGACCAGCTCCAGCCGAGGATCGTGAATTTCGGTGAGAAGCGCGCCTGCGATCGCGCTTCTCACCTCTTCCGCAACGCGGTCGACCCGAGTGCTCACGCTAGAGCACTGCCGCCGTAGCGACCAACTTGTAGCACTCGAGGATGTCGCCGATTTCGATATCGGTGAAACGCTCGACTGACAAACCGCACTCCATACCGGCCTTCACTTCCGGCACGTTCTTCTCGAAGTGTCGGAGCGATCCGACCATCGAGTCGATGAGCACCGCGCCGTTCCGCTTCACACGGACATGGCCGTTTCGAAGCATCGCGCCCTCGGTGACCATGCAACCTGCGATGGTTCCGAGCTTCGGCACGCTGAACGTCGCGCGGACTTCGGCTTGACCCGTGATGTGCTCGTTGAACACCGGCTCCAGCATGCCCGTCATGGCAGCGCGGACCTCGTCGATAATCTCGTAGATGATCGAGCTCATGGTCATCGTGACGCCGAACTGCTCAGCCAACTGGCTGGCGCGGTTCTGGGCACGCACGTTGAAGCCAACGATCATCGCGCGGACACCCTCTTCCGAGGATGCTGCGAGGTTCACGTCGGACTCGGTGATGCCACCGACGGCGTGGTGGATGATGCGGACCGCGACCTTTTCGGTCGACAGCTTACGCAGCGCGGCAACAAGCGCCTCCACAGAACCCTGCACGTCACCCTTCACAATGACCTTCATCGCCTTGATGTCGCTGGTCTTCATGAAGTCGCCGAGCGTCTCGGAACCACCGCTGTGCGCGGCGGAGAGCGCGAGCTCGGACTGGCGATTGTGCTTCGCGATGTGCTCAGCGATCGTCTTCGCGTTATCGGCGTCGCCGACCACGTGGAACTGCTCACCCGCACCCGGGACACCACTCAGACCGGTGACCTCAACGGGAAGCGACGGGCCGGCCGAATCGAGCAGCGTGCCCAAGTCGTCGTTCATCGTACGGACGCGACCGAAGTGCTCGCCCGCGACGACAATGTCGCCCTTCTTAAGCGTGCCGGACTGCACCAGCATCGTCGCGACTGGGCCGCGACCCACGTCGAGCTTCGACTCGATCACGACACCGGACGCCGGGACGTCAACGCGCGCCTTAATCTCGGCAAGCTCAGCCGTGATATTGATCATCTCGAGGAGCTGCGGGATGCCGTCACGCGTAAGCGCAGAGACGTCCACGAAGGTCGTCGTACCGCCCCACTCTTCCGGAATCAGCTCGTACTCGGTCATCGCCTGACGCACCCGCTCCGGGTTCGCATTCGGCTTGTCCGACTTGTTCACAGCGACGATGATGGGCACACCGGCTTCCTTCGCGTGAGCGATGGCTTCTACGGTCTGCGGCATCACGCCGTCGTCGGCCGCGACCACGAGGATCGCGATGTCGGTCGCCTTCGCACCACGTGCACGCAGCGCACTGAACGCCTCGTGACCCGGGGTGTCGATGAACGTGACCTTGCCCTGCTCAAGCGACACTTGGTACGCACCGATGTGCTGCGTAATGCCGCCGGCCTCGCCAGTCGCCACGGTCGAGTTACGGATCGCGTCGAGGAGCGACGTCTTACCGTGGTCAACGTGACCCATGACGGTCACAACCGGGGGACGCAACACCTCAAGCGAGGCGTCCTCCTCGTACTTGGGCAGGTACTTGTCCAAGTCGAAGCCAACTTGCTCCAGCTTGAACTCGTACATCTCGACGACCAGCTGGGCCGTCTCGTAGTCGATGGCGGTGTTGATGTTGGCGCCCTTGATCCCAAGGTCGAACATCAACTTCATCGCTACTTCGCCAGCCTTCACACTCATCTGGTGCGCGAGGTCGCCGATGAGAATCGACTCCTCCATGCGCACCACACGCTTGTGCTCGGCTGCCTGCGTAATCTGTGTTTGCTGCGGCGCGGCGGACTTCTGCTTGCGCCCGCGGCCACGACGACCGGAGTCGTACAAGTCGCGGCTCTGCACCACGCGCTTGCCGCCCTTCTTCTTGTCGGCGCGCTTGCGGTCATCACCAGGCTTACGCGGCCCGAAGTCCTTCTTGTCGGCTTCCAGACGCGTGTTGAGCAGATCGGGGTTCAACGTACCCACAACCTTGGCACCACCGGTCGGCGCATTGCGCTGCACCATGCCCTGGCCAATCGCGGCGAGTTCGGTCGCGCTCGGAGCGGACGTCGTCGCGCGACCCGCGGCGTTGCTGGTCACAACCGTCGCGAAACGGGCTTTGGCCGGACGCGGGATCTCGGGAACCTCGTCGCGGGCGACTGGCGAGGCGCTCTGGCGCATCTCGCTCATGTCACGCGTCACAACCGTTGCCATGCGGGGACGACGACGGGGCGGCGCCTCCACAACCTCGGGCTCGGGCTCGGGCTTCGGCGTCTCAGCGACGACCGGAGCTTCGACCACGGGCGCAGCCACTTCGGGCTCCACAGGGTCCAAGTCACTGCGCGTCACGACCGTAGCCATCCGACGGCGCACGGGTGCCTTCACAGGCTCGTCGACGGGTTCGCTGGGAGCCACCGGCGCTGCCTTCACGGGCTCGGGGGCTGCCACAGCCGCAGGAGCCGCGGGTGCAGCCTCCACGCCAGTGTCAGCCGGACCGGCCGGATCGTCACCGTCAGACTTCTTGCGGCGCCGACGAATCAGCCCCGACTTCACGCGGCTTTGCACGCGCTCAGCAGCTGCTGGCGTGGTGTTGAGCTTTTCGCGCAGCTCGTCGATCTGGTCTTCATCCAGCACAGCCAAGTGGTTCGCGACATCGAAGGACAATTCCAGTCCATCGAGTCGCTCGAACAGCTCGGGGCTGGTCAAATCGAGATCTCGGGCAATTTCGTACAGTCGCTTCGACATTCCTAGCTTTGTTTGGGCTTCACCGAATCAGCGTCGCGCTCATACATCGTTTGCGCCTCGCTGACCACGGTCAACCGTCTCTCTCCGCGCGAGTCCAGCATAATTCCGGACTCGGGGTAAGTGCTTAGCGCTGTGGCCCATGCCGTCAGCGACTCAGCGAAAGGTGAACGCGAGATTATCACCACGCTCACAAACTCACGCCCCAACGCGGATCCAAGCGTTTCTCCGCTCGTCCGAATCAAGGGCATCTGTTTCCTGCCCGCGTTTGAGGCAAAGCGACTTTGCGCTGCCTCTCCCGCATCTGTTGCCAGCAGCATGGCTGCACCGGACGTATTGTCCCGTGCCGCAGCCTGCCCCACTGACAGAGCTCCAGCGCGATGCGCCAGGCCCAACCGTTGACGCCAACACGTCAATCCCAGGTCCCGTGCACGTGCTGTCAGCACGTCCACCGACGGCACCTTCACGTTGCCCTTCCACCCACGACTGAAGCCGCGGTTTGACACCGTAGCAGCGATCGATTCGGCATCAGGGCCCGTGTACACGCACCGTCCGGGCACGCGAGCACGACCTGTCCAATCTGGCCACGGCTCACCGTCAGGCCCAACGAACCAACGAAGGAGTCCTTCGCGGTCCGCTGTCGCCTTCACGGACACGTCCGTGCGCTCAGACATCTGGCAGGCCTCGTTCAGTTGCCCTCCTCTTCCACCGTGGCGTCAACCACAGGGGCGGCCTCTTCGACCGCAGCATCGGTCGTAACTTCAACTTCCGTCGAGGCGTCGGCGACGGAAGCAGCGGCCTCAGCCTCTACTTCCACCGGCGCTTCGTCGTCGGACTGCTCGATCAGCTGCTCGTGAAGCTCCGTGAGGACCTCCATGAGGTCTTCTCGATCGTCCGCGTGCTCCGCCTTCTCTTCGTCCGACCAGTTCTGTTGCTCGTACCACTTACTGGCTGCGGCGAGGATCTGCTTGGACTTCTTGGGGTCGAGGCTCGTGAGCGCGGCGAAGCGCGGCACGTCGTCTTCGAACGCCAAGTGAACGGGCTTAGAGTATCCAGCGTCGTGAATCGCGGTAGCGACCTTGGCACCAACACCTCGAATCACCTGAAGCGCCTCTCGCTCGAGGTCCTCCTCGGTGACCGGCGCGCTGCCGTCGTCCGGCGTCGACACGATGTCGCTCGCCGCTTCGACGATGGCCGTCGCGCGCTCTTCGTTGAAGCCAGGCAGGTTCGCGATCTCTTCGATCTCGGCGAGCGAGATGTCCTCAAGCTTGTTGTAGCCGAGCGAGAACAGCGTATCGATCATCGACTCTTCGACACCATCGTACGCGAGGAGTTCTTCCTTCGCGGCCGCCATCAACTGACGGAGACGGGTCTCGCTGTAGATCTCAAGGTTCCAACCAGAGAGCTGCGCCGCGAGACGCACGTTCTGGCCACCGCGACCGATCGCCAGGCTGAGCTGGTCGTCGGGAACGATGAGTTCCATGGAGCCCTTGGCCTCGTCGATGAGAACCTTGGAAACCTGCGCCGGGCTGATCGCGTTGCACACGAACCGCGCCGGGTCGCTGTGGTACGGCACGATGTCGATCTTCTCGCCACGCAGTTCTTGAACCACGGACTGAACACGACTTCCGCGCATACCGACACAGGCGCCGACCGGATCGACATCCGCGTCGGTGCTGTACACGGCAACCTTGGACCGGACACCGGGCTCACGCGCCACGGCGACGATCTTCACGATGCCCTCAAAGATCTCGGGGACCTCTTGTTCGAACAACTTGATGACCAAGCCCGGGTCGGTGCGGCTCAGAATGATCTGAGCGTCGCGCGCCGAACGCACCACGTCTTTGACGTAGCCTTGGATACGGTCGCCAGGACGGTAGGACTCGCGTCGCGTTTGCTCTCCGCTCGGGAGAACCGCGTCGGCCTTGTGGAGGTCCACAATGATGGCGCCCTTCTCGAACCGACGCACGATGCCCGTGATGAGCTCGTGTTTCCGGTCCTTGAACTCTTCGTAGATATTCTGGCGCTCCGCTTCACGGACGCGCTGAATGATGACCTGCTTTGCGGTCTGAGCGGCGATGCGACCGAAGGTTCGGCGCGCCGACTCAAGGCCGAGGAGGTCGCCGTAGCGACGGTCTTGGTCCTGTGCTTGCTCCAGGTCTTGCTCACGGTAGAACAATTGGAACAGCAGCTCGTCACCCGACTCGGCGTTGGGGTCCGCGTACTCGCGGGCCTCTTCCACCGTGATCTCCCGGTAGGGGTTTTCGACCACGTCGGCGACGGTGATGATCAGGAAGAGCTCGATATCTCCGGAGTCCTCATTGAACTGCGCTTCGATATCTCGTTCTTCGCCGAACACCTTTTTCGCCGCGGTCTTCAGCGCTGCTTCCAGCGTTTCGACCAACACTGCACGATCGAGTCCGCGTTCGCGGCCGACCTGCTCTATCACCATGTTCAGATCCATGACCTCACCTTGTCGGTTCCGCCGGCCAGCGCCGGCGAACGTCACTTCTTCGTTTGCTTGTTACTATCAAAATCAAACACCGTCCGTCCTTTGCGAATGTCGTCGGCGTGGACGCGATGCGTCTCGCCAGCTGCACTCACGACGGAAAGTACGTCGTCCGTTACGTCTGTTAACTCTCCGTGAAGAACGCGGGACCCATCGGGGAGATCCACGTTCAACACCAATCGCACCTGCTTCCCCAGGTTTCGGCGCGCCGTATCCGCATTGCGGACCGGGCGTTCGATTCCGGGGCTCGACACCTCCCACTGGTACGTGAAATTCACCACGTCCTCAGCGTCCAGGAGGTAGCCGACTTCTTTCGCAATTCGGGTCACTTCCGAGATGGTGATGCCGCCTTCGGCACGATCGACCAGCATGCGTATCAATCCGTTCTCACCGGGCCGCACTTCGAGATCGTAGATCTCGGCTCCGACCTCTTGCAGCACGCCCGCAGCTAAGCTCCGGATGTGTGTCGCTAATGCGTCTTTAGAAGTGTTGGTCAATGCAGCACGAACGGATACGAGAGGCCCGGCATAGCCAGGTCCCTCGTGATATTCCACATGGGGACGGCCCTCCGCACACCAGCCGGGCTCGACCCCGAGGGGCCACCCAAAGAGTCATGTCAGAACGGATCCCAACACGGCGAGCGGAGCGCGGGTTGTAGCGGGTCCTACCCCGGTCCGCAACCCTTATTCGCCCCTACATCCGGCGCGCGCTGAGGCACGGGATGGCCGCGCGGGCTTCGCGAAGCCGCCGACGTTCTAGCGTGGACGCGAACCAACCGACGCCGTCGTCCGATTGCGTCACCACCGTCCCCCACGGCGAGATCACCTGTGAGTGCCCGTACGACTCACGCTGCCCGTAGTGTCTTCCGACCTGCGCCGACGCCACGACGTAGGTCAGGTTCTCGATCGCGCGCGCTCGGAGCAGCACATCCCAGTGCGCGGCGCCGGTTCGGAACGTGAACGCAGCTGGAATGGCGAGCACGTCTGCGCCGGCAGCCGAGATCGCGCGGTACAGCTCCGGAAAGCGCAAGTCGTAACAGATCGACAAGCCGACTTTCCACCCAGCGACCGACGCGACCACCGCTTGAGGCTCGCCACCAGCAACGGTGTCACTCTCACGGAAAGTCGTATCACTAGCGACGGTTACGTCGAAAAGGTGAATCTTTCTGTAGGTAGCGGAGACGGCCCCCGCTTCATCGATCAACACCGACGTGTTGTACGAGTGTCCGGCATCCGGACCGCGCTCGACGAAGCTCCCAACCAACGCTGCGATGCCGTGCTTTGCGCACGCCTCTCGAACGGGTGCGAGCTGCGCGCCGTCCAGGTCGTCAGCGCATTGCAGGCGCTCAGCGGCAGGCGCAAGCACGGTCGCATTCTCGGGAAAGAACGCCAGTTGCACGCCGTCAGACGCCATCTCCGCGAGCGTGCTGCTCATATGAGACGTGTTCGCTTGGACCTCCGTGCCGGAGTTCATTTGCGACACGCCAACACGCAAGCGCTCGCTCATGGTTCGCCGCTGAGGTCGAACACGCGGAAGTTGTCGAAGCGCACGGGGGCGTCCCAGTCGTTGAATCCGAAGTACCGATGACCATCGCCCGTGAGCGGCGCCGAGTCCTCGTACGCGAGGAACAGCACGTCGTCGATCATCCAGCTGACGGTGCCATCTCTGCGTTCAATCGCGAACGAGTAGGTTTGGTTGGGCACCACGTGCTGCCCTTCCGCACCGACCAATCGGTCATCGCCGTGTTCGTCTAGCCGGGCGATGATGTTGAGCTGGTTGCTCCACCCGCCGAAGATCCCGACGTAGCCGCTCTGATGCGTCTGTCCGTCGGTGAAGATCTCAAACTTGATGTCGCCTTCGTCGCTCAGTGCGCGCGCGTCGAAGCTGATGTGCACCTGGTCGGGGAGCGGGTGCCGAAACCACAGTCCTTCGTTTCGGGCGCCAGCGACGTGGATCTCGCCATCGACGAGGCTCCAGGCGTCGCTCGATGTCTGCCAATCCTCAGGCGAGAGTTCCCCGCGCTCGAATTCGTCATGGAACACCAGACGTGGCGTCGGGGCCTCCGGTTGGGGCTCCTCGGCTTCCTCGGCCGAGCCGCGACATGCCACGCATGCGAGGCCGAACAACGTGACGGCGGTGAGCAGTCGGAGCGACGCACGGGCGCGCTGCTTGGTGAGTCTCGAGCTACGCATCGTCTCCTCCATCGATCGTCCGGTCCGTCTTGTACGGGTGTGCGAGCGCGTCCTGAAGGATCGGCTCCTCGCCGAGCGTTTTGTTCTGAACGCGCACCATCGAGGACAGCGACTGAATGAAGTTCCAGAGCAGCTTCACGGCGAGCACGGAGTCTTCACGCAGAAGCTGGTAGAAGTCGTCGCGGGAGATCTGGATCAGGTGGCTCTGCTCGAGCGCGGTGACCGAGGCGCTCCGCGGGCGGCTATCGACGAGCGACATCTCGCCGAAGTATCGGCCGGGGCCGAGTCGCGCGATGGACGTGTCGCCTTTGTGGACCTCGACGGCGCCCTCGAGGACGATGAAGAGGTCGCTACCGGGGGTGTCGTGCTCGATCAGTCGGTCGCCCTTCTCCACGTCGAGCGCCTGGCTCACGGGGATGAGCTTCAGCAGCTCCGAGAAGTTCAGATAGTGGAACAGCGGAATGCGCTTGAGCGTGTCGAGCGTGAGGCGCGCGCGCAGTTGTTCTGCGGTCGCCTCAGCGTCGTGCGCGTGCACGGTGATGACCGAGATGTTGTCGTGGCCGCCGTTCTTGTTGGCGAACTCTACGAGGTTCTCGGCCGCCGTCGACGTACCGGTGTGGGCAAAGAAGTTCGCGACGTCGAGCATATCCAGGTAGCCGTGGAGGCCGTCGGAGCACACCATCATGACGTCGCCCGGCAGCAGGTCGAGCTCGACGGTGTCTACGTCGACATCTGCGTGGACGCCGACGGCGCGCGTGAGGGCCCCGAGCTTCTCGGCACCCTCGCGGTCGTTGGGGTCGATTCGTCCGGCGCGGACCATATCGTTGAGCAGCGTATGGTCGCTGGTCACTTGGTGGGTCTGACCTTCGCGGACGAGGTACATTCGGCTGTCGCCCACCTGGCCGACGATGGCGCATCCGTCGTGCACCAGCAGCAGCGTGAGGGTCGTGCCCATTCCGCGGCGGGCGGGGTCGCGTTCGGAGGCGGAGTACACCTCGTAGTTGGCCTTTCGGATCGCCTGCTGCACGGCCTGCTGGGCCTTCTTCCTGTCGCGCCGCCCGCCATCCATGAGGGCGCGCAGGGTCTTGATCTGCGGGATGAGTTCGTCTTCAACCACGCGACTGGCCAAGGCCGACGCGACTTCTCCAGCTGCGTGGCCTCCCATACCGTCGCACACGACGTAGAGGCCCATTTCGGGGCGGCAGAGCACGCAGTCTTCGTTGTGAGAGCGCCGTTGCCCGACGTCCGTCTCGGCGTTTGCGGTGAATTTCATCATGGAGCTTCGTCCGGGGCGGGAGCGTCGGTGACTTCAGCGGCCGGCGCGTGGGATTCGTGCTGGCTCTCGGCCTCGGCAGCCCCGTCCTCGGGAGCGACGGCGACATCGGCACGAGCGTACTCATCTCGAGCGAACAATAGCAGACTCTGTAGCACCGACGCGATCGGCACGGCGACGAGCGCTCCCAGGATACCGAACGCGTGCTCACCGGCCAGCAGCGCGAGGATGACAACCACTGGATGTATCCGAGCGGTGGAGCCCATGATCTTGGGCTGCAGAATGTTCGCTTCGATGAAGTGAATGACGAGGATCCACACCAAGACGAGCAGCGCGGTTCCGAACCCCTGCGTGAGGGCCAACAGGACGCACGGGATCGTCGACAGGATCGTGCCGAAGATGGGCACGAGGCTCATGACGCCCGCGATCACGGCGAGCAGCAGCGCGAATTTCACGTCGAACAGCAGCAGCCCGATCCCTGTGAGCACCGCGTTGATCAGGCAGATCGCGAGTTGGCCGCGGATAACACCGGAGAGCCCGCGATTGAGCCGGGAGAGCAGGCGAAGGACCGCCGGCTGGTCTTCGCTCGGGAACAGTGAGGTCGCGAACGAGACGATGCGTGGGACGTCGATCGAGATGAACGCGGCGACCATAAACGTGACGAACAGTCCGACGATTGCGGCCAACAACTTGGTAACCAAGCGAGAACCGAGCTGCAGCACTTCGGCCACGCGGTCTCCGGAGGCCTCGAGTACATCGTCGATAGAGTCGGTGAACGCGCGCCCCAGGACGTCGCTCGAGGCCGGGGCGTCGACCGACGCTTGGCCGACAATCCACCCGCCGTCGCCGGATTGACGCAGCACGAGCTGGTCGTCGCCGGACAGGATATCCAGGCGTCCATCCGGGCCGGGCCGAATCGAAAAGAGGACCGGCGTGCCGTTGTTGGCCTCTTGGCCAACGTCGATCTGCAGGTCATCGGCGTAGAACGCCTCCCGCTCTTCGGGCGAGAGCGCGGACGCGAAGAGCGCGTGTAGGCGTGCGGCATCGGCCGCGGCGTGCACCACGTCGTTGGCCTCGACCACTGGCGCCGCCAACGCGGTGTCGGGCTGCAGCATGGCGCGAAGCTGGAGCACACGCGAGTCGACCCGAGGTAGGATCTCTTCGCGGGCGCTTCTCACCCACTGCGGGAGGTCCCCCGCGAGCGTGGCCGCTTCATCGGCGAGCACGGGGGCGACAACGGCGCCGAAGCCGATCGTTCCACCGAGCATGGCGGTATACACCGTGACCACAGCGGCCCATCGCGGCACGTTGCGCCCCGCGACGTTCAGCTTGCTGATCAAGGCCACGACGGGCTCGATCAGATAGACGATCAAGACGGCGACAAAGGCGAGCAGCGCCAAGTCGGGGAACGCCAGGCCGACGCCCAGCACGACGGCGGTGACGGCAGCGGGAAACACCCACTTGCGCCGCGACGGCCGCTTCACGTCGGGCTTACTCACCACCGCGCTCTGCCAAAGTCGCCGAACTCACACAAAACATCCTGCATCCTCAGGTCAGCAACGGGCCTCGAAACTCGACTTGGCTGTGCCAAGTGCGAACCAGAGCTTTAGGCACTCTTGGCGCGGATGGCATCCCCGAACTGTCGGAACATTGGGAGTGCGTCGCGGGGTCCGGGTCCGGCCTCCGGATGGTGCTGTACGCTGAACGCCTGAATGGAGGGGATCTCGATGCCCTCGACGGTGCCGTCGTTCAGGTTTTTGTACGTGACCACGAGGTCTTCCGGCGGCGTCGCGAACTTGACCGCGTATCCGTGGTTCTGGCTGGTGATCTGCACCTTGCCGGTCGCGGCCTCCATGACGGGCTGGTTGGGCCCGCGGTGTCCGAACGGCAGCTTGAACGTCTCGCCTCCGAGGGCGCGAGAGAGCAGCTGGTGGCCGAGGCAGATCCCGAAGAGCGGACCATGGCCGATCAGCGCCTTGACGCGCTCCACGGCGCCGTCCATCGCGCCCGGGTCGCCAGGGCCGTTCGACAGCAGGATTCCTTCGGGCGCGAGGCCCAGAACGTCGGCCGAAGACATATCGTGCGGCACGAGCAGCACACGTACACCCTCATCAGCGAGGCGCCGGAGAATCGAGAACTTCACGCCGTAGTCGACGACCACAACGAGGGGCTTCGCAGCGTCCTCGGCGGGCCATTGCATGTCGGCGACGAGCTGCACGCGCGTCGGGCAGTACGCATCGCCGGTCGGTTCCAGTACCACGCGGGAGGGCACCTTGACGCTGGCCGCGCTCACGAAGTCGCGGCTGCCATAGTCCGGCTGCGCCTGGATGGCGGCGACGATCTCGGGGACATCGGCGGGTACGGCGTCGTGGACGATGGCGCCCATGATGGCGCCGGCGTCACGGATTCGACGCGTGAGCGCGCGGGTGTCCACGCCGGAGATGGCGGAGACGCCCTGCTCGGTGAGGTAGTCTTGAAGCGTGCCGGTCGCGCGGTAGTTCGAGGCCGAGCGCGAGGCTTCGCGGACGATAAGTCCGGCGGCCTGGACCTTGGTCGACTCCACGTCGAGCTCGTTAACACCGTAGTTGCCGATGTGGGGCGAGGTCATGGTGACGAGCTGCCCGCTGTACGACGGGTCGGTCAGGATCTCCTGATAGCCAGTCATCGACGTGTTGAAGACCACTTCGCCGAAAGTACGGCCGCGCGCGCCGAAGGCGGTGCCCGTGAAGAAGTTTCCGTCTGCGAGAACGACGAGTGCGGGAGTAGAGGCCATGAGGTTTAGCGTACGGGGTCGAAGAAACGGGAAAAGCGAATGGTGGAGAACCAGCCGCCGGATGCATGCGGGCTGCGGTCACGCGAGAAGAAGATGAACATCGAGTTGCCCTTGATGTTGTTCATCGGCACCTGACCCCAGCATCGTCCGTCGGAGCTGTTGTCGCGGCTGTCTCCCATCACAAAGACGTGTCCTTCGCGGACGGTGATCTCCTCGAACTCAGGCGAGACGCCGAGTGACCACGTGGTGTACGACACGCCGTCGGCGAGCGTCTCGGTCGCCACTTCGACCGGCCGGCCGTGGACGGTGACCGAGTGGTCTTCGGAGACGACACGCGGGATGGGTTCGCCGTTGATGATGAGCTGGTCGTCATGCAGCGCGATGCGGTCTCCGGGGAGCCCGATCACGCGCTTGATGTAGTCCTTTCGCTCGATGAGCGAGCTCGCGTCCAGGCAGCGGCTCGGGGAGCCGTCGAACGCGGAGTTCAGGTTGTCGATGTCGTCGACGGTGCCGATCTCGCCGTCGGGGCCCGCGCTGATGTAGCGGTAGCCACCGTCGGCGAGCGTGTATTCGAACGGTTGCTCCCAAGCGTCGAGGCGGTCGGTCTGCGGCACGCCTGCGTCGTCGAGGGTGGCCGGGTATCCGCCGTTGCGGGCGGCGTAGCTCTCGAGCCGCCGAGCGACCTCGCCGATCGTCACCTGCGTGCTGACCTCTTCGACGGGGAACAGGAACACGATGATGTCGCCGCGCTCCACCTCGTTCCAGCGGAACAGGTAGCGGGTCGTGAACGGGACGCGAACGCCGTACGACGCTTTGGAGACGAACAGGTGGTCGCCGACTAGGAGCGTGGGCTCCATGGAGCCGGTCGGGATCTGGAACGCTTCGAAGACGAGGCCGCGCAGGGTGAGCGCGAACAGGATCGCGAACCCGATGGACTCGAAGTACTCGCGCGCCTTGCCCTTCCGGAGGTGCCCTAGGTGCTTGGTCACGAGGCCGTCGAGGGCTTGTCCGGGTGCGGCGAAGTCGGTCTTGCTCTTGAGCGCTGCCTGCAACTCGGACTGCGCTGTGGTGATCTCCGCGCGGACGTCATCACTCAAGTTGCTGGCCTTGGCAGCCAGCCGTCGGGACTCCTTCAGGAGGTCCTTGTAGTCTCTCGCACTGGGCATCAATCGACCTTGAGCACTGCCAGGAACGCTTCTTGCGGAATCTCGACGTTGCCGACCTGTTTCATGCGCTTCTTACCGGCCTTCTGCTTTTCGAGCAGCTTGCGCTTTCGGCTGATATCGCCGCCGTAGCACTTGGCGGTAACGGCCTTACGGAAGGCGCGAATCGTCTCGCGCGCGACGACCTTGTTGCCGATGGCCGCCTGGATGGGGACCTCGAACTGCTGGCGCGGGATGAGTTCTTTGAGCTTGGCGCACAGCGCTTTGCCGCGTTGGTGGGCGGTGGCTTTGTGCGTGATGAGGCTCAGGGCGTCGACGGACTCGCCGGACACGAGGATGTCGAGGCGGACCAGCGTACCGGGGCGGTAGCCGATCATCTCGTAGTCAAACGACGCGTAGCCGCGGCTGACGGACTTCAGGCGGTCGAAGAAGTCGAACACCACCTCTGCGAGCGGAAGCTCGTACTGCACCTGCATGCGGCGTGTGCCGAGGTAGCCCATGTCGAGTTGGTTACCCCGTCGCTCTTCGCACAGAGCGATGACGCCGCCGACGTGTTCAGGCGTGACGTGGATTTGGGCCTTAATCCAAGGCTCCTCGAACAGCTGAATCTCTTGCGGCTCTGGCAGCAGGCTCGGGTTCTCCACCATCGACTCGGTGCCGTCGTTGGTGGTGACCCGATACACAACGGTCGGCGCGGTCGAGATGAGCTCGAGGTCGTACTCGCGCTCGAGGCGCTCCTGGATGATCTCCATGTGGAGCAGTCCCAGGAAGCCGCAGCGGAAGCCAAAGCCGAGCGCGGTCGACGTCTCAGGCTCCCAGGAGAGCGCGGCGTCGTTGAGCTGAAGCTTCTCGAGCGAGTCGCGGAGCTCGTCGTAGTCCTTGGACTCGATCGGGAACACACCGCAGAACACGTTCGGGCGCACGTCTTGGAAGCCGGGCACGCGCTCGGCGGCGGGGCGCGCGTCGTGCGTGATGGTGTCACCGATCTTGGTGAGCTTCACTTCCTTCATGCCGGAGACGACGAAGCCGACGTCGCCCGCGACGAGGGAATCGATGGGCACGGGGAACGGCGAGTAGACGCCGATGCCCTGCACTTCGCCGACAGCGCCGGTGGCCATGAGCCGGATGCGGTCGCCCTTCTTGAGCGTGCCGTTCATGACGCGGACCATGGTGGTGACGCCGCGGTAGGCGTCGAACCAGCTGTCGAAGATGATCGCTTGCAGCGGCGCATCGGGGTCGCCCTTGGGCGGCGGCATCCGGGTGACGATGGCCTCGAGGATGTCCATCACGCCCATGCCGGTCTTGCCGGAGCACGGGATGGCGTCGGAGGCGTCGATGCCGATGACGTCTTCGATGTCCTCTTTGACGCGCTCGACCTCAGCGCTCGGCAGGTCGATTTTGTTGAGCACGGGGACGATCTCGAGATCGTTCTCCATGGCCAGGTAGACGTTGGCGACGGTCTGCGCTTCGACGCCCTGGGTGGCGTCGACCACGAGGATGGCGCCCTCACAGGCGGCCAAGCTTCGGCTGACCTCGTAGTTGAAGTCGACGTGCCCGGGGGTGTCGATCAGGTTCAACGTGTAGGTCTTTCCGTCCTTGGCCTTGTATTTAAGGCGGACGGCCTGCGCTTTGATCGTGATGCCCCGCTCACGCTCCAAGTCCATGTTGTCGAGGAATTGGGCACGACTTTCACGGTCGGTCACGCTGTCGGTGAGCTCGAGCAGACGGTCTGCGAGCGTCGACTTGCCGTGGTCGATGTGAGCGATAATCGAGAAATTGCGGACGAGGTCCTGCGACATCTAACAACGGCGGGTGCGGGCTGGGCTAAGCGATGGCGAAGCGCGCGGAACCTAGGTGGGCGGCCGGCGAGTGTCAACCGACAGTCGCCGGCCCGTCACCAGCGCCCGGCCGAGGTGGAGGTGCGTTGGGCGTTCTCAAGTGGCGCGCACCAGCGCTTGCCGTCGCATCGCGAGAACGCTAGGTTCCGGGCGCTCGACTACGGTCGGAGCCTTTCCCGGATGGAGACCCCATGAAGCGCCCTCTTCCCCTTGTCGTCGGATTCGCGCTCGTCGCGGCTTGTGGCGGCAAGCAGAATGCAGACGAATCCACAGAAGCCGCGTGTGAGCAGAACTTGCCCACCGAGATCTACGAGACGTTCTTGCGTCGGCCCGTGGATACGAACGGCGACTGCCTGCCCGACTTCTGGAAGCTCTACGATGTGACCGACGATGACGGAAACGTGATCGCCGACCTGTCCATCTTGAGCGACCCGGACAACTTCGACCTGCTGAACAATCAGCGGATTCGCCAGAAGTGGCTGGACCTCAACTTCGACACCGTCGTGGACATGATTCGCTTCTACGACGTCCACGAGCGCTTGGTGGAGCAGCAGGTGGACCTCGACTTCGACGGCACCATCGACCGGTCGGACAAGTTCGACGAGGGCCAGATCATCTCGCGGGAGTCGGACGAGGACAGCAACGGAACGTCGGAGACCACGCGCTTCTACCGGGACGGCGCGCTCCAGCGCATGGAGATCGACACCACGGGCGACGGACAGGCGGACACTTGGCGCTTCTACGAGGACGGCGCGCTCGTCCGCATCGGAATGGACGTCAACGGCGACCTGGACATCGACGAGTGGATTCGACGCGTTCCGACCGACACGGCCGAAGCCGCTGCGCCCGCTCGCCCTGACGGCGACACGCCGAGCACCGAGTCTGAGGACGCCGCGCCGGATGCGGAGTCCGACGCGCAGGGCAGCTAGCCGGACGCCCCAACTCGGGGGCACCCAACGCAGAAAGGCGCCGCAAATTGCGGCGCCTTTCTGCGTTGGGACGCATTGGCCTGCAGGGCCCTACCCGCTGCGAACACCGAACACCGAACACCGAACACCGAACCCTGAAGCTAGAAGCTGTCCTGTGGGGCCACGACCGCGACGCGCTCGATGGTCGCAGGGTCGGCCGGCGGAGCGTCGGACGGAAGCTCGGCAGCGGGCACAGCCGCTGGCGTAGGCACGACGGCGGGCGCAGGCGCCGCAGCGGGCGCAGGTGTCGGCGCAGGTGTCGGTGCAGGTGTCGGTGCAGGTGTCGGTGCCGGTGCGGTGCGCGCGGGGACAGCCTCACGCACAACGGCGGCCACTTCGGTCTCCGAACGCTCGGCCACGGGCTCACGGGCAAGCACGCGGGTGGGGGCCGCGGGGGCGGCGGCAGCCGGTGCAGGCGTCGGGGTCGGCTCCGCGTTTCGCTGCGAGCCACGACGACGGTTCGCGCGCGGCTCCGGCGTGGTGTCGTAGAAGGTGTACGTTTCGTCGGGCACCGGAGCGGCCGGCGCGACGATGGTCTCACGATGCTCCGCGCCCGACTGTGTCAGATTGGCGAACGTGGACGGCAGCAACTCAGGCACTTCTTGGCCGAGGCGAAAGCCCACGGCAACGCACGCCGCCATCAGGCCGAGCATGACGATGGAGAAGTAAAAGATGCTGGTGGCATCGACGCGAATCGTGGTCGTACGGCTCATCGACGTGTGGGGACAGGCAATCAAGGGACAGCGTGGAACCTACACCCTACCCTCGCCCGCCCGAGAACCCAATTTTTTCTCGGCTTCTACGCTCGGAAAAGTGCTCAGCGCTCTCGGCGCCGCGCGTCCAACTCGACCAGCTCGATCGGCGGTCCTTCGGAGAGTTCCAATTCGGCGCCGAGCGCGAAGGGGACCTCGATATACGGGCCGTCCATGTAGATCATTCCGCCGTCCATGAGGCTGCGAATGTTGAAGCCCTCGTGGAGGTACCGCACGCCGCGCAGCATGGGATAGCGGGCTTGGCCGGTCGCGTACGGCTCGCGCACCAAGTACTGGAGCAGCGGTCCGTCGAGGGGGAGCACTGTGCCGCCGGCGGAGCGAATTCCAGCGGTCGAACCGGCCGGTGTGCTGATCCAGATTCCGCTCGAGGAGTGACGCTCGGCTGATTCGCCGTCGGACAACAGGTACCGCGACATCATCGCGGGGTTGCCGTTGGTCACCAGCAGGTCGTTCATGCACGGGTACGGGTGGCGCACTCCGTCGACCGTGAGGGCGATTCGATGCAGCCGCGTGGACCGCGAGGTACCATCGGCAAACCGCTGGAATACCGCCGCAGCGCCGGCCGCGTTGTCCGCGCAAAAGTAGCCGACCGAGCGCTCGGGGTCGGAGTTGATGCCGATCATCGGCACGCCGATGACCTTGTGGGAGACGTCGAGCACGGTCCCGTCTCCGCCAACGGCCACGACGAGGTCGACGTCACTCTCCAGCGTATCGAACGCCTCGCGGTCCATCTGCTCGAACGAGAAGCCGGCGCGTTGCAGGCCTTCGGCGACCAAATCGTTGGCGCGGTTTTGCCCATCGGTGGCGCCTTGCAACGCCGCGTAGGCCTTGGGGTCGCGATCGCGCAGGTGCGAGACCCGCTCGGGGGACGCCTCGGCCAGCACCGCCAGTTTCGGCGTCTTTTGAACCACAACCGCTTTCATTACTCTCCGCTCACTGCGCCGCCATACCAGTGTCTGAGGACCTGTTCGGCTGGCTTGAGTCGGGGCGTGTATCCGTTGTCCGATGACCCACCGTCGCCGAACCAGTTCCATACGAATACACCACCGAGCCAGTCTTCGTCGTACCACGCCAGATACAAAGCCGCGTACAATTCCAGTTGCGCGGCCAAGTCCGGCGCTCCCGTCGACGTGTAGTCCCACGGCGCCGCGGCGGCCCCGAGCTGACTCACATAACCCACCTCGGTGAGGATCACCGGCAGCCCAACGCCGAGCGCAAACGCTCGTAATGACTCGACAAACGGGGTCCATGCCTCGACCAACCCTTGGACGGTGGTGACCGAATTCGCAGCCTCCGCGAGCTCGTAGTAAGCCGTCAACCCAGCGATATCCAACGCGTCCCAGAACGGCGTATTAAAGTAGTGGTCCCAGTTGGCTGAGTACGTCAGCTCGCCCGAGAACGCCTCGCGAACTTGGGCGATGAGGCCGCGCCACCGCTGCTCGTACCGTTCCATGCTTCCAAGCTCGCTCCCGACGCTCATGAGGGCGACGCCCTCTTCTTGCGCCAGCGCGGCGTAGTGCCCGATGAAGGCTCCATAGGCGGCGAACCAGGCATCCACATCGTCGGGGGCGAGTGTTCCGCGCCACTCCCCTTGGGCCCGCGTCTGCAGCTGCAGAATGGGCAAGATCATGACGTCGAGGCCGAGGCTCTTGGCGTCGCGGATGGCCCGCCGCAGCGCCGCATCCGATGGCGTGTTCGGCGTGGGTGCGATGGTCGTCGCGCGAACGTCCTGTTGGGTCCAGGCGAACACCAGCGACACCGAGTCGGCTCCCGTCAAGGCGATCTCCCAAAGGTACGGCGCGTAGGTGGTCTCTTCGTCCACAAAGTGGAGCCCCAACGCCACGCCCTCTCGGAACTCGGCGGAGTGCACCGGCGCAGGCAACTGCTCGGCGCGCACCAGAGGGGTCTGGGCCAGCGGCTCCGCTTCCGCCGGACGCTCCTGCGCGACGATCGGGCGCGCGGTGAGCATCGAGCCGGCGAGCGCAGCGAACACCACGACGGTCGCCGCCAGAACGCTCCAGCTCCGGAGGCTGCCGCGCCGTTGGAGCACCAAGGTTGGCTCGCGTCTCCCGCGCGCGACGGTCATGGGCGTGCGGAGTCGCCGCCGGTTCCGGCGCGGACCTCGACGTAGACCATGCGCGGCTCCACGCTCACATCGGTCACGCGACCCAAGCCGAGGTCGGCGCCGTCGAGCCGCGACAAACTGCCAGCGACATCCTGGAACGTGACGCCTTCATCCAGCTCCAGGCGAAGCGCGATCCACCCCTCGCTGGCCCACGCTTCGGCGACGTCGACAACGCCAGGGTGCACTTCTCGCAGTGCGCCGCGGAACGCGCTGTACGGCTGCGCACCGTCTGGCGAGTGAATCAGCACGACGTCCTCTTCGACCACGCTCCACTCTCCGCTCGACCGCTGCACCTGCCCGGTGAGTGCGCCGTCAGCGGCAGCCACGAGAGCGGCGGCGACGTCCGCGAAGGCCACCGAGGCCTCGCCATGCGCCACCCGACGAATGGTGATCTGGCCGACCGTCGCGCCAGACGTGACATCGACAACGGCGGCGTCGAGAACGAGCGCGACGCGCTGCAGACCCAGCCACGGAACGGTGCTCGCTCCCTCGCGCGTCAGCTGCCCGACCAACACGTACTGGGCGCCGTAGAGGCCGGCGAGCTGGCGAGCGTTGTTCGGCGTAATATCGACGGTGCGAAACAGTCGGCTGACGGTTCCCGAAGGCCGCGCCGCTCTCGGTGAGAGCCACGCCTCGTTGCCGTGTTCGGCGCTCTCGAACAGCTGGCGGTCGAACTCTCCGGCCGGGGCGCTGGTGTCGTCGGCCCACCAAAACGCGGGGGCAGCGCCGGTCTGGTCGACGATTACGGGCAGCGTGGTCGCGTCCGCGGGGCGACCGAGCAAAGCGGCTGCACACAGGGTGAGCGCGCAAACGGAGAATCGGATGAATCGCATGTTACGGTCGGTTCGAGGGCTCCTCAGGGGCCTCCCAATACAGATAGGCCGCGCTAGCGTCTAGGTCGCCTCGTCCGGCCGCGACCACTCCTGTGTCGGCCCCAAACGGGCGCGGCGCCATTGCGGTCGTTCCCACCACCGCGACTTCGGTCGACGCCGGACCGGTTGTCACCCGCGCCAGCGCCGAGACGCCAAGGCGATGCTCGATCAACTCGGCCAACAGCGCGGAGCCCAGCGGGTCGCAAAGGTCGAGGAATGCGCCCGACGCTGCGAGCGGGACGTCTACCAGCGATATCGCGCGGTCGACGGGTGCTTGGCAGCCGCCTGCGCGCAGGGCGATGACCCCCGCCTCGGCGGCGGCGAACTTACTGCCGTAGAATTCGGTCAGCGAGCGTCGAATCGCTCCATCCTCCAGCGGTGCACCCAGCGGGTGTCCGTCGTAGCCCAGGTTGACGCCTTCTCGGAACTCCACGTCCTCGTCGGGCGCTACAGCGACGAGCACAACATCGCCGAGCGCGCGCTCGTCGGTTCTGAGCCCATCGAGCAGAGCCGCGGCGTTGAGCCACATGCGCTGCTCGCTCTCGCCAGGTGTCAGCGCAGCGAACGCGCTGCGGAGGGCGGCCGCGCTGGTGACCGTCGACTCGGGGGCGCGGGTGCCGGTGCTCCCATTCAAGTGCGCGTCGGCTCGACCCAGTATGACCCGCGTCGTGAGCCCCTGCGCGTCGCGCTCTCGGACCACACCGGCGACGGCCTCGATCGCGGTGCCGGCGGCTTCGAGCCCGTGAGGACTGGTGTTCAACATGACGACGATGGTCAGGTCGCCGACGGGTGCGGCGACGGACGTGGTCCCGCATCGAGCGCGCAGTCGACCGGTGCCGCCAGCCTCCGTTTGAACGCTAGCTTGGGCCAACCAGGCCGCCGCGGCGTCACCATCGGAACGCGCGGCCGCGATGGCGATATCTCCGCCGTAGGCGTCGCCGGTCACGTGCACTTGTACGGCGTCGAAGTGCGCGGGGAGCAGCGCGCCGAGCCCCAGCCACGCGTTCACGCGATCCAGTTCGAAGTCCAAGCCCGAAGCGAGCGCGTACCGGGCCTGCCAGCCATCGCCCATCTGCGCGACGGCGACCAAGTTCGTGCCGTCCACGTACAGCTCCTGCGCGCTGGCCTGCGGCGTGAGCTCGATGGGCGCGTGACCAAAGGCCAAGGCCCCGGAGTCCGTGATGAGCGCAACACCGGACGGCAATCGCTGTACGTCGTCGGCGTTGGTACCGGCAGGGAGCACGTATCGGTGTGAGTCGATGAGATCCCAGCCGACCGTGGCGCGACTGAGCAGCTCGGACGAGCACACGGCCGCGAGCGGGGTCTCGGAGTCCGCGATGCCATCGCCGTCGGTGTCCGCGACCCGCGGGTTGAACTCGCCTCGCGCCTCGTCCCACGTGCCGTTCAGGTCGACGTCTTCGTAGCCATCTTCGAGCCCGTCGCCGTCGGAGTCGGCGTTGTCGGGGTCGGTCTCGCCCTCATCGACGCGACAATCGCGATCGCGATCCTCGAGGATGTCCAACAGCCCATCGCCGTCAGAGTCGGCGTGGGGGTCACGGACGCACGCCGGCGTGGTGTCGACCTCGGGGCCAACGTCTGCGCGGTTGCCAGCGTCTGTGCACACGTCGTCGCGGTCGACCGATTCGGCGAGCGCGGCGTCGTTCGAGCAGGCGCCGAGCACGACGAACGCGCCGGCGGCGAGCAGGCGCGCAGCGGGGCGGAGGGAGCGCACCAGCGGGGCGGGCGTGACTGCGGGCGCAGCGGCACGCGGAGTCCGGCGGGCGGGCTGGCGGAGCGGAGACAGGAACAGTGGCATTTGACGGGGCTTCTTCATCGCGGCTCGCCACGCTAGCAGCGATCGCGATTCGGTCAAATGCGCGTTACGGGGTCACGACCGCTTCGATGACCCGCGAGCGCAGCGTGGCCTCTTCGCGGAAGCCGAGCATGGAGCGCGCGCCGTTGTTCTGCACGGTCGCGAGCACGAGGCCGGAGCTGAACGACATCTCGGTGATACGGTGCGCGCCGATGTCGAAGAGGATGTAGCCCGTGCCGTCTCCGCGGCCGGTGAGGCGCGAGCTGCGGCCTTCGGGCGACTCGACGGTGCCGTCGACGGCGGTGGAGTACTCGGTGTCGATGACCGCGATGTTCGCGCCGGGCACGTAACCGACCATGGTGTAGCGGACGGAGATCGTCGCGGCGATCGCGCCGTTCGGCTCGTTGATGTCCATGGGGATCACCTGCAGCCAGCTCTCGCCGATCGAGACGGCTTCACGCGGGAATTGGGCCCAACGAATGGCGAGCACGTCGGCGATGAACCCCAGCGCGAACGCGTCGCGGTTGTTGTTGATCGTGAACACGCCGGAGCGCTCGGACACGGTGCCGTCGGAGGACACGGACTGCGACAGACGCGCATCTCGGAGCGACGCGACCATGGAGCTCGACGACGCGGGTTCGCCCTGCTCGGTGACCGTGAACGCCGGCGAGCGCAGGCTGGTGGCGATGAGCGCGACGTCGTTGGCGTCTACGCTCTGCACTTCGAACGTGAGCGGCATGGTCAGTTGAACGCCGACGCGCTCTCCGTAGGTGCCCTCGAGCCCCTCGGACTGAAAGTTCGCCTCGAGCACGTAGGATGTCGAGTTGCCGCGGGCGAATTGGTAGCGCAGCTCGACCTCGCCCTCCCGCTCTGTATCGACCGTTTCGGGACGCGCAGCGAACGAGGGGACAGCGATTGAGATCGCAATGGCGGCGACGGCAAACTTGAGGCGCATCATGGACTCCAGAGGGGATGGACCGGTTGGGTCGTGCGCCCAGACTATTCGTGAGGCCGGCTTCCGTCAATTCGCGCCCGATCTGGCGACGGTGACGACGGCGCGCCCCGCGGCCCGTGCGCCCGCGCTGGGAGTGGGATACAAGAGGCCCTGCACCGACTCCGCCCTACCCTGATCCGCCGCCCCTCAAGCGTTGATGCCCTCGTCTCCACACCGGTTCGCGCCCAAGGCTCCGCGCCCGTTGGAGGACGTGGCGAACGCTGCGCCGCCGCGGGCTGCG
>CBDUJZ010000003.1:0-115404 GCA_965367675.1 uncultured Myxococcales bacterium | reverse complement strand
TTAGAGGTGACCCGTACGGGATTCGAACCCGTGTAACCACCTTGAAAGGGTGGCGTCCTAGGCCTCTAGACGAACGGGTCAAAAGGGTGCTCGAAGAGCGATGTTTTCTGCGAAGAGCAGGAGTGGGCCGTGTAGGGCTCGAACCTACGACCAATGGATTAAAAGTCCACTGCTCTTCCAACTGAGCTAACGGCCCGTGGCCAGGACGCGCAAGATACGGATCTGCTTTCGGCTGTCAACAGGATTGTCCCCTTCAGTGGCGCTTTTTGCTCCACGCACGCCGGCCAGCTCGTTCGCACACATCCACCTAGCTCTCCACGCGACAATCCTCCCGGGGTGCGCTATGAGCCCCGCATGGCGGAACAACAACAACCCGACCGAGTAAGGACTGCGCGCCGCATCGGCATGTCCTTCGTCGTGGCGCTCATCCTCTGGACGCTCATCGCCGTTACGCTCGGCGTACTGCGCGGCATCGCGGAACGGGCGCCCGCCGAACAGGCCGCCGCCGCTGCCGCGGAACTGGCCGAAGAACAGCCGGACGAAGCGGCCACTGATCGCCCCGAAACGCAGAGTCACTGATGGAACGCGTCGACGAACTCTTTCGGAACCTCGAACAAGAGGTCATCGAAACTCGCAACCAAACCATCAAGACCGACAACTCGCTGCGGAACCTCGCCGGCGACATCAAGGCGATCGCCAAGCGACAAGAAGCCTACGAGAGCCGGCTCGTCATCAACTCCGTCGGCGCGTACGTCATCTTCGCCGCCCTCGCCTTCATCGGCCTGCTGCTGTTCTTCAACGCGTCCATCGCGCGCGCCCAGCTCGATCGGGAACTCGTGACCCAGCAGCAAGGCGCCTTCGAATCACGCATCAGCGAACTCGAAGCCGAGATGGAGCGACGACGGGAAGCCGAGAACGAGGCCTACGAGTTCTACGAGCTCCTCGCATCCAACCGCCGCGACGAGGTCGTCGAGCGCTTCCCGACCGTACAGGGGCGACTCATCGACCGCGCCACCATCGAACTCTTCCGACGCGAAGTAGACCGCATCCGCCACGAACTCGCCGCCGAGTCGTTCGCCATCGGTCAGCAGCAATACGAGAACGAGAACTACCAAGAGGCCCGTGACGCGTTCGTGCGCTCCATGGCCTACGTGGAGCTCACCCACTACTCACCCACGCTGCACTTCTACCTCGCCGAGTGCCTGTTCGAGCTCGACGACTACGCCGGCGCGATTCGGTACTTCGACCTCACAATCGGCGCGGACGCGCTCGGCCGCACCAACTCGATCATCGCCATGTTCCACCGCGCCGAAGCCCTGCGACGCGTCGAACGGTTCAACGAAGCGATCGAAGCCTACCGCCTGTTCCTCCGGCGCTACGAGTCCCACAGCTGGGCGGGCGCAGCGCGTGACCGAATCTTCTCGATTCAGCGCCGGCTCGAGTCCGAGTAGCGGCCCCGCGTAGGCCTCGCGTCCGCTTCTCAGTGAGGCACCCCGCCGGCGGCATTTATCGCCTGCAAAAACGCGACCGGGCGCCGGCCAATTGGCCCGCGCCCGGTCGCGTGTAAGCGGCTTCGATTAGCTCGCGTACATCTCGTCGCTCGATTCCGTCACCACGGCCGGGTAGTCGAGGATGCGGTCGCGAGACAGTCGCCAGGCGTGCTCGATGAGCCACGAGACGCTGCGCTGCTGAAGCTCGGAAGCCTCCTTCAGCTCTTGGAAGAATCCGTCGTTCATGTACACGGTAACCTTGTGCTTCATCTGATGTATCCTTGGGTGGGGACATGTAGATTGTTGTCCTACATGTAGGTTTGTAGCCGCCGGGGACCGTGCCACGCAAGAAACCGCCCGTGTTTTGATGCAGATCGTCGTGAGATGTCGCGGTCGGGCGCGCCAACCCGGTGGAGTGCTGCCGGCCAAGCACCCAAAAACGAACGAAGGCGCGACACAGGGTCGCGCCTTCGTTCGTGGTCTGCGTCGACTACTGGCCGGTCGTGTCGTCAACACCGGCGCGAACCACGTCCGTGGAGCGCGGGTAGCTCGCGCGGAAGCGTGAGTTGGTCACAGGACGCGCGCCCGGGGCAAACCCGAACGAGATATTGTAGAGGCAACCCAGCGCGTCGTAGTCCACGATGAAGTCAGCGTCCGCGTACGGAACCGCCTCGCCCGCGGGACCCGGGCCCGGGATGTTGCGGAACTGGCTCGCGCCGGGGTCGAGCACGTCGACCGCCAGCTCGAAGTCCGCGCAGTAGCTGTCGCCGGCGAGCAGGTCGCCAGGCTGGATGCACGCCACGCCGTCGACGCAGTCCGAATCGCGTTCACACGTACGGGGCTCCTGATTCAGGCAGTTCACGCCCAAGTTCTGGCGGAGAATCTGGCCGATGTTCGCGAGCGCTCCAGCGAAGCTGCCCTGGCAGATGGACTCCTCGACGCCACGGCCGCCGGCGAGCTCGATCAGCTCACGGTAACGCTCACCGTCGTACGCGAAGGCCTCGGAGAGCTGGCTGCTGCACGACACGCGTCCGCCGCCTGCCTGGTCGTATTCCGCACGGGTCTGGCGCGGAAGTCGATCATCGTCGCCGATGATGCCGGCGATGAGGATGCGGTCCGGCGCGCCCTTCAACTCCACCAACGAGTCGAAGATCCCCTGTACGGGCACCATCGTCGACGCCGTCTCGGCCACGTAGCAATCCGCTTCGCTGTTGACGCGCACGCCGGGGAGGTTCGAGCAGTCTTCCTCGTCCGTGAGGAAGATGACGAGCAGGAACGCGTCGTCACGCAGGAAGCCAGCGTTCGAGCCGCGGCGAAGCTCGTCGCTCAGCGATACGTCCAGCGAGGTCAGGCCGCGCTCGAACTGCCCACCGCAGTCACCGACGGTTGCCAAGCAGCGGAAGTCCGCGGCGAGGTCATCGGTGCGCAATTGCACAGAGCCGTCGGCGGCGGTCTCTTGGTACGAGGCCGCATCCAAGAAGCGGTCGTCCAGACGCAGGTTGTCGCAGTACGCCAGCTCCGGGGAGCGCGCCGTGCAGCCCGTGGACTTCACGCGACCGGGGCGAATCTGGAACAGGCCGCCGTCTTCGATGTCCGTCGTGATGACCGCCATGTGGAAGTCCGCTTCGAGGTCTGCGAGCGCGCCGACGAACTCGTCGAAACGATCGCCGAGCTCTTCTTGCTCTTCCGACATCGAGCCCGAGTTATCGATGACCCAAAGGACGTCGACCGCGCTGCTTCCGATCCGCGGCGTGATGTCGATCGCGGTCACCAACAACGTGTCGTCTAGCGGCGTCAGCGGGTGCTCATTGCAGCCGACCAGGAGACCGGCCAGCAAGGCAGCGACAGGGAGAAAAGACGTTGTACGATTCATTCAGGATCCAAGTGGAGTCGGTACAGCCGATACCGCATCAGAAATAACAGAACTGGCCCACCGCCACAACGTCACGCGCAACCGGACACCGTCAGCGCGGCCAGACCTGAACACCGCTGCCCCGACCGTCGCGTTCCGTGTACGTCACGCGCAGATTTGCAGCACCGGCGAGCGGGGCCTGGCGCACGAATGTTCCGAGCGAAGCAGCATAGTAGTGGTACTCGCGCGGGCCGCTCTCGTCGGAGACCAGGTACTCGCGCGTCGCCAGCGGGCCCACGTCGGTGCTCAACTCGAGCTCGCGTCGGAACTCCAGCGTCAGGCGCTCCGTGGAATCCACGCTGGTCATGAACTCAGCGTCCTTCGGTAGCAGCTGAGCCACCTCGCCAAATCGGCACGCCGTGCTACCGCCAACCGGCAGCTCCAACAGCGAGGCGTCGCATCGCCGCGTGGCCAAACGCGCCAAACGGAGCGGCTCGCCAGCGGCCGATGTGAGCGTGCAGTCGAGCTCCTCTACCGAAGACGTTCCATCTTCCGTCAGGTGCCCAAAGCAGGTCCCCGGTGCGCGATCCGCCACGGCGTCCGACACGGTGCCGAAGTGCGCGGTGTACCACTCGCGAGAGTAGCGGCAGACCAGGTCCGGCGCCACGCCATCACCCGCGCATGCGCGGATGGCGTCCGCCGACTCCGCGGCAGCGTCGGCCGAGGCACGGCCTTCGACCAACAAGATGTGTTCCACGTACTCGGAGCCCTGCGCGAAGCGCGTCGCGTCCTGCGCCGCCGCGTGGCGGAGGTACAACATGCCGGCGGCCAACAGGCCGGACACGGCGATGATCACCACCATGAGCGTGAGCAACACGCGGACCACCCGCTGGGTTCCCCGTCGGTTGCGCTCGTGCGTGGCGTTGAACCCGCCGATCACCGGCGCGCTGGCGGCGGCACGTTTGGGCCGCGGCGCCCGCGTCTTGCGCGACGCACCGCTGGCGACGCCATCGAGCGAAAGCCCCGCTGGCGCACGCGCGCTCTCCGGCACGCCGACCGTGCCCCGCACAGCCTGCTGGCCACCGGGTGTCGTACGACGGGCCGGATGCCGCGGCTCCACGCTCGGATCGATGTCCACGCCCGTGGGCGCAAGCTCAAGCTCCGAAGAAGGACGGCGCGGCTCCGCTTGCCAACGCGGCCCGTCACCGATCGCGGTCTGCGGCCCCGTCAGATGCGGCTTCTTGGTGTCGAGCTGTAGATTCAGGCCGCTCTCGTTCCGAGAGTCACGAAGCGGCAACACCCCGAACCCCTCGACGGTGCGGTCGAGCATCGACGCCCCATCCGCTGCGCCCGCGACGGGCGGCCCGGTGAACGCCGGACGCTCTTCCGTAGGATCCGAAAACGCAGACCGGGGACGCTCGGCTGGAGGCGTCGCCGGAGATGCACCAAACGGCGACGGACGTGCCGCCGAGGCAGGCGGAGCAAACGGAGAAGGCGGACGACGAACCTGCTGACGCGTCGGCGCTTCGCCAGCGGCCAACCTGGACATCGACGCGTCGATCCCAGGCAGGTGCGACGAGCTGTCGCCCATCGCCATCAACTCATCGAATGCGCTCGGGCGCGCGACATCAAATGCACCAGACGACGGGAACCCATCCGTGGCCGGCGGTGGCGGGCCCACGTCTTCCTCTGCGATCCCAAAGTCGCCGGACAGCCGCTTCAAAAGGTCTGCGTTCGGACCATTCTGCGCGGTGGTCTCTGCGAGCTCGCCGGCAGCCTGCTCAAAGAACGCCGCCGCAGAATCCGCCAGTTCGTCCTCCATGCCACCCGCCGGAGCGGCCTGCTGCGAGCCCGACCGAATGCCGTCCGGAAGCGCGAACGCCTGCAGGTCGAACGAGCCCGATGGCGGAGTTTCCTCACTGGACGGCAACGCGATACGCGGATCCGATTCCGCATCCGCGTCCACATCAGCGACCGGCGGAACGCTCCACCCGGCCGACTCCAGCGACGAGGACGCTGCCGCCTCAGGGCTCGCCGGCGGCACCGCCTCAACCCCGGCGTCCGCGTCGAAAGACGCAGGCTCAAACTCGGAGTCCGCGTCGAAAGAAACCACTCCGAACGATGCGGACTCTGACGCCGTGTCCGCTTCAAACTCGGCCGGCTCAAACGCGACATCCGCGTCGAACGACGCGGGCTCAGGCGTCTGGTCCACCAGCGCTTGCTCCTCCGACACCGCCGGAGCCTCCGCCGCCGCCCCATCCGGTCCGTCGCCGTCCGCGATCATCTGCGCGATCGCTTCCGGGCTCGGCAAACCGGCGAGCGCGTCCGAACGCATCATGATCGTGTCCTCCGCATCCTGCGAAGTCTCCATCGGACGCGGCGGATCGGCCGGAGCCGCGGGGAGACGAAACCCCATCGACTCAGGGCTGCCCATCACGGTCTTCTGAATCGGCTCATCCACCGTTGCGTCCTGACTGCCGGTCGCGCTCCGCACGATGTGCATCGGCCGACGCGCCGAGTCGCCGCTCAACGAAGGCTGACGCCGAATCTCGCTGTAGGCCCCGCTCGTGCGCGCAGCCTCGCGAGCGACCGACGACGTCGAGGACGCGCGACGGGGCGTCACGATGCCAGCGCCCGCGGCGACCGCTTCCACCGGCGCGTTGAACCGCACCATCCGCGCCTCAGCGCCGATCTCGCGCAGCGCGGTGGCGTACAACTCCGCCTCAGCGTGCTCCACGTCCTTCTTCACCACCGCCGGAATCGCCGCAACGAGCTGTTCGGCTACCTCCCGCGGAAGTCGAAACTTCTCCGTCAGACGCTCAACGGCCATTACGGGCCCGCCGGCGATGCCTGAAATGCCCACAATGAGCACGCTATAGCGGTGATTTTCCTCGGACATTCGCGGTAGTGCGCTGAGCTGCGTCGACGAACCGCCAACGTACTCCGGCGCCCACCATACCGCCACATGTTCGTGAACGCGCTACTGCAGCACTGCCAGCAGCACCACGATGCCCAGCAACGACGCGCCGATCGCCAATCCACCGACCACCAACGCGATGCCTCCGCGCTTCGAGCCCGACACGTCCTGAGCGTCCTCAAGGTCCAGCGACAGGACCACCGCACGCAACGCCGCCCGCTGCCGAACCGCCCCCGGGATCAGCACCGCGAACACCCCCAGCAACAACACGATCGCGTCCAGCATCAACGCCACCAACATCGCCCCGAGACGCTGATCCTGCTCCGCCGCAAACGCCGACTCCGCCGCCGCGCGACCGTCAACCGCCAACGGAATCGGTGAAAACGGCTGCGGTAAGCTGTCCAACATCCAGCGCGCCAGACGCTCCAACTCCGCCGACGACGCCCCGTCGATCGCCGCCAACGTCGTAGCACCCAGCTGCGCGCGCAGGGCCGTCTCCCCGTGCGCCATGAACGCCGTCGCCAGCGCCGTCACCGCCGCCGACTGCGACACCCCCGCGCCAGCCCAAACGAAGTAGCCCACGCTCCGCGGCGGATCCGGCGACATCAAGAACCGGTAGCCCTCCAATAAGCACAAACGAACCCCACCCGCGCGCTCCGGGATCCGCAACGTCGGCATGCCCAGCACCGCCACGCGATCCAAGATCGGCGTCGTCTGCGTCGCCAACCACGCGCCATCGCAATACGCGTCCTGATGCCACTCCCCCCACGTCCGCTGATGCGTCGCCACAAAGCCGAACTGCGCGTCCGACGCGAACACCGCGTGAGTCGGCCGCACCACCATGCCATCCCACGACGGTACGATATCCACCGTCCGACTCACCGAGCCCTCGTCGCAGCGGTACGCCAGCGTCCAACGCTCCGCACCCGCCACCGTCATCTCAAAGTCCGCACTGCCAAACACATCCGTGCGGGCGCTGCGCGTCGGCGCGCCATCCGGCCCGGTCAGCTGCACCAACCGATCGACCACCGACACGCCATCGCGAGTGAGCCGAACGACGGCGCGGTTCGGCAGCCCCACGGCCACCACACCACCGTTCACCGCCAGACTAACGTCGATGCCGCAGGGATCTTCGCCCTCCACATCCCGCACCCGGACGCGCGGCCCATCGCCGGCCGCTACACTCAGGTTCGGGCGACGCGCCGACCCCTCACCCCGAAACCGCGTACGCTCCGCGAGCCAGTCCACGTCATCGGCGACCCGCAGCTGCGCCTCCACGCGACGTCCATCCTCCGCCGGCCCGAGCTCGGCCACCAACGCGACCGTCCCCACAGCGTCAGCCGAGACCGACGCATGCGCCACCCCGAAAGCCCCAGACACATCGTGCACCGCACCGAGCGTCACACCCGGGTGCACCGCTTCGAGCACCACATCGCCGAACGCCGTCGCGCGCCCGGTCGCCGGATCGATCACTCCCACGCGGGTCGCCGCCGAGCCGCCCGGAAGCCACGTCGGCGCGCTGTACACGCGAAGCACCTCGCCCATGCTGCGCGACCGCTGGTCCAGATACGCGACCATCGTCAGCGCCGCCTGCAGCGTGAACACCGCAGTGACCGCGAGCGCTAGCGTTCGAGACCACCGGGCGGATCGCGAAACCGAGTCGCCCTCAGGCTCAGTAGTCATCCGAAACAACGACGTGCAGCACCCCGGTGTCCTCCGCGCCGTCCTCGTCCAGGTGCTCCGAAATCTCCTCTTCGTCATCGCCGCTCGACGCCACCGACGGCATCGGCGTCTCCGCCATCATCGCGACCAGCTGGCTCTGCCGGCGCTGGAAGTCGCGCAGCGCTCGACCCGACAGCGACGTACCCTGCGACCACGTTTGACCCAGCGGATCCACATAGTTCCCGCGCAGCTTCAGGCCGAAGTGCAGGTGGGGTCCGGTCGACATACCCGTGCTCCCCACGTAGCCGATCACCTGCCCCTGCGTGACGGTCTGCCCCTCGCGCAGCCCGCGGGCGTAACCATTCAGGTGCGCGTACACCGACTCGTAGTCCGACTCGTGCCGAATCTTGACCAAGTTGCCCGCCCGAGAGTCGTACCCCACGTGGCTCACCCGCCCGTCGGCCGCGGCCCACACCGGCGTGCCCGTGTCCGCCGCATAGTCCACGCCAAGGTGCGGAGCGCGCCGATTCAGGACCGGGTGCATGCGCTCCAGGTCAAACAAACTGCTGATGCGGCGGTGACGGCAAGGAGCCGCCAGGAACATCCGCTCCAACGGCACGCCCTCGTCCGTGTAGTAGCCCTCATGCTCCGGCTCGTCGAAAAAGTACGCGGCGTGCTGAACGCGGGAGCCCGAGTACTCGGCGGCCAGCACGCGCCCGTACCGCAAGAACTCGCCCTCCAGATACACCTTCTCGAACAACACCCGGAAGGCGTCGCCCGCGCGCACGTCGCGGCTAAAGTCGATGTCCCATTGGAAGATCGCGACCACTTCTCGCGCCAGCGCCTCGGTCTCGCCTCGGCCGCTAATGCTCGCAAAGAACGAGCTCTCGATCGTGCCCGCCAGCGTCATAAGCTCAACGTCGAGCTGCACTTCGACCTGGCGCGAATCATAGGCGTTTTCGCCCACACGACGCGCCTCGTACACCGTCTCCGGCGACGTCTGATAGCGCAGCGAGGTGACCGTTCCTTCGGACGTCAACTCCACCTCGTACCGATCGCCGACTTGAGACCGCCGGAAGTCGAAGATCTCGCCGAGCGATGCCACCACCGGGTTCAACGACGTCGAAGGCACGCCGCGTGAGGTGAGCGCGCCGGTCAACGACTCGCCGGCGGCGATCGCGCCCTCTACATAGGACGGAAAGTGCGGGCCAGCGGCGGAGCCCGACACAAAATCGACGCCCTCACCCATCTCAGGTGCAGCCGCGCCGCCTCGGATCTCAGGCGCGCGCAGCGTGAGCAGCCGGTCGGAGGGTACCGGCTCCACCACCTCAGCGGCCGCGGGCTCGGGTCCCGAAGTTCCACCCACGCGCCAGCCCACCCACAGCCCAGCGATCAGCGCCAGCCCCAGCACCGTCAACGGAGACCGATACCGGCTCCAACGGCGCGGCCGACGCCGCTCAAGCAGCCCGTCCGTGAGTGCGGACGGCGGGCTGAACACATTCCTCATCCGTCCATCCCGGATGCCTCAATCATGGTGCGCGCGTGCGCCAGCGTCACGTCGGTGAGCTCGCGTCCGCCGAGCATACGGGCCACTTCACGCACCCGCTCATCCGGCTCCAACGCCACCAATCGCGAGAATGTCCGTCCATCCGCGACCGTCTTCTCGGCGCGCAGGTGAATGTCCGCGAAGCACGCGATCTGCGCGTGGTGCGTCACACAAAGCACTTGGCGATTGCCGCCCTTTTCGTTCGCCAGACGCCGCAACAGTCGTCCAACCACCTCGGCGGTTCCACCACCGATTCCGGTGTCGACCTCGTCGAAGGTGTACGTCTGAAGGCGATCGGACGACGAGACCGCGGTCTTGAGCGCCAGCATCAACCGGCTGAGCTCACCACCACTGGCGATGCGGCCGATCGGACCGGGCGGCTCGCCGGCGTTGGCCGAGAACAGGATCTCGATCCCAGCCCACCCGGTGGCCACCAGCTGGCGCGATTCATCCGGCTCGCGAAGCTGCAGAACGGCGCTCTCCATGCCGAGCAGTTGCAGCATCTCGACGACCTCTTCGAACAAGGTCAGCGCTTTGGCGCGCCGCGTCTTGTCGAGCGCGTCAGCGACCACAACGGCCTCCGTGTAAGCCTTGTCCACCGCGCGGGCGGCACCGCCCAGCGCCTCTTCAAAGTTCTCGAGTTGACCCAGCTCGGCCTCACCACCGGCGAGCTTCGCGATGAGGCCCTGCTCATCCGATCCGTACTTTCGGAACGCGCGCTTGAGCCGCTGATCGCGCGATTCAAGCGTATCCAGGTCGTACGTTTCGCCGCGAAGCGCTTGCGCGTAGCTCCGGGCCTCTCGCGCCAGGTCGCCCACCGTCGCCAGCGCCTCCTGGAGCGTCGGAATCAGCGCTCCGAGTTCAGGGTCGGTCGCCTGAACCCGCGTGAGGGCGTCGATCGCGGTCACCATCTGCTCGGCCGCTGACCCATCACCATCGTTCAGCGCATACGCGACGCTGTGCGCGGCCTCCCGGAGACGCTCCGAGTTCCGTGCCCGCTCCAAGGTCCGCTCCAGCTTGTCGACCTCGCCATCTTCCAGCTCCAAGCCGCGAAGCTCGTCCAACTGAAAACGCAGAAAATCGATGCGTTCGGCGCGGGCCTCTCGGGCGGCCTCAAGCTCGTCGAGCTGCTTCTTGGCAGCGCGATACTTCGCGTACGCGGCGGCCATCTTGTCCGCGTCATCTTCCAACTCGGCGAACCGATCCACCAGCTCACGGTGGGTGTCAGGCCGCATCAGCGTCAGGTGCTCATGCTGCCCCACAACCTCGACCAACGGGTCGAGCGCGCGCTGCAGCAGCGCCACCGTCGCCAGCGTGTCGTTCACGTACACGCGGTTTGGCCCGGTCCGCGACAACACTCGACGGATCAACAGATGTCCGCTCGCCGGGATGCCGGCCGCCTCAAGCTCAGCATCGACAAATGGCCGCGCCGGGCCGTCGATATCGAACAGCCCCTGAACCGTGCAGGTGTCTTCGCCCGAGCGGATCACATCCGTGGTCGCGCGCCCGCCAACGAGCAGCGCGAGCGCATCGAACACGATCGACTTGCCGGCGCCGGTCTCGCCGGTCACGCCGATGAAGCCCTGCCCGAGTTCTAAGTCTAGGCGCTCGATGAGGGCGAAATTTCGAATGGAGAGGTGTGACAGCATACAAACTCTTGGATAGCGCTGCATGTAACGTTGTCGCCGCGCTCGGGCAATACGCGTTGACACCCGCGGGGGCGGCTCGATAAATGGTCGCCCAGACTTGGAGTTTCCGATGCGTACTCAACAGCAGCGTCCCGACTGTTCGAAAGCCATGTTCGGCGCGGTGGCGACGGCGTTGCTGATCCTCTCGACCGGCTGCGCTCCGTGCGGCGGTCCTGAGGAACCGCCCGCGCCCGCGCTACAACAGGTCGAACGGCCTGACTCACCGGCCGAAGTGAGCCTCGGAATCGCGGCGCGTTTCCCGGATTCTACGTCCGTTTTTGTCGGCGTCCGCGACCCCCGGGCCATCTCCGCGGCCTACGCTGGATTGCGTCCGCACCTGCTCGCGGTCGCCGGATCGGAAGTCGGCATGATCGAAACCGACATGCGGAACACGCTCGGGATCGATCTGTTGCGCCCGGAGACCCTCACCGAGGCAGGGCTGGCCGCCGACGGTGGCTTTGGCATCTCGTTGATCGGCGAACGGCCCGTCGGCGTCATCGTGTTGTCCGACGCCCGCGTCTTTGAAGAGCGCATCATCGCCCTCCTCCGCGGCCGCCCGTTCAACTTGGACGGCGAAATGGAGCGTCGCCGAGAAGGCAACGCGCAGGTCATCGAGTTCAAGCGGGCTGCCGACAGCACCAGCGCGCTCGCCGTCATCATCGACGCACCCTACGCCTTCATCGTGCCGCGCGCGGAAGAGGCTGGCCTCGACTCCATCATCACCGCGCTCGTCAATCCGCCGGCCAACTCGCTCAGCGCGTCGCCGCGCTTCCAGGCGTCCGTCGAAGCGGCCGAGCACTACCAAGTCCAGCTGTACATGTCGCCGCGCGCCGTCGCGGTCGCCACGCCACAAGAAGCGATCGCGAACGGCCGCATCCTCGCCCCAGACCATGTCTCCGACGAAGCGATCCTCGCGTTCATGCAAGGGATCGGCGAGCTGACGTTCGGCCTCCGCCTCGGCGGAACCGCCATCGAGACCCGCCTGGTGCAGACGCCCGACGCGGCCGTGATCACCGACTTCAACGCCGTGACGGCCGCCACCGGCGAGCCCGGTTTCGCACCCCTCGCCGTCCCCGATGTGTACGGCTTCGTCCGACTCACGCTCGCGCCCCAGCGCTTGCTCGACATCGTGCGCTCGCTCGTTGGCGACGAGCAACGCGCCTCCATCGACACCATGCTGACCCGCGAGTCCGAGCGACTCGGCGTGAGCGTCGAAGAGGCCCTGTTCCCCGCCCTCGGAAACACCGCGCTGCTGCTGCTCACACGCGCGCGCCTGCTCACCTTGAGCCGCGCCATGAGCAGCGGTTCTCCGGGCGAGTTCTTTAGCGGCCTCGGCGTCGTGATCGCGTACGAAGTCGAAGACGCCGCCCAAGTCCGAACGGCGCTGCAAAACCTGGCCCAGACCATGGAAGAGCGCGCCAACCTGTTCGAAGAAGGCGGCGCCACCGTCGTCGAGTTTACCGACGCCCAAGCCGACATCGGCAACGTGGTCCTCACCGACGACTTCCTGCTCTTGGTGCCCGCCCGGCAACGGTCCGAGGTGGTCGAGCAGCTCGCCGGGCACAGCTCCGACCTCAGCTGGATCGATGTCGCCGGAGCACGCGCGCTCATCACCGAGCCCAGCGCCAACGGCCTGTTCATCGACGTGCAACGTGTGGTGGATGGCCCGATCGGACAGGTCGCGTTCGCCCGGCTGCCCGCCGAGGTGCGGCGACTGCTCGGCCGCATGTCTCGCCTGCACTCCACGACCGCCGCCCGCGGCGATACGCTGGTCACCGACGTGGTGTTCGGCTTCGCGGAAGAGCCGGCTGAGAACGAGTAGACGCCCCACGCTCGTTCGCGCGAGCATGTGCCGTCCGAGGGGCCCCCAGGCGCCCGCGCAGTAAATCGATGGAGAATCATGGGTGTGGGCGCTATAACCACCCGACCCATTACTTCGAGCGACGCTGCTATGGCCGATCACGATACCGCGCTCGGCGCGATTCAACCGCCCCTTACCTTCGGAAAGTACGCGCTGCTCGAACGCCTCGCGGTCGGCCCGTTCATCGAAGCGTTTCGTGCCAAATCCCTCGGCATCGAGGGGTTCGAGACCGCCGTCTCCGTCCGACGCCTGCGCGCCGGCGTCGACACCGAAGAGGTCGTCCGGACGTTCGTGGACGCCGCCAAGCGCGCGGCAGGCCTGAAGCACGCGAACATCGCCGCCATCGTCGACTTGGGTAAGATCGACGGCCGCTACTACGCCGCCGCCGAGTTCGTCGAAGGACCGACGCTGGGCGAAGTGGTCACCCAGAGCGAACACCGCGTCGACGTCGGCGTGGCCTGCCACATCGCCATCCGCATTCTCGAAGGCTTGGAGTACGCGCACAACCGCACCGACGAGGCCGGGCACCGGCTCGAGATGCTGCACAACGGCCTCGCGCCCAACGATGTGGCGCTGTCGGTGGACGGCCAGGTCAAACTGCTCAACTTTGGCGTCGCGTCGTTCCACAAGTCCCCGCAAAGCCAGCACGGCGTGAGCCCGGAGCGCGTCGGCTACATGTCGCCAGAGCAGGTCCGCGGACTCCCGCTGGACCGCCGGTCGGACACATTCGCCGTCGGCATCATCCTGCACGAGCTGCTCTGCGGACGGCGCCTGTTCGACGGCGACTCGGAGTTTGAGATCCTCGAGAAGATTCGCAAAGTCGAGGTCACGCCGCCGTCGCTGATCAACGCGAGCGTGCCGACAGCGCTCGAGGACGTGGTGCTCCGCGCGCTGGCCAAGAACCCCGCGGCACGCTTCGAGAGCGCCCGCGAGATGGCGCACGAGCTGCAGAAGTTCGTCTTCCAGTCTGAGACCTACGTGAGCGACGCCGACGTCGCCGCGGTGGTCAGCCAAGCGTTCCCCAACGGGGACTGGGGTGCATCGATCCCGGTCGCGCCTCCCGCGATCGCGCCGTCGATGCGCTCGGTCAGCGGCGCCCCGCCGGCAGCCCCGCCGCTCCCCGAACTCGACTGGGACGACGCCGAAGAGGCGACCTCCGTGTTCGCGCGCGACGAAGCCGGCGACCCCTCGGGACCTGGAATCGACGAAGAGCTCGGCGAATGGTCACGCGACCTCGCGACCGGCATCCACCGACCGCGCCCCGCGTCCTCCACCGAGCGTACGCTTCCGCCGCCGCTGCCGAACTCGGGCGGAGAACCGACCGTCGACGATATCCTCGGCGCCGAAGACCCCGGCGAGGCGACCAACGTTCGCCGACCGACCGCGGCCCCCAAGCTCGATTCGCCGAAGACCGACGCGTCCACGACGTCCGGCGGTGGCAAGAAGGGGAGGCGCAAGAACAAGCGCGGCGCCAAGCCCGCGCCAGTGCCGCCGAGCGTCCCAGATTCGGCGTCGGGCGCGGTGCCGAGCGCAGCAACGGACACACCGTCGAGTGCGGCCCCGGCTCCTGCCGGCGCCCCCTCCAAGGCCACCACACCCCCGCCAGCTCCGCGCCTCACCACGGACGCGAAAGCCATCAGCGCGGTACCCCCCGCTCCGATCCGCGGCCCCAAGCGCCCCACCGGCGCGTCGACGGTCTCCGCACCGGTCGCTCGCGAAGACAAATCGAACGCCGTTTGGTTCGTCGCGATCGCCGCCCTGCTCGGCGTACTTGCGCTGCTGTTCATGCTGAGCCGCAGCACGCCCACGCAAGCGGTGCACATCGCCGCATCTCCAGCCTCGGAGGTGTTCACGGTGCTGCTCGACAACGAAGTCGTCTACGAAGGGCAAATGCCCCACGTGCTCGACGGCGTCGCGCCCGGAGCGCACTCGCTAACGCTCCGCGCCCCAGGCCACACGGAGCGCACCGACGCCGTGACCGTCGAAGAAGGTGCCGACCTGCGCATCGACTGGCAGCTGCAGCGCGCCGCGCACACCGAGATACCGCTGAGCTCTACCCCTCCGGGCGCCACGGTCACCGTGAACGGCGTGGAGCGCGGCGTAACGCCGATCACGCTGAACCTGCCCGTGGGCGAACGCGCGCGACTGCAGCTCGCCCTGCCCGGCTACACCCCGCACCACGCGTCGTTCATCGTCACGGACCGCGCCGCGCCGATCGCGGTCGCGCTGACTCGCACAGGCATCCCCGAGCCTGCGCCGACGGGCAACCCTGTGGCGGTCGCTCCCAGCAGCGACGCGGGCGCGGCCACTGACGCTGACCCCTCCGCCGCTGTCGCCACCGCAGACGCCGCAACCCTCGACGCGGCCACGGCTCAAGTCGCCCCCGACGCAGCGGCCGCAGCCGGTCCGACGCCCGCGGAAGTCGCACTCGCGCAAGAACAAGCCGCACAGGAACAAGCCGCGCAAGAGGCCGCACAGGAACAAGCCGCGCAAGAGGCCGCACGCGCGGCAGCAGCACGCGAGCAAGCGAACACACAGGTCGCTGTGGCTGAGCCCCGCAACACGCGCACCGAGCCGACGACCGCGACTCCGTCCGACAACTCAGCGCGCCAAGCCGAAGCGGACGCCGCACGAGCGGCAGCAGAAGAGGCCTCTCGCGAACGCGAGGCAGCGCGCCAGCGAGAAGCGGAGCGTGAGGCCGCGCGCGCCGAGCGTGAAGAACGCCGCGCCCGAGAAGCCGCCGCAGCCGCGGAGGCCGCCGCCGCTGCTCAGCCCGCGGTCGCCGCAGGACCTCCGGGCTACCTGAACGTGCAATCCATGCCGCCCGCCACCGTCATCGTGGACGGCGAAACGGTTGGACAGACGCCTCTTAATGGCGTGCCGGTCGCCCCCGGCCGTCACCGCGTGCAGCTGTTGAATCAAGCCGCCGGGGTGGATCGCACCTACCGCATCAGCATCGACAGCGGACAGGCGCGAACCATCGTAAACCGCACCGAATAGCCCAGACGCGCTAGGCGTCCGGCGTCGCGAGTACCTTGTCGAGCATCGCCGTCACCTGACCGGCAAATGCTGGGTGGTCTCCCAACGCCATCTGCGCCTCTTCCACGCGCGCGCGCAGCTGACGCGCCGGCATCGCATCGCCGGACTGCAGCGACACGATGCGCGCGATCACCGCGTCCACGCGCGCCTCCGTCGAGGGAAGCTTTCCCGCACGGATCTCGGTGGCGACATCGGCGACCGCTTGGTCCACCACAGGGGGCTTGGCGGCGCTCTGGACGCCATCCGTCGGGCTCGCTTGCGTGCCCGCGACGTTGGCGAATCCAGCCCCAGAGGGCTTGGCCACACCCGACGTTGCTTCCGTGGCGGGGGTAGGAAGATTCGCTCCGATATTCTTGATGACCATCTCAGCTTCTCCAGCGAACGACCGTTTCGGAGAACACGCAGCGTGACGTGCCCACCCAGACGGTCATCGAAGTAGCAGGCTCACGGCTCGAGTGCCAACCTGCGCGGGTGTGTGCGGCGTCAGACACGGATGTTCGAGATCGCCGACTTCGCGGTGTCGTGGCGCGCCTTCATCAGGTTGGAAAGCGTCGTGAACCGCCGGTTCTCGCTCTGCATGCTCTCCTGCAACGCCAGGTACTCCATGTTGAAGATCTGGCTCTCGCGCTGCATCTCCCACGCTTGGTCGATGCTCTCCGTGCGCGCATCGGCAGCGGTCCCTCCGCCTCCGCTGATGGCCGACAGCCCCGCCGAGACGAGGCCACCCACCGGGCCGATGTTCCCGGCCACCTCTGCGGTCAGCGAAACGAGACCGCGCGGGCGAGGACGAGAAGCGGCAGCAGGCTCAGCGGCCACGCTCTCGGAGAATCGCCGACTCTGGCGACCCGGAACGCGCGGCGCGGCGAGCGAGGGGTGAAGCGAACTGCGCTCAACAACAGGGGCGGACTGACTCATGGTGTTCTCCGATCAATGGTGAGTGACGGAAACGTTGTCGTCCAAACCCGCGCCGTGTTGCGTTCATGTCCGATCTTTTCGCGATCGCGCGGCGTTCCAGGCAGAATCGCACCATGAGTGACCCCACGCAGACGGACACCCCTCCCTCCGACGACGCCAACATCGACGGCGAGCTCGCTGTGGGGCGCGTCCTGCGCGCGTGCGCCATCACCGCGTGCGTGATCGGCACCGTGTATCTGCTCCGCTCGCCCGCGGCGCCCTACCTGTTGGACAGCTCCGAGCTCGTCGCCACCACCACCGCGCTGGGCGTCAGTCACCCGCCGGGGCATCCCGCGTTCCATCTGCTCGGCTTCCTGTGGTCCATGCTGCCGTTCGGCACCGCAGCGTTCCGCGTCCACGCGTTCGTCGCGATGACCTCCGCCGCATGCTTGGGCCTGCTGCCTTACGCGGCCTTCCGCCTCGGCTGGCTCCGCACGCGCGCGCACGTGGCGTTCGCATCGACCACCGCGGTGGCCATCGGGTTCGCGCCGGCGTTCGCGCAGCAGTCCATTCGCGCAGAGGTCTACGCCCTCAACGCGCTGGTCGCCGCGCTGGCGACGGTGCTCGTGCTGAGTCCCAAACCCGCCGCCCGCGTCGGCAACGTGATCGCGCTCGCCACAGTGTTGGGCGTGGGCCTCCTCAACCACCACCTGCTGACTGTCGCCGCGTTCCCGGCCTTCGCGTTCGGAGTCATCGCGTTCTCCGCCACCTCATCGCGCGTCGCACGCTTGGTCGCAGGCACACTGACCGGCGCGGGGCTCCTGGCAGGCTACCTGTACCTGCCCGCCCGCGCGGCCGCTCAACCTGCCGCGTCCTGGGGTTGGCCCGACTCGCTGTCCGAGGTCTGGTGGATTCTCAGCGCACAGGCCTTCCAAAAGACCGCCGGACGCGCAGCCTCGATCGACTTCGCCGATAGCGCGATCAACGTGATCGGCGTGCTCGGAGAGTCGCTCACCCTGCCCGGCCTCCTGCTCGCCATCGCCGGCCTGGTCATCGTCGCCCTTCGCAGCCCCCGCGTCGGCGGGTTCTTCGCGCTCGCCATCGTCGTCAACCTCGCCACACAGGTCGCTTTCGGTTTCGATCCCATGAACCCGGACGCGCTCGGCTACTTCATGCCCACCTACTGGTGGCTCGGCCTCGGCCTCGTCTTCCTGACCTGCGAGGCAGACCTCCCTGGACGCCTGCGAGCCCACACCGGCCTCGCTCAAGTGGCGTTCGGCCTGCTCTTGCTCACGGGCATCGCCCTCACCGCTCGGTCGGGCCCTCGAACGGTCTCGCTCGCACAATACTGGGACAGCGAGCTGCTCCGAGACGAAGCGCTCAACGGCCTAGCGCCCGAGTCCGCGTGGATCACCAGCTACTACGAGACCGGCTTCAACACCTGGTACGCGCAGGCGGTCGAGGACCGGCGGCCCGACGTGCTGCACATTCACCAAGCCTTCCTCACCTACGACTTCTACCGCGAGATGCTGGCCGCCCGAGATAACGGCTCGCTAGCGCTGACGGCGCCCGAAGACACCAACTTGGCGGATGGTCGCCCCACGGGCCTTCTCGCAATGGACGCGCTCTTGGCCCGCGCCTCGTTCGCCGAGGTCCGCATCGAGGCCGAGCAACTGGTCCCGCCAGCGCTCTCGGCGCACTGCATCCCCACGCGCCTGTACCTGCAACTGGTCCCCGAGTCGCTGCCGACCGGCCGGTTCCCCGCCAGCCTCTCGCGCGAAGCGGTCACCTACGCCGCCGCCGTCGCCGAGCGCTTCCCGCAGCCGCTCGAAGTCCAGACGGCGCGCAACCTCGGCTGGGCGTACTTCAACCTAGCCGGCCACCTGTACCAAGCCGGCCGCCTGGACACCTGCAGCGGCGTGCTCGCGCAAGCGCTCAAGCTGTCGCCCAACGACCCGGACCTTCGCGGCTTCTCAGCGCAGGTGAACCGGGAGATCGCCGGCCAATAACCCCGGCGTAAGCGCCGTTCGAGCGACTAGCGGCGTCCCAAACGCCAGCGCAGACGCCACACCTGGGTGATGGCTTCGCGCGCGATATCGGGGCTCATCTTGGACTCGCCAGCGACACGATCGGGGAACACGATCGGGATCTCGACGAGCTTCAGGCCCAGCAAGTGCACCCGGTATTTGAGCTCGATCTGGAACACGTAGCCGGTCGACGACACGCCATCGAGGTCGATCGCTTCGAGGGTCTCGCGCCGGTAGCAGATGAAGCCGGCGGTCAGGTCCTGGGCTTGGATTCCGAGGATCGTGCGCGCGTACAGACCGCCACCGCGGCTCAGCAGCCGCCGGCCGAGGCCCCAGTCTACGGTGCCGCCGCCGGTCACGTATCGCGAGCCGATGACCATGTCCGCGTGCTCTGCCGCGGCGAGCATATCGACCAGATACTTGGGGTCGTGACTGAAGTCCGCGTCCATCTCGAACACGCGCTCGTAGTCGTGCTCAAGCGCGTACTTGAAGCCGGTGATGTACGCCGAACCGAGCCCGAGCTTGCCAGTACGGTGCAGCACTTTGACGCGCTCATCGCGGGCCACAATCGCGTCGACAAGGGCGCCCGTGCCGTCGGGGGAGCCGTCCTCTACGACCAGAATATGGACGTGGGGAACGTGCTGATGAATCGCGGCGATGATCGCTTCGATGTTCTCCCGTTCGTTGTAGGTCGGGACGATGATGAGGGTCGAGCGTTCGGTCACGATGAGGTCTCCGCGTCATCGGTGGCGACGCGTTCCAGGGCCGCTTTGGCCGCTCGGAAGGCGACGACGCCGATCAGAATTCTAGGAAGGTTGAACGCGAGCGCGAGCGCCACGCCGTAGGCGTCGATCGACGACGTCGCGGCGTCGCCCACCAGCTGCACGCCGGCCGGGTCGAACACGTACGGCTCGTACAAGAAGCGCTGCGCCACGTTCACGGTACCGAGCCCACTGGGGCTGATGGGCACCACGGCGATCAGCATCTGGATGGGCACGTAAACGAGCAGCCGCGCCCACGGCACTTGGATGTGAAACGCGATGAGCGTGAGCCCGTGCATGAGCACATAGAGCGCCGTCACCGGTGCCCGAATCAAGCCGATTTTCACGTAGTCCACGATGGTCGCCGCTCGGAACCCGCGCAGCGATTCGATGCTACGAATGCGCTCCAACGGTCCCCACTTCCACGGCGCGCGCCAGAACACGATGTGCCCGACGGCGCCCACGGCGAACGCGAGGCCGAGCCCTTGGATGGCCATCTGCCAAGTCACCACGGTGCTACCGAGCGTGACGACGGTGGCGCTGGTCCACTCCGGCGGCAGCATGGAGCCGCCGAGCAGGACGGCGATCGTCACGAGCCCAAGGTCCACAAGCATGAGCAGAAGCAGCGATGCGCCGCCCTCTAACATGCTGACCTTAAAGCGCTTCTTAAAATAGAACGCCATCGCCGCCGAACCAGCGGCGTAGTTCAAAATGCCGAGCAGGTACGAGGCGCCACGGGCGGGGAGCACGTCGCGGTAGCGAATCTCGGGCACGTGAAACCGGCGGTACACCCACCAGACGGTCATCGAGTCCATCGCGAACAGCGCCGCGTAGATGCCGAACGCCGCGACCCAGAACATGCCCCAGCGCGCGGTGCTCGCGGCGGCGCGCATGCCCGCCAAGTCGGTGGTGCCAAAGATGTAGCCGAACGCCGCGAGGGCCACGAACCACGGCAGAACGCGCATGACCGGATTGCCCGATCGGCGCACGTCCTCGTAGGACTGCGGGCCCGCGTCCGGCGTAGGCGCGGGATGAGGCTCAGAGCTGGATGTCGAACCGTTCACGCCAATACTCCAGCATCATGAGCGTCCAGAGCCCTTTGCGATTGTCGCGCCGACCTTCGCGGTGCTCGCGCACCAGCCGAGTGACCACCGTGGGGTCCAGTAGCCCGGCGGCCGCGATGCGATCGGGCGCGAGCAGGCGGTCCATCTCGGAGGCCAGCGGTCCGTTCAGCCACTTGGCGACCGGAATGCCGAACCCCTTCTTCTTGCGGTACAAAATCTCGTCCGGCAGGTCGTGCTCAAGCGCGCGCTTGAGCGCATACTTGGCCGAGAACCCACTGTGCAGCTTAAGCCGGGGCGGCATGCGCGCCACGAGCGACACCAGCTCCGGATCCATGAACGGGGTGCGCACCTCAAGGCCGCTGCCCATGCTCGCCCGGTCGACCTTGGTGAGGATGTCCTCGGCCAGATACGTGCGCATATACGCGTACGAAAGACGCTGCACGTGCCGCTCGTCGGGGCACTCCATGTAGGGCCGCGCCATGACGCCAAACACGCTGCCGTCTGGGACGGTGTCGCGGATGTCGCGCCGCAGCGGGTCGTCGAGCGTATTGGGCAGGAACGACGCGAGCCAGCGGGTGTGCCGGAACTCGGGAATCGCGTCCGCGCCACGCACGAAGTACTTGGCGACAAAGTCCAAGCTGAAGTTGTCTGTGCTGACCGGCATGGCCTGCACCTGCTTGCGGATCGTGTCGCGCAGCAGGCTCGGCAGACGTCGGTACAAACGAGCGGCCGTGTCGGCGCGGAACGTCTCGTAGCCGCAGAACAGTTCGTCGCCGCCGTCTCCACCCAGCGCCACCTTGACGTGCTGCCGCGTGAACTTGCTGAGCAGGTACGTGGGCAGCACGCTGGCGTCGCCGAACGGCTCGTCCATCAGGTCGACCACAGCCGGCAGCGTATCGATGAGCGCCTGCGCCGAGAACGTCTCCACGCGGTGGTTCGTACCGAACCGGTCCGCGACGATGCGCGCGTAGCGAGACTCATCGAACGACGCGTCTTCGAAGGCGATCGAGAACGTGTTGATCTCGGGCCCCGGTACGTGCTCCGCCATGAGCGCGACCACGGCCGAGGAGTCAACGCCACCGCTCAGGAACACACCGAGCGGCACGTCCGCCATGAGTCGGCGCTGGGTCGCGACCGAGAGCGCGCGTCGGGTCTCAGCGATCCACTCTTCGGACGAGCGGAGCGGGGACTCTCCACCGAACGGCAGCGTCGCGTAGGTGTACTGGGTCAGCGTGCCGTTGGACCACACGAGCGCGTCGCCCGGCGGCAGCTTTTTGACGCCCTGAATCGCGCTGTACGGGTGCGGGACGTACTCATACGTGAGGTAGAGCGCGAGCGCGGTGCGGTCGGCCTGGCGCGGGATGCGGGGGTGCTCCAGCAGCGCCTTCAGCTCGGACGCGAACAGCAGCGTTCCGTCGTCCAAGTGCGCGTAGTACAGCGGCTTTTGCCCCATGCGGTCGCGCGCGATGAGAGCGGTCTGCGTGCGATCATCCCAAGCGCAGAACGCGAACATGCCGTTGAGCTTGTTCGGCAGCTCTGTGCCCCACTCGCGGTAGCCGTGCACCAGCGTCTCGGTGTCCGAGCGCGACTGATACACGTGGCCGCGCGCTTCGAGATCGCGGCGTAGCTGCGTGTGGTTGTAGATCTCGCCGTTGAACGTGACCGCGACGCTGCGGTCGGCGTTCTGCATGGGCTGGGCGCCGCCCTCAAGGTCGACGATCGAGAGCCGACGATGGCCAAAACCAACCGGCCCGGACACATGGATTCCCGTGCCGTCTGGACCGCGGTGCGCCAGCGACTCCGTCATCCGCCGCAGCACGCCTTCGTCCGGACTACGCCCGGTGCTAAGCCACCCTACGAGTCCGCACACGGGGCCTCTACCGGGTTGAGGACCTCGCGAACGAGGTAAATCGGCTTGTTCTGCGACTCGTGGTACGTGCGCACGATGATCTCGGCCAGCAGGCCCATCATCACGAGCACGATCGCGACCGTCGCCAAGAAGCTGCTCAGCAACAACAGCGACATGATGTGCTGGCCGATGAAGTCCACCGTCAGCTTATCGATGATCGCGCCGACGACGAGCACGCACGCCAAGGCGAGCAGCCCAAAACCGGCGCCGCCGAACAGGTAGATCGGCTTGGTCGAGTAGTCGCCCAGGAACTTTACGGTCAGCATGTCCAACAGCACCTTGAAGGTGCGGTTGATGCCGTACTTGGACACGCCGAACTGCCGAGCGCGGTGGTTCACGACCATCTCGGTCACGCGCGCGCCGGCCCAGGTGGCGTAGATGGGCACAAAGCGATGCATCTCGCCGTACAACCGCACCTCTTTGATGACCTCCGCGCGGTACGCCTTGAGGCTGCACCCGTAGTCATGAAGGTGCACGCCAGCCCAACGCGAGATCAGCCGGTTGGCGATCATCGACGGCAGCTTGCGCGAGATGAACGTGTCCTGCCGATCTTTACGCCAGCCGCTTACCACGTCGTAGCCCTCTTCGAGCTTCGCGAGCATGCGGGGCACATCGGCCGGATCGTTCTGCAGATCCGCGTCCATCGGGATGAGGACGTCGCCCTCAGCGTGATCGATGGCAGCGGCCAATCCTGCGGTCTGACCGAAGTTTCGACGGAAGGTGACGACGCGAACGTTCGGATCGCGCGCGGCCAGTTCAGCGAGGGCGGCGGGAGTACCGTCCGTCGAACCGTCGTCGACAAAGATCATCTCGAGTTCGAACGTCTGCGTCGAAGCCATCGCGACGATCTCGTCGTACAGTCGACCGACGTTCTCCTCTTCGTTGAACGTTGGGATGAGGAGGGAGACTTTCATTGACACAAGGCACTTGCTCCAGGCGGATGCTGCGCGATACCAGACCGCACCCAACCACGCCAGTTCTCATCCGCCGACCGTGCAACAGCGCTTACTTTTCATCGTGCTCGCGCTCGTTACTGCGTGGGTAGTGATCTGCTCCCAGCAGAACCACATGTCCGTGAACCCCGCCAGCCGCTACGCCACGATGGAAGCGCTGGTGGAGCACGGCACGTATGCGATCGACGAAACGTCGCTCGGCGACAGGACCGTCGACAAGGTGCAGTGGGAGGGCACGTTCTTCAGCTCCAAGCCGCCGCTGCTGCCCACCATGTGCGCGCCGCTCTACGCGGTCGTGAAAACCATCACCGGCCAGTCGTTCGAAGACGCCATGTACCCGACGGTCCGGCGCATGCGCCTGTTCGTCGCCGTGCTGCCCTGGGTCGGCGCGATGCTGCTGTTCATCGCGCTCGCGCGCCGCTCCGCGAACGACTCCACCAACGCGACGTTCATCGCCATCGCGATGATGCTCGGCGGGCTGCCGACCGCGTACGCGTCACACCTCGACAACCATTCGTTCGCCTTCCTGTGCTTGGTCGGCGCCGCCCTCGCCGCCTCGCCGCTCCTGGACGGCGATCGCCGGCTGACACTCGGCCAAGCCGCCCTCGTCGGCCTGTTCGGAGGCGCGGCGACCGCGTTCGATCTCGGTGCCACCCCCGTCGTCGGCGGCTTCGCGCTGTGGATCCTCTGGACGCTCCGTAACGACAAGACCGCCGCCGCCGTGCTCGTCGTTGCAGCCCTCGTCGCACCCGTCTGCCAAACCGTGATTCAGTACAGCATGACCGGCGATATCCGACCGTTCTACTTGGTCAAATCAGCGTACCAGTACCCGGGCTCCTACTGGGGCAACCCCATCGAATTCGACGCTCTACGCGAGCCCAAGGCCGTCTACGGATTCCACGCGCTGCTCGGCCACCACGGCCTGTTCAGCGTCACCCCCTGGATGCTCCTCGCCCTCCCCTGGTTCTTCCAGCGCGAACGCACGGAGCAGACCGAGACGTTGCGCCGCGTCGCGATCGCCACCACCGCGTTCGTGATCGGCTACTACATCTACCGGACCATCAACTATGGCGGCCGCTGCGTTGGCATGCGCTGGTTCATGGTGTTGCACCCCACCCTCGCCATCGCCGCCCTACGCACCGTCGATCGCTACGACTTGGTCCGTCGCGCCCCCCTCTGGCTCGGGCTGCTCGTCGGACTGTCCGCCGTGAGCGCACTCGGCGGCGCCATCAACCCATGGGAAGAAGGGTTCATCTACGCCTTGTTCCGCGCGATCGGCCTCGGAAGCGTCCCCGGCTAGAGAGCCAACCCAACTGGGGTCCATGCCCCCTGAGCCCGCGCTCAGCGAGCGTACCGTGAGCGCGCCGACGACGGGGCCCCGCTTCAATCCACGCTGCGCCGCAGGCTAGCGAAGCTCGAAGTCGTCGCGCCGTAGCGTGAGTTGATCCGGCTCCGCCTGCAGCACCGCGCGCTCGATCACCGTCAGCAGCTCGCGCACATTGCCGGGCCAGCGCAGCTTCTGCAGCCACGCGGTCGTCTCCGGGTCCACGGACTCCACCTGCTTGCGGTACCGACGGGCCCACTTCTTCACAAAGAACCCGATCAACGGGACGATGTCCTCGCGACGATCGCGCAGCGGCGGCACCTGCAGTTCGTGACGCGTCAGCTGCAGCGCCAGGTCGCGACGGAACCGCCCCTGATCCGCGAGTTCCATCACGTTCAGGTGCGTCGAGCAGACCACGCGGACGTCCACTGCGCGGGCCAGAGACTCACCGATTCGGAACACTTCGCCTTCGGCCAGCATACGCTGGAGCTTCTTCTGAAGACGAGGCGAGAGCGCGTGGATCTCGTCGAGGAAGACGGTGCCACCGTTGGCCAGTTCGAACACGCCGCGCTGCGACTGCGAGCCGACATCCTCGCCGCGATGGGCGTAACCGAACAACTCGAAATCCAGCGCGTCTTCGTCCAGCGACGCGCAGTGCTGCGACACGAGCATATTGCCGCTGCGGCCGCCCAGGTGGTGCAAGGCGCGCGCGAGCAGCTCCTTCCCCGTCCCGGCCTCGCCGGCCAGCAGCACGGGCGCGTCGAGCGACACCAGGTCACCCAGCTCACGGTGCAGGCGGCGCATCGAAGCCGACTCGGTCACCAAGTCCTTGAACAGGTAGTGCCGGCGCTGCCGGTCCTTGAAATAGCGGTTCTCTTCTTCGATCGCAGCGACCTCAGCACGCCGACCGAACCGCGTCGCGAACGCGACGACGAAGGGCCGAACGGCGGCAAGTGCGCCACCAAGGCGCTCGATGAGCGCGGCCGCCGAGAGGCTCGAGTGCACTCCAAGGACCGCGCGCAGACGCGTGCCCGACGTGACCGGCACCAGCGTCAAGCGCGTGGCACCTTGCATGCACTCCACGAACTGGGAGTCGTCCAACAGCGCATGCATTTCGCCACGGCCAAATTGCACCGTTTCGAGCGGAAGGCGCGCGTCACCGGCGCCGAACACGATCGACGAATCCCACGCCACGTCGGAGCCGAGCGGGAGCACCATCTGTACCGCGACGTCGCCATCGGAGACCACCGACACCAGCGCGTTGTTCACTTCGGCGAGGAACCGATTGGGCTCCTCGGCGCCGGCCAAACCAAGCGCCATACGCATGATCGCGCTCTGCGCCTTCGGTGTGAGCCCGCTTACGGCGTCCATCGCGGGAGCTGGCGCAAACGTACCGACGGCGTGGAGCTCAAGCGACTCCGCACGGCGGACACCATCGATGTAAATCGTGAGCTCGTCGCCGATGAGAACGCGTGAGCCAACGGGCAGAATCAGGTCCGCATCGGGGGCCCGGCGCTCGTTGTCGCCCGCCAACTGCACGAGGACGCGGAGCTCCGAGGCCTCCACGCTCACGCGAACGCCCGAGCCACTCGCGTGGAGGGTCACCATGCGCACGACCTCATCGCGCGACGCGACGATCAGGTCATTCTTACTGCCAGCGCCTACGCGGATCTCAGAGCGTCGAAACTCGAACGCGCGAGGTTCACCGGGGAGCGAGTGTACGGTTAGGTTGACGATCATAGCCGGTCGGTTGCGGGGGGTCCTGTGGGGGCGGTTCAACGACCCCTTCACTGATGGCGCGGACGTGCAACAGCTGCGCTTCCCGGCTGCGCCCGTCAAGCGCTAAGGCCTCCTCCGCGAGCTCTCGGCACAGAAAGTAGCGCTCCGTTTGGCAGGCGCGACGGGCGTCGAGCAAGACCGTGTTCAGCCGTGCCGCGCGCTCCTCGTCGGACAGCTCGTCCGCATCCGCTTGCTCCGACGCCTCGGGCTCCGTCGTTTCCGCCTCATCGGCGATGACCACCGCAGCAGCTTCGGGCGCCGGCGCGGGAGCTTCCAACCGAGGTTCGAAACGCAGCGCGGACACGATCACCGTAACGACCAACGCGATGCTCGCCCAGAACGCGAGCGTGTACCACGCGGCGCTCCCCATCCGCGGCCGCCGATCCACCAGCCGAGCACCCTCGCGCCCAGCAGCAGCCTCACGGACGGCCTCGCGGACGCCGACGATCCACGGCACGATCAGCGGAGAGCTCAGCGCGTAGGTTACGCCGCGCTGCCAACTGCCCAGATAGGCTTGGCCACCACCGGGCGCGACCACGCCCCACAGCAGCGCAGCGCGGGTCGACACACCCGCGTCTCCAGCGTCGGTCTCCACTGGCCGCAGCCGTGCAAAGCCAGACTGCGCAGCGCGATCGGCGAGGCTGTCGACGTCCAGTCGCGACGGGCCATCCGCGACGCCAAAGTCGTCGGAGCGCTGCTCGCTTCGGGCGCGCGGCGGCGCCGGCGCGGGGCCGTCATCGTCGGCGCGCGCCAGGACGGCGTTCTTGAGGTCAACGCCGGCGAACTCCCACGCCGAGCCACTCCCCGAGCTTGTCGCAGAGGGTGCGGCCGAGCGGGTACCGGGCACCGCATTCACGCGCGCCGCGGGCGTCGGAGCCATCGCGGCGGACAACCCAACGCCACCGCCCAGAATGAACGTCGCCATCTCAGCGGGGTCCTCCTGGGGTGAAACGTCCGATCGCGGCGCCTCGGCAGCATGCTCACGAGGGGCACCGAGCGACGAGTTGACGCTCACACCAGGAACCTCATCGACCAGCCGCGCTGAGAGCGCAGCGCCGAGGATATCAGACCAACCGGCGCCGCTGTTTCCGGGTGCGTCAGCGTCCGCGTCCGGCCCCGAAGTCACAGCAGAAGCAGGAATCACCACCGCGTTTGACGAGGACGCGGTCCGCGGGTCGAGGGCCGCGGCCGGGCCGACCGCGGCGGCGTTCGGTGCGGTCTCCGTGAGCCCGCGAATTCCAGGAATGCTCGCGCGATCGTCTCCGCCGGAGACCCGCACGGAGACGGGGCGAACGGTCACCACTTCGCCGCGAATCGGGGGCGGTTGTGCGGGTGCTTCTTCCGGCGATTGCACGCCGACCGCGGCGTTCGCCAGCGCTTCCCACGCGCCCAAATCGCCTTCGTCGAACAGGCCTCGTCCGGCGGGCGCGCTCTCGGCGGCCATCGCCTCTGCCCGCGCGATCTCGGAGAGGCGCGACGGCAAGCCGACCATTGTCGAGGACCCAGCGGGCGCGTTCAAATCGTCCTCCAGAGCCGACCACCCTGGCATCATCGTTCGCTCTAGCTTGCTCGGTCCGCCGGGCGCGCTTTGCCCCCCTGCGCCGCGCGAAACCACGCTGACGGGCACCATCACAGCAGACAATGCCGCGGCCGCACGCTCGGCCTCAGGCAAGTACGCGTACGACGCCACACGGGTCGGAGTCTCGTCGAGCATTGGGCGGATGCTGGACGCAGGAACGTCGAGCGCCCGCGCGATCAATCCGGCTAGGGACGAACGGCTCGACGACCAAAGGTCCAGGTCGACGATAATGTCGTGCGTGTCTCGATCGTTCACCATACACCGCTATCGGCAGCGAGCTTCACCGTACCCCACGATCCGGAGCGAAGCCAGTTGTGCCACGTGCGTCGCCCACATTTCAGACGGGACACGCGCACGTGGCGGCGACGCGGCAAGCCGCCGCGCGCAGGCGCTACGTTCGCGTTTGACCTTCGCCGACCACCAAGAACCGTGTGGTCGTCAGGCCCTCCGCACCCATCGGGCCGTAGGCGTGGACCTTGGAGGTGCTGATGCCGATCTCCGCGCCCAACCCCAGCTGACCGCCATCGGCGAACCGGGTCGAGGCGTTGATCATCACGCAGCTTGAGAGCACCTCGCGCGTGAACTGCTGCGTGGCCGAGATCGACTCGCTGATGATCGCCTCGGTGTGGTTGCTGCCGTACTGAGCGATGTGCTCGATCGCCGCCTCGATGTCGTCGACGACCTTCATGGCCACGTCGAGGCTCAGGTACTCGGCGAGCCAGTCGCTCTCGTCCGCCGGCACGATGTCCGACGCGAGCGCAGCCGTTTCGGCGCAGCCGTGGACCGTCACGCCAGCCGCTTGCAGCGCGGTCACCATGGCGGGGACAGCGACGGCGGCGATGTCGCGGTGCACAAGCACCGTCTCGACCGAGTTGCACACGCTGGGCCGGCTCTTGCCGTTCACTGCGATCGCAGCGGCCATGTCCACATCCGCGGCCTTGTCCACGTACACGTGGCACACGCCCTTGTAGTGCTTCACCACGGGGATGCGGCTGTTCTCGGCAACGAAACGAATCAAGCCCTCGCCACCACGCGGGATGACCAGGTCGATCTCCTCGTCGAAGCGCAGCAGCTCCGCCATCTCGTCGCGCCCGGTGTCGGTGATCACCATGACGGCGTCCGCCGGGAGCCCGGTCACGGTCAGCGCGGCAGCCACTGCGTCGCCGATCGCGCGGTTCGAGTGACGCGCATCACGTCCACCCTTGAGGATCATCGCGTTGCCCGCGCGGAGCGCCAACGCCGCTGCGTCGCTCGTCACGTTCGGGCGCGCTTCGTAGATCACGCAGATCACGCCGAGCGGGATCCGCATGCGACCGACGCGGAGGCCGTTGGGCCGAATGGTCTGAGACTCAAGCGCGCCGATGGGATCTTCCTGAGCGGCGATCTCCTCAACGGCGACGGCCATCGCCTCGACGCGGGACTCGTCGAGGAACAGGCGATCCATGAAAGAGGGCTCAAGGCCCTTCTCTTTGCCGGCGGCCATATCGAGCGCGTTCGCGGCGAGGATCTCTGTCGTACGGTTCCGCAGCTCAGCCGCGAGCGCCTTCAGCGTGGCGGTGCGCTTGGCGGGCCCGACCGCGGCAACCCTACGGCTGGCGGCTTTGACGCGTTGTACGGATTGGCGAAGCGGCGATATCGAGTCAGCGTTAGACATGGTCTCCCTGTGAAATTCAGCGCCGTGATCATAGTGCTGCGCGGCCACGACGCAACCGGCGCATTTCTGCACGTTACAAGTTGGCCCTCAAATTCACGGGTGACGCGGAGCGTATCAGTTGCTATCCTTCCAAGGTTAGACCGCGCCCAGCGCACACCCATTTGAGGTCGATTTGAGTACGCAGACAGCAACCGACGCCGTTGCGGAGGCTGCCGAGCCAGCCGAAGAGAATATCGCCGAGGAGTATGACACCGAGGCACTCGCCCGCGCCATCGCGGAAGCTGCTTGGGAGCAAAAGGCCCGGAATCTCCGCGTGCTCGATGTTCGTGGAATCGTGTCCTACACCGATTTTATCGTCATCTGCCACGGCACCAGCTCGCGCCACGCCAAGGGCATCGCCGAGTTCGTGATCGCAGACCTGCGACCCGTCAAGGTTCGCCCGCTCGGCGTCGAAGGTACCTCCGAAGGCGCCTGGATCCTCGTCGACTTCGGTGACGCGGTGCTCCACGTGTTCGACGAGCCCACGCGCCCCGAATACGGCCTGGAGTCCATCTACAGCGACGCCCCCCGGCTCGCGCTCGACTCACCGCAGGATCTCGAAGATCCCGAGGCCGCTTCACAAGCGTGAAGCTTACCGTCGCGGCCGTCGGCAAGGTCAAATCCAAGCACTACGCCGCCGCCTGTAACGACTACACCAAGCGGCTCAGCCGCTACGGGACCTTCAAACTCAGCGAAGTGAAAGACTGCCGCGGACAACCGCCCGCAGTCATCGCCGCGCGAGAGGCAGCTGCGCTCGATGCCGCCGTCCCCACCGGCGCGTTTCGCGTTGTCCTCGATGAGCGCGGCGAGCTCGTCAGCAGCATGGCCCTCGCGAAAAAGCTCGAGCGCGCCGCCCTGCACGGAACCGGCTCGTGGGCCTTCTGCGTCGGCGGTGGCGACGGACACGACCCCGAATTCCGCAACAGCGCGGACTGGGTCTGGTCGCTCTCCCCGCTCACGCTCCCGCACGAACTCGCCCGCGTCGTGCTGCTCGAACAGCTGTATCGCGCCATGACGATCATCCGCGGCGAAGGCTATCACAGAGAGGGATAGCCACCGAGGTCGTCACCCAGTGTCGTGACCCAGTGTCGTGACCCAGTGTCGTGACCGAGTGTCGTCCGTGATCGCCCGTCGTGAGTCGACGCCCGCGAGCGCCGGTCGATAACACGGCTATGCTCGACCTCGTGTATCCTCAAACCTGCCCCGTCTGCGCCGAATGGCTCTCCGTCTATGAGGGCCCAACGTGCGGAGCGTGTGTGCGCGGTTTCGTCTGTATGGAGGTCGAACCCGCCCCCGATGGACGCCCGCGCTGGGCGGCATCACCGTTCGAGGCCGAGACTCGCGACGCGTTGATCGCGCTCAAGTTCCACCGCGAGCTCTGGCGTGCGCCGGGGCTCGGCCGCGCCCTGGCCGACACGCTGTTGCCTGTCCTGCCGGCCGTAGACCTCGTAGTCCCCGTGCCACTCTCGAACGCGCGGCTCCGCGGGCGCGGCTTCAACCAATCGGTGCTGCTCGCACGCCCGCTTGCCCGCGCGCTCGGCGTACCGCTGCGCCTTTCAGTGCTTCGCCGCACTCGCCACGATCCACCGCAAGCGCTCCGCGGCGCCGACGAACGCGCCGAGATCGCCGGGGCCTATGCGGCCAGCCGAGGCCGTCGAACGCGCGCCGGACTGATGGGTCGCAACGTCCTACTCGTCGACGACGTGACCACGACGGGCCACACCGCGGCGGCCTGCGCGAGCGCGCTCGATGCCGCCGGCGCAGCGTGGATCGGGCTCGCGTCGGTGGCCCACGCACTCCCGCCGGCCCAGGGAGCAGCGCCGTAACAGAATTCGGGACCAGGGCGACGACGGGACGATACCCGGCCTCGGCGCAGCGGCCCAGCCAACGCGGCAGTGACCGTGCCACAAACGTGCACGCCAAGCCCCGCCTTGCTTGACGCCCGCGCACCTTCGTAGTTCAAGCAAGGGCTCGTATCTTCGCGCCTTTTTGCCGTCCGAAGCGATGCTTTCACGCCCGCAGGCAGCCCTTCGTCGTCCTCTGTTTTCGCTGACCGCGCTGGCCGTCGCCACGCTGGTGAGTCACGGCGCGCAAGCAGCCGAGATCACTGAGGTTGTCGATGCCTTCGACGAAGCGAACGACAACCCGTTCGACTTCCACATCGAGCCGAGCATTCGGCAATCGTACGATCGCGGAGTGATCGCGCGGGAGACCGGGTGCGACGACTGCGACGAGCCCGCTACCGTCTTCCGGCGCGACCTGGACTACCGGCGCGTGCAGACGATCATGGACTTCGATTTCCAGATCGGCCTGAACCGCGACCTAGAACTCCACATCGGCCTCCCGCTCGTGCTGTCCGACCGCCGTACGCTCGAATACGCCGACGGCGTGAGCCCAGCAAACTCGGCGGTCGACCCCAGCGACCAGCGCATCGCCGACGACCTCGACCCGTCAATCCGTGACTACTACGACGGCCCCGACACTGGCGACGCGCGACGCCAGTTCGGCACCTACCGCTACTTCGATGTGCCCGACGACGGCGTCCGTCGCAGCGGCCTCGGCGACATGACCGTGGGACTCGCCTGGGCGCCGTTCAACAACGACGTAAACCCGCACGTCGCGACCCTGCGCTTCAACCTCGACTACGTCGCCCCCACCGGAAAGCCCGCGCGCGGCAACAACACCGGCGTGGGACGCGGCGTCCATGAGCTGCAAGTCGGACTCTCCGCCAGTCGGCGATACGTCGAATACGTGGAGCCCTACTTCGCCTTCTCGTACGCGCACCCGTTCGCCGCAAAGAACGGCCTGTTCGCCGACAACTCGCCGAACTCCGAGACCCAGGCGCCCGGCGGGCGGATGGACTTCAACTTCGGCACCGAAATCCTCCTGTTCGAAGACCTGGAGTCAGACCAAGTCTACTCCTGGGACCTCGGCGTGAACTTCGGCTACAACTTCCCCGGCCGCGACTACACCCCGCTCTCCGATGCCCTGGCGCGCTCCGAGTGCAACGGCCTGTCCGCCGGCGACGTCGGCTACGTCGGCTCCGGAGGAGGAACCGGCGGAACCAACGGAAACGCGTACAACCCCGCGGCCACGCTCGACCCCGATATGGCCGCCTGTGGCTGGGTCGCACAGCGCCCCGGAAACGTACTCGACGACACCAGCGCCGACCGTGCCCTCTGGACCTACGCGCACGACGGCATCAGCGACGTGGACGGCTACGCGCGCATGGGCGCCCACACGCGGTTCAACCTCCAGTTCAGCCGCTACATCGAGCTTCGACTCGGCGTGCAGATGGAGTTCCAGACGCCCCACCTGCTCAACACCGCCGACTCTGGCCGTGACACCGGTGGCGACGACATCGTCGACCTGGACCCCGATCCGGCCGACGGCGACATCGAGCGCAACCCGTTCTACGACCTGTCGATGGACCCCGTGGGACGCCGCTTCCGCATCGAAGGCGCGTTCAACATCGGCTGGGACGCCGTCCTCGCCTTCCAGTTCTAGCCGCCCTACCCGCGCCGACTCCGCCCGCTGCGTCGTCGCCTCAAGGCGGCCAACGCCGCGGGACCTAGCGCTCTCGCAGCGCCACCGCCCGCTCGTACACCGACGCGGCAGGCACGCCCAAGCGGCGTGATAGCACCTGCGAGATCGCCTTGGTTCGCAAGCCAGCGTCCAGCAGCTCCTGGATCCAGGCGTCGACCTCTACGTCGGTGACCAGCGCCTCAGCGTCGTCTGGAGCCACGCCCACGACGCACTCGCCGCGGATGCGATCGCGGTCTTGAAACGCCGCCAACACACTCGCTGCCGTACCGCGAACGAACTCCTCGTGCAGCTTCGTCAGCTCGCGCCCGACCACTACACCCCGGTCGGGATCGGCCTGCGCCAAAGCCTGCAAGAGCGCGACCAACCGCGTGGGCGCCTCCAGCACCACGGTCGTGCCGGAGTAGGCGAACCACTCCGCGACCGCGGCATCTCGCGCGCCCGCCTTGCGCGGACCAAAGCCAACGAACTGAAAGCAATCCGTGGGCAGCCCAGCGGCGCTGAGGAACGCCAGCACACTCGAAGCGCCGGGCACGGGCACCACCGACACACCCGCCGCAGCAGCGTCGCGTACGAGCGCGTAGCCCGGGTCTGACACGCACGGTGTCCCGGCGTCGGACACCAGCGCGATGTCCTGCCCGTCTACCAGCTCGCGAACGATGCGCTCGCGGTCGGCGACGTTGGAGTGATCGTGATAGGCGCGCAACCGAGCCTTGACGCCCACCAAGCTCAGGAGCTTGCCGGTTGTCCGCGTGTCCTCCGCGAGGACGTAGTCGACCTCAGCGAGCACGCGAAGCGCCCGTCGGGACATGTCTTCCAAGTTCCCGACGGGCGTAGCGACGATATAGAGCGGCATGCTTGGCTACTTGGCCTTGAGCACGAGCCCGAGTTCGCGGCGCAGCGCAAAGTACGAATCGGAGATGCTGAACACGATCAGGTCCTTGGCCTGTTGCGTGGCCGGCGTCTTCGAGATGAACCGGTTGTTGTCCACCGCCTGGCTCAGACAGCCAATGGCCACCTGCAGGTCGCCGCAGAGCAGCAGACCGACGCGGTTCGACACGAGCTCGACATGGCTCAACCACGCCGACAGGTCCGGGTTGCGACCCGAGGCACCGATGTTGTTTCGGGCCCGACGAATCTGCTCCAGCACCGGCGCGGGGAGCGCGCTGATCTCGTGAGCGAACTCGGCGATCTGTTGCGTGTTACCGCCCTCCGGCACCTGCTGGGTGATGGCCGACATCGCCGCCAAGAAGAACGTCTTGAGGTGGTCGGTCGAGGGGAACGCGGAGGCCAAGTAGAACTCCGGACGCATGAGCGTGAGGACCTTACCGATGCGGAACGCCAGCTCACGCGGCGTCTTGTCGCTGAGCATGTCACGGCCCACCAGCAGCGCTGCGGGGTCGGTGTTCATGTTCTGCAGTCCGGCGAAGTCGGACTTTTCGTACAGCATCAGGTCGTTCACGCCGACGCGGGTCATGATGTACGAGACCATCTTGGTCAGCGGCATCTCCTCGCCCAAGTCGATCTTGTCCTTGCGCTTGTGCACGCCCCAGTCCTTCACATCGCGCCGCAGGAGCGAGCGCAGGTGCACGGACAACACCTCGAAGATGCTCGTAATGTTGGGGTCCAGCTCGCGGTGGTACAGGTGCTCCTGCCACATGCCACGGCTCAACTCGCGGCTCGTCGAGAGCACCTGCGCGGGCAGGTTCTCCTTGTAGAACGCCTCCTCTTCCGGGGTCGCGTTCGTGTCGAGTCGGCTCAGCGCGGCAGCCATGCACCACGCCTCGTCGAACTTACGGGCGCGCAGGTAGTTGTTGAACAGCGCGCGGTAGCTCTCGAGACGCAGCGGGCTGACCTTGATCAGGCGCTGGTGGAGCAAGATGATCTCCTCGGGAGCACCGCCTCCACGCTCGACGAGCTCCACCAGGATCGTGAGCAACACCTCGTCTTCTGGGGCGTACTGCGACGCCACACGGTAGGCGTCCACCGCGGCGGCCGGCTGCTGCAGGCGGCTACGGTAGATCTCACCCAAGTTCTTGAGCAGCTGCACCTTGAGGTCGACCGTCTCCGCGTGCACGCCCGACGCCTCCACGCGGGTGAGCATACGGCGGTAGTTCTCTTCCAGCGCCTGCCAATCACGTTGCGACGTGAGCAGGTGGTCGATGGCCTCGAACGCCTCCAGGTAGTCGAACTTGGCGTCGAGCGCTTGGTTGAAGAACACGACCGCTTGGTCTGCTTCGCCGAGCTCGTCGCGGAAGATCGCGGCGATGGTGAAGCACAGTTTCGCCAAGCGCTCCGGGTTCTCTTCCATGCGCGCGAGCTGACCGAGCACCTCGGTGGCGCGGCGCCAGTTGCCCGTGTCCGTGAAGATGTTGAGCAGCTTGTGCAGCACAACCTTCGACTCGGGGTCGAGCGCCACGGCCTCGCGGAACATGGCCTCCGCTTGGGTCACTTCGCCGAGCTCTTGAAGCGCGTCACCGAGCTCCACGAGCAGCTTGAAGCGCTCCAAACGGTCGCCAACGGTCGGCAACAGGCGCTGCTTGATGTCCACGGTCGAACGACGGTCACCCGAGTCCTCCACGATGGTCAGCAAGCTGCGCAGTGACGGCTCGTGGTGGTCGTCAATCTCCAGCGCGTTCATGAACATCTGACGGGCGGTGCCCGCGTCGTCCTGCTGCGCCTTGATCGCACCGGCCTGGAAGTAGCACTCCACCGCCTCGGACGCGTCCATGTGGGCGCGGTGCTCGGCGAGGATATCCACGTACGTTTGGTACGCGGCGTCCGCACGACCGAGCTGCGTGTACAGTCGGGCGAGGCCACGGAGGGCGCCCAGGTGACCGGGCTCCACCTCGAGCGTCTGCTCGTAGTACTGCGTCGCGTCGGGGTAGAAACCGAGATTCTCGGAGACCACACCGCTGCGGAAGAACAGCTCCAGCGCGCGGTCATCGGGGGCCGCGTCCACGCTGCGAAGCTGAAGCTCGTACAGCGGCTTGGCGCGGACCCAATCCTCGCGGGCGAAGAAGATGTCCGACAGCGGACCGGCGGCGGCCGTGTTGCTCGGGTCGAGCTCAATCGCCTCTTCGTACAGCAGCGCGGCACGCTCCGCGTCGCCCAACTGCGTATCGAAGATGTGCGCCTGACGAACCATCAGCGCCGAGCGCTGCGGCAAGGTCGCCGCGAACTCGATCTGACGTTGCAGCATATCCAGACTCGCGTCCGTATCGCCGCGGTCGCGGTAGATGGCCTCGAGGGCCTCCATCGCGGGCACGTACTCTTCGTTCACACCCAAGCACTTGCGGTACCGCTCTTCGGCGCCCGCATCGTCGCCGATCGGGTCCCGAAGGAGCTGCGCAGCGCGGAGCCAGTTGTTCAACTGAACCGCCGGGTCCTCGGACACCGTGGCCAAGCGCTCGTAAGCTTGAACCGCGTACTCCGGGTGCTCCACGTGCTCGTACAGCGCGCCGATGCGGGTGAGCGCATCCACGTGGTTCGGGTCGTTCTCCAGCACGCGGGTGTACGTGGAGATGGCCGAGTGCGCGTCGTCCATCAGCTCGACTTGGACCTGCGCCATGGTGATGAGCACCTCGGATTGCTCCGAGACGTCGTCGGTCGCGGCCACGTGGCGCTCGTACGTGTCGACCAGCTCGGCGACACGGTCTTGCTCGCGGAAAATGCGCTCCAGCGAAACGATCGCCTCAATATCCTTCGGCGCGATGGCCAGGATGTTGAGGTACGCGCCCACGGCAGCGTCGACGTCGTCGAAGTGCTGCTCGTAGACCAGCGCCTGCTTGCTGTGCAGCGCGATGCGCTCGTCGTCGCTCGTGGCGAAGCCCAGCTGGGCGTCCACGATCTCAAGGAAGCGGTCCCACTTGTCGAGACCGGCGTACAGCGCCTCCAGCGCGTTCAGCGACTCTCGGTGCGTGGGGTCGTGGTCAAGCACGTTGCGGTACGAACCCACCGCGCGCTCCGCGACGCCCAACTGCTGCTGCCAGATCTCGCCCATGCGGAAGTGCAGCGCGACCTGTTCGTCCTGCTCGTAGGTGTTCTCAGCCTTCCGCTCGAGCACCTCAACGAGGTCACGCCACTGGCCTTCGCGCTCGTAGATACGCTCCAACGCGTCGAGCGCGCCGCTGTCACGGTCGTCCAAGCGGATAACCATCTTGTACGCTTCAACCGCCTCTACGCCGTCGTCCAGACGCTCCTCGAAGAGCTGTCCGATCTGGCGATGAAGCTGCACTTGGTCGTGCGGGTCGAACGCCAAGTTCACCCGACGACGCAGCACGCCAACCAGGCTCGCCCAGCTCTCGTTCCGCGTGTAGATGTCCTCCAACGCCGCCAGCGCGGGCTCGTACTCCGAGTCCACCGCGAGCACGTCTTCGAACGCCGTCTCCGCCTCGTTCGAGCGCCCCAGCTGCACGTCCAGCACGCGGCCGGTCGACATCAGGAGCGGCATCATCTCGGCCGGGTCCGCGTCTTGCGCCTTCAGCTGTGCCACCATCTGGCGGTACGTCTGAACCAGGTCCTCTTCCTTGCCGGAGAGACCCGCCAAACGCTCCAGTTCACCGCGGAGTTCTTCGTCCGCCGGGTGCTCCTGAGCCGCCGTGCTGATGATCAAGAAGGCCGCGTCCGGTTGTGCCAGCTCGCCTTCGTAGATCGACGCCGCGCGGCGCAACAGCTGCACGCGGTCCCACGGGTCCTCGACCACGTCCAAGCGGTCGACACACAACGTCGCCAGGTCACCCCAACGCTCGGTGCGCGTGTAGATGTCCTCAAGCATCGTCGTGGCGTCGAAGTCGCCCAGGTCGAGCTCCAGGATACGCTCGTAGGCGCCCGCGGCCGCGTCCAAGTCGTTGAGCTGGTGCATCGACACATTGGCTGCGTGCTTGAGCAGCTCGATGCGCTCCTCCTCGTCCTCCGCGAGCGCGATCTTGCGCTCCACGATGGCGACCGCGTTGGCCCACTGGTTGTCCTGACCGTACAGCTGCTCCAAGCGATTGAGCGACTCTTCGTCACTCGGGTCGCGCTCCAGCACGTTGACCCACGCGTTGATCGCGGGCGCCGGCTGCATGAGCGTGTCGGTGTAGATGGTACCCAGCTGACGGTACACGTCCGTCTGTTCCGCTTCGGGCACGGCGCCGATCGACAGCAGCTCGCTGAGCGTCGCCACCAGGCGCTCGTAGTCGCCCACGCCCTCGTACAAGGTCCGCAGCCAGACCAGCGCGTTCGCGTCGCCGGGCAGCAGCGTAAGCACCTGCTGGAACCGGCCGATCGCCTGATCGGGGTTGTCGAGCACCTCGGCCCACATACGACCGCTCTGACGCAGCAACGCCACCGTCGTCTCGGGGTCCGTCTCCAGCGCGATCTGGCGATCGATCACATCGGCGAGCTCGTTGAACTGCTCGGTGCGCTCGTACAACAGCGCCAGTTGGTTCAGCGCGCGCCGATCGTTCGGATCCGCCAGCTGAACGTTACGCCACAGGTCGATCGCGTCTTGCGGACGGTCGAGTCGGTCGCTCGCCAGCTGCGCCATCTGAATGGTCACCGCCGTGCGCTCTTCCTCGTCGGACGTCATCATCGAGATGCGCTCGAACACATCGAACAGCGCGTCCCAGTTTTCCTGCTGCGTGTACAACGCGATCAGCGCGTCCAGCGAAGGACGGTGCGACGGGTCGATCTCGAGCACCTCGTGGAACGTGTCGATCGACGCGTCGGGCTCGTACAGCGAATCCCGCTGGATGCTCGCGTGTCGGAACGCCAGCGCCACGAGCTCGTTCTGATCGAACACCGCGTCGCGCAACCGCGCCAAGATGCCGACGACCTCGCCCCAGCGCTCCTCGTTCGTGAGGATGCGGTCGAGCGCCTTGAGCGCCACCACGTTGTTCGGCTCCACATCGAGTGCCGAGCGGTACGCAGACTCCGCCTCGGAGACTTCGCCAAGTTCGTCCTCGCGGATGCGGGCGAGACGCAGCGCCACGTCCAGGTGCTCCGTGTCGCCGAGCTCTTGACCGAGCATCATGTCGTACACGTCAGCGACCATCGGCCACAGGTCGATCTCGCCACCAAGGACCTCGATACGGTCCTTCAGGTCGATGTCGCCCGGCGCCTCAAACAGCGCGTTGCCGAGGGCGTTGAGCGCCTCCGACTTGTCGTTCAACTGACGCTCGTACACGTCCGCCGAGTCCATCCAAATGCGGTAACGCTCATCGGGAGAAGACTCCGCGAGGATCCGCGTCTGGTTGAGGGCCACCAGCTTGGGCCATGCCTCTTGCGAGCGGTACAGCGGGTCGAGAATCGACGCGATCTCGAACGACTCCACACCCTGCTGGATCATCGCCTCAAGGGCGTTGGTCGCGTCGGTGTTGGTCGGCTCCGTCTGGAGCACTTCGCGGTACGCCGTAACGGCCTCGATCGGCTCACCGAGCGACTCGGCGTACACGCGACCCAGCCGCAGTCGGAGCGCGGTCGCGTCGTCATCCGGAGCGGCTGCGAAGAGGCGCTTCTGAAGCACATCCGCCAGCGCCTCGGCGTCGCCGGTGCGCACGTACAGCCGGTCGAGCGCGCGCAAGGCGTGCGCCGACGACGGGTCCTCATCGTACAGTCGCGCGAACGACGCGATGGCACCCGTGGTGTCCCCGAGTTCTTCCTCGCGAATTCGCGCCACGCGGGCGCCGAGGTCCGTGCGAAGGAGCGGGTCCACAACCTCGTCCCACAGCTCGACGAACAGCTCGCAGATGGACTCCCAAGCGTCGGTTACGGGCGCCAAACGCTCAAGCTCATCGAACTCGGCAACGCGGGGCACTTCGCGGGTCGCTGCGCTCAGCGCGTTGATCGCACCGCTGGCGTCGACGAGCTCGCGCTCCATGATGCGAGCGATGTCCACGTGAATATCGCGGCGCGCTTCGGCGGTCTCCGCGTAGTCGATCAGCGTGTGATTGATCGCCACAAGCTCGGCCCAGCGCCCTTCCGTCCGGAAGATCGGCTCCAGGATACGCGCAGCCCCAAGCGCCTCGTCACCACGCTCAACCATCGCCTGCAGCGCGGCGCGCGTGGACTCGTGTCCGGCGTCTTCCGCCAGGATCGAGCGGTACACGTCCACCGCGTTGGTGAAGTCCATGAGCTCAGTCTCGTGCAGGCGACCAATGCGGAACAGGATGTTCCGGCGCTGGTCGTCCGATTCGACGAGATCCACTTCCTTACGCAGCACTTCGAGCAGCTCGTACCAAGCCTCAGTCGCCACGAACAAACGGTCGAGCGCCTGCAGCGCCCCAAGGTCGTTCGGGTCCAAGTCCAGGATGCTGCGGTACGCCAAGATCGCGCGGTCCGGCTCTTCGAGCTCGGTCTCCAGCACCGAACCCAGCGTCGCGTACAACCCACGACGCTCGTCGTCGGTCGTCGCGAGGTCCAACTTGCGCTGGTAGTTGTCCACCAGGTCTTCCCAGCGGAACGTACGCGTGAACAAGCGCTCGAGCTCGTTGATCGCGTCCGAGTCGGTCGGGTCGTGCATCAAGATCGTGCGGAGCACCTCGATGGCTTCGTCCGGACGCTCCAGCTGCACCTCGTGAATCTGGGCAGCGCGGAACATCAGCGGCTTCATCTGCGCGTGGTCGCGAGATACGTCGGGCAGCTCGGCCTTCCGCAGCAAGATGTCGACCAACTCGCCCCAGGTCTCGAGCTGCTCATCCAAGCGCTGGAGCGCGTCCAACGCCTCTCGGTCGCCGGGGTTCTCGTCCAACACTTGGCGCCAAAGCTCGGCCGCCGCCTCAACGTCGCCGACCTTGTCTTCACGCAGCTTGGCCACGCGGACCAACGTCTTGCGCGTGACCGTCGGGTCGCCGTGCTCGTTCGCCAGCGACTCGAGCGTGTCTCCAAGCTCGGCGTGGTTTCCGATGTCGCTCGCCAAGCCCGCCAAGCGGTCGATGACGTCGTCCTCGTGCAGGAACTCCTGCGCCGCGCGCGACAGCACACCGTAAGAGGTCTCCAGGTCGCCCAGGTCCTCGCCGTGCAGGCTCGCGATGCGGTGGTACAGCGACTTCCGGCGGTCCGGCGCGTCCACGTGCAGCAAGCGAATCTCGAGCAAACGGGCCAATCCACGGGGCTCGTTCTGCGCCACGTACAGCGGCTCAAGCACCTCAGAAGCCGAGATCGCGTAGTCTTCCGACTCCAGCTGCGCCTCCAACCCACGCAACGCCATCGGGTTGGTCGGGTCCGCCGCGAGGACGCCCTTCCACAGCTCCATGGCGCGCGGAACCTCGCCGAGCTCATCTTCGTAAACCACCGCGAGGCGGTTCTGAAGCTCCAGCTGCTCGGCGCTGCCCTCTTCCGCGATCAGCACACGCTGCTCGATGATCTCCGCACGAGAAGCCGAATCGGCCGTCGCACCGTACAGATCGTCCAACGCCGCCAGCGCGGTCAGGTCGGACGGGAACATGTCGAGCACGCGGCGATACTCGTCGATCGCCTCGTTCGGCGACTCCAGCTTCACCTTCCAGATCTCGGCGGCCTGGAAGTGCAGCGCGCGACGATCGGCGTCGGACTCCACATGGTTGAGACGCATCTCGATCACGCCGAGCAGCTCGTGCCACTGCTCGCCGCGGGTGTACAGACGGTCGAGCGTCTGCATCGTGCTCTCGCGCGTCGGGTCGGTCTCCAGCACGCGGCGGTGCAAACGCACGGCTTCACTCAGGTCCGACATCCGCTCGTCGAAGAACGTGGCGGCGCGGGTGCCGAGGTCCACCGACAGCTCGCGCTGCTCGGGGTCCGACGGGTCCAGCTCCAGCATCAAGCTCTCGTAGAGCTCGGTCACGCTCTCCCAATTCCCGGTCGTGTGCGCGATGGCCTCGATGTTGGCCTGCGCCTCAGCGTCTTCCGGAGCGATGCGCAGCAAGCGCGCGTACGCGTCCGTCGCCAGATCCGAGTCGCTCAGGCGGGTGCGCTGAATCTCACCGATTCGGCCCAACAGTCCACGCGAAGTCTCGCGGTCCGTGCTGGCGTCGAGCTGAATCTCAAGGTCATCGACCAGCTTGGGCCAGTCGCCGTCCGCCTCGTAGAGCGGCTCCAGGATCTTGGCCACGCGCAGCCGCTCACCGTCTTCGGCGAGCAGACGCTCAAGCAGCCCGCGAGCCTCTAGGTCACGGGGGTCCGCCGAGACAACAGTCTCGAGCACTTCCGCCGCGGCGCTGGGCTCCGCCAGGTCATCGATGTACGTGCGCGCGAGCTCCAAACGCAGCTCTTTCTGCTCGTTCGCGTCGCCCTGCTCACCGTGCAGCTCGGACAGCGTGCGCAGCACATCCGAGAGCGCAGCCGCGTCGCCGGTCACACCGTACAGTCGGCGCAGAGCGGTGAGCGAAGCCTGGTTCGCGGGATCGATCGACAGGATCTCCTGGTAGCCGAGGATGGCCGAGTCCACGTCGTCGCGGTGCTCCTCTTGGATGAGGCACATGCGCTGCCAGAGCGACACGCGCTCGTCATCGGACGTCGCCTGCTGCACCTTGGACTCGATGACGTCCAAGAGGGCGTCCCAGTTCTCCTGACGGGAGAAGATGGCGTCCTTGGCGTCGAGCGCCACGCGGTCGCCGGGCAACACTTCGAGCACTTCGTCGAAGCACGTGAGCGCGGCATCCGGGTCGTCCAACGGCCCGTCCGAGACCTTGCCCAAGCGAAGCGTCAGCGCGAGCCAATTGTCCCGCTGCTCTTCGTCGCCGGCCAAGCGTGCCCGCGCGTCCGTCAGGTGCTGACGCATCTCTTCCCAACGTCCGCTCTCCGACGCCGCCGTCTCGAGAGAATCGAGGATCTCGACGCGGTGCGGAAGCTCGTCCAGCGCGGTACCGAACCACGTGAAGGCGCGCTCGGGGTCCCGCTGACGCTCCTGCGCGATGCGGGCCACCTTGACCTGGTATTCGAAGCGACGCTCCGGGTCCTCGTCCCGTTCGAGGATGACCTCAAGCAGCGGCGGCAGGCGCTTGAAGTCGCCACGCTCCTCGTAAACCGGCGCCAAGCGCACGGCCGCGTCGTAGTTCGTCTCGTCGATCGACAACACGCGCTCGAGCGCCTTCGTCGAGCGGCCCTCGTCGCCCAAGTGGTTGGTCCACACGTCGGCCGCGCGGAACAGCAGGTCCACCTGCGTCGCCGGGTTCGACACCGTGCCGGCCAGCGACTCAAGCTGACGCACGTAGTCCGGCCACGCTTCGCTGCGCTCGAAGAAGTTCTCCAGCGCGTCCCAACGCTCCAGCTCGATGTACGCCTTCTTCAGCGAATCCTTGGCCCGGAAGTTCTCCGGGTCGATCGCGAGCAGGTCCTCGTACGTCTGAACCGACGCCTCGGTGTTGTTCAGCCGATCCGACTGGATCTGGCCCAGCTTCATCAGCGCGAGACCCCGCTCCTGTTCGTCTTCGATGACGTAAACGCGCTTGGACAGCACGTCGGCCAGCGCGCTCCAGTTTTTGTCGCGCTCGTACAAGCGCTCCAGCGCTTCGAGGGCGATCGCGTCCTCGGCGTCAATCTCAAGAACGTCGTTCCAAAGCGTGATCGCGAGCTCCGGCTCACGCATCCGCGTAGCGGCGATCTCGGCGCAATCACGCAGCTTGGACGCGCGCTCCTCGTCGGTGGCGGCCATGCCGGCCAACCGCTTCTTCACATCGATGAGTTGCTCCCAAAGCCGCCGGCGACCGTACAGGTCCTCCAGCGCCGTGAGCGCCGCCTCGTGCTCACCGTCCAGCTCCAAAATCTGCTCGTACGAGGTGATCGCCTCGGGCTGATTATTGAACCGGTCCAGATACAGCTGCGCGACCTCAGCGTGGATGGCGACCTTCTCGGCCGTGTCCGACACCGCATCCGCCTTCATGCGCAACACCTGAACCAAGTCCTGCGACCGGTTCATCTCGTCGAGCAGCGCAGCGTATTCGTCGATGGTCTCCAGGTCGGTGGCGTCGATCTCAAGCAGGCTCGCGTACGCGCCGAGCATCTTGTTCTTCGCCTGAAGGTGATCGCGGAAGATCTCGATCTGGTCACGATAGGCCACCGACAGACGGAACGTGTCGTCCCCGGGGAGCTGGCTCGCCTCGGCGTTGATGACTTCGGCCAACGGGCCCCAGCTCTCATCGCGGCGGTACAGCGCCTTGATGAAGAACAACGCATCCACGTCCTTCTTCCGCTTGCGCAGCACGCGGCGGAGCGAGTCGACCGCCTTGTCCTCTTTGCCCATACCCAAGGCGAGGAACGCCTGGGCGAAGTACGCGTCGAGTTCGCCTTCCGGACCGGAGACGCCCATCGCGCCCATGAGCTCGCCGTGCGCCTTGCGCCAGTTGCCCTTCGCGGCGACCTCAAGCGCGGCGCCGTCGGCCTGCGCAATGGGTCCCGCGAGCGGTGCGTAAGCCGCGGCGCCGTTTCGGTCACCGAGACCGTAGAACGTGGCACCGTACAGCGCGCCTGCGACATCACCGCCGCCAGCCTCTTCAAACTCGGTGAGTTGCTCACACACCAGCGTCCACACGTCCGGACGACCGACCAACGGCGGAAGCACCGCGCGAAGCGCCGCGAGCGAGTCCGTGCGCTCTTGAACTGCCTCAACAACCCAGCCAGCCAACTCGTCGGCGTCACGCGCGATGCGCGCACCCAACTCAAGGGCCCAGGCCCAAGCGGCAAGCGAAGCCGCCTCGTCTTCCATCTCGCCGGCCTCCAAGACCAGCGTGTCCAGGTACTCGTCAGCGCCAGCGACCGGACGGACGACCGTCTCCTTCACCGCCACAGGGGTCACCACCGCAGCGGCGTTCATCGAGTCGAACCGCTGTCCGCCAACACTCGACGACGCACCAGACGGTCCGCGAACCCGCGAAGACGCACTGGAGCCACTCATCGAGGAAGAATCACTCTCGGCGTCATCGTCGGAGCTGTCCACGGAGGCATCGGCCGCAGCCTCGTCCGCTCCGGCGTCCGCGCTCTCCTCTTCCACAGCCGCCTCGACCGCTGTCTCTTCCTCAGCCGATTCGCTGGAGACAGCCGCTTCCGCGTCGTCCGAATCCGCAGCGACCTCGGCAGCCTCTTCTTCGTCAGCAGCCTCTTCGTCCGCGACTTCTTCGTCCGCGGCAGCTGCTTCAGCAGCCGCTTCCTCAGCAGCCAACTCGGCTGCCAGCTCCGCTTCTTCAGCCGCAGCTTCTTCGGCAGCCAGCTCGGCGGCCAACTCCGCTTCTTCCGCAGCCGCCTCTTCGGCAGCCAGCTGAGCCGCCAGCTCCGCCTCTTCCGCAGCCGCTTCTTCAGCGGCCTGCTCAGCGGCGGCGGCTTCCTCAGCAGCCTGCTCAGCGGCGGCGGCTTCCTCAGCGGCCTGCTCAGCGGCGGCAGCTTCTTCTGCGGCCTGCTCAGCGGCGGCAGCTTCTTCTGCGGCCTGCTCAGCGGCGGCGGCTTCGTCAGCGGCCTGAGCACGCGCCGCGTCGGCGGTGTCGTCTACCGCCACGGACGCGGTCTGCTCGATACGAGGGCTGACGATCACACCGTGCGCCTCTTCGTCCGAGTCGAGCGACGTGAGTGTCGCTGCGACGCCCGACAGATCGGGATCGATCAGCGCCGCTTGTCGCAACGTCTCGGCAGCGCGGTCTCGATCGCCGAGCCGCTCGAGCTCGACGTAGCCAAGCTCCTTGAGAAGACGGCCTTGCTCACGCGGATCTTCGGTGACGCGAAGTTCGATCTGGTACAGCTTCGCGACGGTCGACCACTGGTCGGCGTGTGCGTAGATGGCGCGGGCCGCGCGCAGCGGCTCGGTGAACTTGGGGTCCAGTTTAAACGCACGCTGGTAGCACGTGATCGCCCGCTCGCGTTCGTACAGCTTGTCTTCGTAGACGCGCCCCATCTGGTTGAACAACCGAGCGCTCAGCGGGTCGTTCTCGGCGCGGTCCACCACGTCCATCGCGGCCTGCGTAAACGCACGCCAATCAGCCGCCGGCTCGAACGCCGAGCGCAGCGCCATCGCCGTGTCGTGCGGGCTCAACCCCTGACCCAACGCCTCTTCGAGCAGCGAGTCCGCCAGCTCTTCGTTGTGGGTCATGTGGCGCGCCGCATGCGACGACGCGAACAGGAACAGAGCGCGCGACGGGTAGTCCGACAAACCGCGAGCGAATCGCGGGATCGTCAAAGTAATGTCCGACCAGGCCTCCGCGTCCGCCAGCGCTTGCTTCAGACCAGCGACGGCTTCCGGGTTGTCCGGGTTGGAGTTGAGCGCGGCGAAGTACTGCTGAACGGGGTTGGACATGCGTCGACCGTCAGTCGGTCAAAAAGCCTCAGGCTTTCGGACCGGGTGTGAAGCGAAGGGATGGACTAGGACAGAACACGGCGTGTCACTCGCCGTGCTCATCATTGCGAAGGTCACGAAGCGCTGCCGCAATCGAGTTGCAGCGTGCTTGTTCCTCCGCCGGATTACATTGCGAGCGGGCGCGCGACAGGCTCTCGATCGCGGAGTCGCGGTCGCCAGGACCGCCCCCGTCCGCGTATCGACGCGCGTACGCCACGCCCAAGTTGAACGGGATCGACGACGACCCCGGGTCCAGCGACATCGCTTGGCCCAGGTAAGACACCGCAAGATCCAGCTCGTTCAACGAAAGATATACGCGGCCCAGGTCGGCGCGGTTCATCGCGTTGCCGACCCGTTCACTCGGGTCGGTCTCCACGCAATTGTCGATGCCGTTCTGGAGCACTTGCAGCGCCTCCTGCGGGCGCTCGTAGCGAATGTAGATGTTGGCCAGCGCGTTGTACGGCAGCGAAAAGTACGGGTCCGCGTAGATCGACCGCGTGTAGAAATCGATCGCGTCTCGCACCGACCCGCGCACTTCCGCGTACTGGCCGAGCCGGTAAAGCGCGCCGCTGTGCGTCGGAACCTGCGCGAGCACTTCCTCGTACGTCGCCGCGGCGTCGTCGAACCGTTCCAGCCGCTCCAGCGCAACGCCCAGCTGGTACCGCGCGTCGCTGTTCGTAGGATCGAACTCAACCGCCCGCTCCAAGCTACTCGTCGCGCGACCCGCATCCTGGAACTGCTGCAGACGAATCAGCCCCAAGAAGTAGTGCGCCTGGGCGTTCGACGGATCGAGCGCAAGCGCGGCTTCGAACCGGCGAACCGCCTCCGAGTTATCCCCATGCTGCGCTGCGGACACACCTTCGGCGGTACGCTGCACCGACTCCGTGTGCGAAGTGTCACACGCGACCGTCGAAGCGGCCAGCGCTGTGGCCAATGTAAGTAGACAGAGGGACCGTCTGACGGCGATTTCCAGCACGAGGATACAGGGTCAGAGACATACGAAGAGGGTCTCCAGTGTACCCGACGCGAAACCCCTGCGGCAAGCCGCATGGCGTTCTCCAAACCACCCACCGGTGCGCGCCGAAAGTCGACCAGATTCGACGACCCATCTGTGCCGAATCGCACTCTGGTGTCTCCATACAGCACCGGTCCAACGACGCTGTTCGGGCTCCAAAAACGCGAAACGCGGCGGGCCGAAGCCGCCGCGTCTCACGATCTTCACCCTGCTAGCCGGGCGAGAACACAAACGGGTAGTTGACCTGAACCGTACCGCCACCGCGAGGCTCCGGGAAGCGCCACTGCGCCAGACGACGCTCAACGCACCGCTCGACGGCAGAGTTGTTCAGGCTGGACTCTCGGATGCTCGAGCCGGCCACCTGACCGTCCGGCGCGATGACGAACGCCACCAGCAGACGACCTTCCAGGTTCGGGTTGCTCTGCAGCTCTTGCTCGTAGCAAGCGCGAACCTCACGACGGTGCTCGCGAATGACGCGGGCGATGATGTCACGGTCCAGCTGGCCGTTCACCTGAGGCGATTCCATGCGGACGGTCGGCGTCCGGGCTTCGCGACCTTGGTCGATCTGCGCCAGCCGGCGTCCGGTGTTCGAGTCCGATCCTTGCGAGCGACCGCCGATCGCCAAGCGACCCGCGCTGCGCACGCTGCCAGCGTGACGTCCGCCACCCGACAAGCCGCCGCCGTAGCTGCCGAGCCCGCGGTTACCGTACGACGCGCCCACACCGTCGCCCTGCACCGCGCCGATCGCCATCACAGCGTCGGAGCCGCTCGGACCAGCGCCAAACAGCGCCGACGGACCGATGTTGGGCTGCGAGTTCAACACCGCGAGCGCGCCACGATCTTGGACCGCGTCGAGCGCGTCCTGGCGCGCCAGCTCCATCTCACCCTCGGGCAGGTCGCCCTCGATGGCCATCTCTGCCGGCGTGTCTTCCGCGGTCTCTTCGCCCGCGCGACCCTCATCGCCCTCGGCAATCTCGCCTTCCTCCTGGTCTTGTCCCTGACCGTCGTCTTCTTCACCGGCATCGTCGGACTCCACAGGCTCTTCGGCCTCGGGCTCCGGATCTTGGATCAGGATCTGTACGAAGCGATCGTTGGCGCCAAACGAGTCCATGGCCAAGTCGCCGATTCCCGGCGGCAAGAACATGATCAGCATCCACAGCAGCGCGTGCAGTCCTGCCGAGAACAGCATGAACAACAGCGGGGTGGCCGTGCGGCGCTCGAACGGCAGCAGCACCTTGGGCTTCGTCGTGCGGTGCACGTAGAAGCTCACATCGCCGAACACCAACTTGGCCCGGGTGTCGTCGCTCAGCGGCATGCTGGCGATACCACCTGCACCGCGCGCGCGGCCCGACGCCACGGCCTCTTCGAGCGTCAAACGCTCCGAACCGACGTACACCTCGCCGGCGGCACCCACCGGGAAGTTCAGCGTCGGCGAACCACCGTTGGCGCTCACCACCGTGAAGTCCGACTTCAGCGACGGGTGCTCCACTTGGAAGTTCGCCGCGTCGCCAGGTCCGATCGTGATGTCGGTCGGCGGCTGGTAGAGTTCTTCCGCCATGACGAAGTCGCGCCACAGCATGGCGACCTCGACCGAGCCGTCCGTCGTCGCCGGACGCGCCAAGAAACGGCGGGAGTACAGCACCTCGTCGCGCGGGCGATTGGTGCGCGGGTCGATCGCCCGCTTCTGACGGCTCGCCGCTGCCGCGATCGCGGCCTCGTCGTGCGTCATGTACACCAACTCCGTCGACCCCATGCGGATGCGATCGCGGTGCTGAAGTTGCTTCTTGTTCACCCGCTCGCCGTTCACAAACGTCGCGCGGCCGGAACCCAGGTCGATCACGAACACGCCGGCGTCGCTCTTTTCAACGACCGCGTGAACGCGACCCACTTCCGGGTCCTCGATGTGAAGATGAGACTTCGCGTGACTACCAATCTTGATCGCGCTGAGCGTGCTCTGCTCAGTGCGAACCGGTTGGCCGGCTACGTGAATCTCGAAATATACTACTGGAGGCTGTGCCATCGGATCGAAACGCTCAAGGGGGGGCCGCTAAGGCGAATCAGAGATCTTCGACCGACTGCACCATCTCAGGAATGAAGTCCGCGCGAATGCGGACCAAACTCGACTCCTTGCCGTGCCGTTGGCCGGTCACCAGCTCGCCGTCGGGGCGGACCAGCTGACCTTCCACGTAGTCGTCCTCAAAGTCGTACGTCGTCTCCTCTTCGTAGATCGTGGACTGCGCGGAGGCGACCACCGGAACGAAAAAGACAATGGCGAAAAAGAGGCTACGCGTCATGGCGGCTCACTGAGTACAGGGTCGAGCGTTAGGACATCCCAGGGTGCCTATAGTTCCCGACTTCGAGTGATTTTTCCAGAGACCCACACTTAGCGTGCGGCTTCCCTACCTTCAACTACACTGTGGGATGACGCAGAACGGGCGACGCAACCGCGCCACCCGTCGTTCAACACCGCGCCATCGACGCGGACACAAGGTCCATTCGACCGTCTAGCGCGCGCAGACTTCCGCCGCGCCATCTTCCAGCTGACCCAGGAAAATCAGGCCTGAGAGCAGGTCGTACAGGCTGCTCATCCGACGCGTCGCGTCCTCGTACCGCGTCGCGCTCGACGGCGCGCTCGACAGGTACTGGCGGTAGTAGCCGCACGCGCCCGGGTAGTCCTGTTTGGCTTCCTGATACAGCAACGCCATGTTGAACAGCGCACCCAGGTGACCGGGCTCAGCGGCCAGCACCGCCTGGTACTCCGCTTCGGCCTCGTCCGGCGCGTCTACACCGCGGAGAGCCGCACCGTATGAGAGCCGTACGTCCAGGTCGTCCGGCGTCTCGGCGAGCACTTGCTCGAAGGCGTTGAGCGCTGCGTCGTAGTCACGGAAACTGAGCGCCATGGCGCCGATGTTCGACCACGCTTCGGTCAAGCTCGGATCGAGCTCCACCGCGCGTTGGAACTCCTGATACGCCTCGATCACGTTGTCCTGCTGCAGCGAGATCAGGCCGAGCCGGTTGTGCAGCACGGCCTCGTCGACGCCGATCAGGATCGCGTTCTCGCACACCAGCCGCGCGAGGTCGTACTTGGCCTCTTCGTAGTAGATCTCCGACAGCAGCGCGTAGGCCGCCGCCGTGTTCTCACCACCGCCGAGCGCGAAACGAATGCGCTCGATCATGGCGGCGCGGACGTCACCGGTCGCGGACGCCTCGCCCATGTCGTACAGCAGCGCCAAGTTGACGTTGCAGCCCGCCTCGGTCTCCAGGCGGCCGATACACTCCATGAAGGTCGACTCGGCGGCGCGGTAGTCTCCATTCATCATCTGAATGTAGCCCGTGTTCGCGAGCCCGCGCGCATACAGCGGGTCGGCAGCGGTCGCGGCGGCATACGCCTCAAGCGCGCCAGCCTCGTTGTCCATTTCGTACCGAACAAGCCCGATGTTGAACCACGCCTCGGCGGTGTACTCCGGGTTCTTCTCCATCGCTTCTTGGAGAAGTCGCTCGGCACGCGCCAGGTCGCGGTCGCCGAACGAAACGAAGATGTTGCCCGCCTCGGTGAAAGCCGCGGCGGCTTCGTCGAGACGCATCTGCGCCAGCTCTTCGGGCGTCGGCCCGGTAACTTGCGGCGTGACCGGCCCGCTCGGGCGAACCTCCACGTCCGTCGTGGTGTCGGTGGACGCGCTGGTCTGCGGCCCGCCACATGCGGCGAGAGCGAACAAGCTCGCGGCTACAATTGAACGAGTCATCTTCTTCACAGTTCTACTCCAGCACCATCGGTCGCGGGCGACGTCTCAGTCGGCGCCGGCGCCTGTTGCGGTTCCGGGGCGCTGGTCGCGGCAGGGGCCGGAGGCGCGGGTGGCGGCGTCGGCGCCGCAATTTCAATGCCCTCGGGGGCGTCAAACAGCGACTGGTGCGCGCCAACACCGGCGGACGAACCAGGCTCAATTCGGACTTCAGAGCCAGCGCGGAACGTCGGATCGAGCTGCGTGTACAGCTGCGCTGCGAGCTCCGAGTACTCGTTGAACCAACCCGTCTCACGCGCGATCATGATCGCTTCGCCGTAGCGCTGCATAGCGGTGTCCTTCTGCTGCTCGGCCTGCGCCTCGATCTGCTGTTGGTACACTTCTTCTTCGAGCGCGGTGAGTCCGGGAGGAATCGGCGCGTCGATGATCTGCTCGTAGAACACGTGGTACAGTTGACCCACGCGAGTGAAGGCCGCGATGGAGTAGCCAGGACGGGCAAACCGCGTGACGACGATCGTGTACAGGTCGTTGGCTTGCGTACCCAACCGCAGCTTCTCCGCGATGGCCGATTGAACCTCTGCCTCTGAGCCTTCCAGCGGGATGGCTTCGAACTCAGCGAACAGCCGCTCGGCGAGCATGAACTGCGCCTTGGCGGCTGCGTCACGCGCGGTGTTGCTCAGCGATGCGCGCGTCTCCGCGTCGAGGTCATCGAAGAACTCGAGCGCGTCGTCGTAGTTGCGGTAGGCGCGGTTGGCATCCTCACGCTCCATGTAGACGTCGGCGATCCGCACGTACGATTCGAGCGCACGCGACGGCAGCGACTCGCCGTAGCGGTTCGCCACCCGGTCCCAAGCGTCGACGGCGTCGGACTCGTTGCCGCAGCCGCGCTCGACCTCGCCGATCTGGAAGTAGGCTTCGGCGATGGCGTCGGCGTGCTCGCGGTCGTCGGACACCCGGACGAACGCTTCGAGGTCGCGCACCGCTTGGCTGCACTGGCCCAGGCCGGACCGGATGCGCGAAGCGTTGATGAGCGCGTCCCGCACGTTGTCTCCGCGCGGCGCGGTGTCGTAGTAGTCCTCGAACTTCTCAGCCGCTTGGTCGTACATGCCCATGCGGTTGTAGATGTTTCCGAGCTGATAGATCGTCTCGGGCGCGAGCTCGTCGTCGGGGCAGTACTCTTGGAGGTAGCCCATGGCCGAGATCGAGAAGTCGAACTTGCCGCCGCGGTCGAACGCCAAGCCGGCGTTGTAGAGCGCGGTGCACATGAGCGACGACTCGAAGTGGCTCTCGACGAATGCGATGTAGCAGTTGCCCGCCTCTTCGTACTTCTCGTCGGCGAAGTCGCCGTTGCACTGGATGAAGTCGATCTGCTCGCTCAACGTCTGCAGCTTCGCGGCGAATGCGCCGGTGTTGATGCTCGGCGTCTGACGGTAGCGGTCGATCCAGCGCTTCATGTCTTCGTAGCGGCGCTGGTGGTTCAGCGAGTCGAGCAGCAGCTCGGCCGACACCGTGGCGCGCTCCGAACCGGCGTTGCGCTCGTCCGTCGACAGGGTCGCGAACCGCTCCACCGCTTCGTCCAGGTGGTAGTACTCGTAGTACGTGTACGCGATGACGTACTCGATCTCGGTGGCCACCTCGGCCTCCGGGCCGGTCGCCAGGTACACGTCGCACGCGTTCATCATGCGGCCGTACTCGTCCGGGATCGGAATCGGGTCAGGCGTCGGCGCGAGCCCGGCCTCGTCGACCGTCACGTTGCCAACGTCCGAAGAGCCGGTCGCGCCGGCGCTGAGGTCGACCATGTTCGCGTAGGCAAGACATGCGGCGTAGGTCGCCTCTTGGTCGTACTCGTTCGCGTCTACGCTCGAGAGCGCCAGCGCCCGTTCGTACGCCTCGGCAGCGGCCTGCCACTCCTCGTTACGGTACAACAGCTCCGCGAAGTAGAACCACATGCTGTACGCATGCGGGCTGTCGGGGAACGCGTTCGCGTAGTCTTGGTACAGCGCGTAAGCGAGCGCGTAGAGCTGCTCGTTGCGCGTCGTCTGACCCTCAGAGTGGTACGTCGTCGACAGCTGACGGAGCAGCTGCTCGATCGAGTTGCCCGTGCGCAGCACCTGCTCGGGATCCGCGTTCGGGTAGTTCTGGGCGATTTGATACAGCTCGACCAAGCGACGGGTCTCGCGCACGATTTCAACATCGTTCGCCATCGGCCGCGTGTTTCGGACGATCTCGCGCTGGTAGTCGACCACATCGAAGCTCGTGGAGTTGAGCTCGATCAAGGTGCGGTAGAGCGTGTTGGAGTCCTCGTACATGGCGCGGTCGCCGTAGATACGTGCCAGTCGCGCAACCAGGTCGTAGGCATCTTCGGGCGCGATCTCGGTGAAGAAGTCGAGCGCGAGATCCGCCGGGTACACCTCCGAGTAGAACAGCGTCATGTCGCGCAGTCCGTCGCGACGCAGTCGCACGCGGCTCGGCGAGTCCTCGGACTCGGTCACGATGATGGCGTCGTACAACAGCTGGACGGCCTCTTCGTAGTCGTCCGGGCCCTGCGCCAAGTTGTAGGCGCACCACGCGAGCTTGTAGAGCGCGTACGGGTAGCCCGACGAGTCCTCAAACTGCGTCACCGCCTCGTAGTACATCTGCGCCTGCTCCATATCGCCTTCGACGAAGAGCAGCTCACCGAGCATGAGCAGAGACTGCGGCAGGTAGGCCGACTGCGGGTGATTCAACGCCAGGTCTTCGAAGACCATGCGCGCCGCGTCGTTCTGCCCCAGCTGCAGCATGTTCGCGCCCAGGTAGTACAGGACGGCGTCGATGTCGGGATACGTGTTGTAGTACTGCTCGTAGATGTCGGCGTAGAGGTTGATCGCCTCGGACGCGAACTGGTCCGACTGGTCGAGGTCCGCCTGCGCGTTCTCCTCGTACGCTCGCGCGCGCTGCGGGTGCAGGTCACGCAGCTCGAACGCCTCGTCGCGACGACGGTAGGCGCGCTGCTCGTAGTAGCGCGCGCGGTTGTAATACAGCTCCGCGAGGCGGAACATGTACTCCGCACGCGAAACATCGCTGATCGGCGTATCGACCACCAGCTGACGCAGGCGCGTCAACGCGGTCTCCGTCCGCTCGATCTCCTCGATCTCCACGCTGTCTTCCAACATGCGTGCGTTCGTCGTTGGCCCCTCAGCCGCCTCGGACGCGATATTGGCGCGGTCCTCCTCGGCTTCGAGTGTAAACGACTGAACTGTCGCTTCTTCGTGATCCGCGTTCACCTGCGCCACAGCGGCGACAGGCAGGAGAGCGAGGGAGAGAACGAACCAGCCGGTCAGGCGGCGGGGCGTCTTGGTCATGGGCGTTCCCAATGGTCTACGCGAGTCGTCGTCAGCGGCACGCTGACTCGATGTGATAGAGATAGTAGCCGAGCTCGTCACGCCAGTACTCGCCTTCGAAGGTCCAGAACATCTGCTCCGGATGCACGTTGGCATCCGTCTGATCGGTCTGTCCGCGGAACAACTCCGCGCGCAGGTCCGAGGAGATCGCGTTGGCTTCAGCGAGGTCGGTCTCGACAAGGATGGCTGAGCCCTCACGCTCCTTGGAGCGCAGGTCGTCGAGGATGGCCTGCATGCGGTTGCGCACCAACTGTCCAGCGTCGCCGACGCTGAACTCATGCGTCGTCAGGATCTCGCTGAGCAGGAATGCGCCGAGGTCGGAGCTGGCCCAGCCAACGTCGGCCGACTCGATGAACTCCAGCTCCTCGTCGAGTTCCTCGATGAACGCGAGCGAGTTACGGATCGAGTTGTCGCTCAACGCGGCGTTCACGATCTGCTGGAGGCGCGGGTCGAACCGGCGTCCGGACTGCTCGCCGCTCTCTTGGAGGAAGGCATAGAAATCCGCGTTGCTGTCGAGTTCCTCGAACAACTCCTGCAGCTGCTCGCGCAGCGGCTCGTAGATGTACTGGAACTCCTCAAGCGCCAAGCGCACCTCGTCGAACCGGCAGTTGTAGAAGAAGATGACCGCCTGGAGCACCGGCGCTTCCGGGTAGTACTCGTCGTTGAAGAACGGCGAGTTCAAGCTGTGCAGGTTACCGAGCGCGCGGTTGTATTGGTCGGTCTGGAAGAACGCCCAGGACGACTCGAACAGGGCTTCGAGCCAGAACTCGGACCGCTGCGGCACCTGACCGTAGTAGTCGATGGCCTTCTCGTACTCGCCGGTGGAATAGAACGTGCGCGCCATCGACAGGCGGGCCAGCTCCGAGAGGTGCCGCATATCGGTGTCCCGCGCGCGGTTCTCCTCGATGGTGCGCATCAGCTCGATCAGATCGTCCACCGCCGGCTGGGCCTCGTACTGCCGCACGTGCGTGATGGCCGCCAGGAAGCGGGCGCGCGGGTAGTACGGCGACACCTCTGTCACGAAGTTCAGGTAGCGCAGCGCGCCGTCGAGCTCTCCCACGTTGTAGAAGTGCTGACCGAGCATGAACGCCATCTCGTCGCGGTACTTCTCTTCGATGCGGTCGGGGAACACGCCGGTGAAGGCGGACACGCGTCGCAGCATCTCCATGTCGCCAGGCAAGCGCCGCGCGATCACAAGAACCCACGGGGCGCTCGCTTCGAAGTACGGGTGCGTCGGGCCTGTCGCGATGATCTGGTCGAAGAAGATGAGCGCGCCTTGCAGCAGGCGCATCTTCACGAGCGTCTTGGCCAGCTCAAACGTGGCGCGCGGGCGCAACCCGTCGGCGCTCACGTCCTGCTCGTTCACCACGCGCCAGAAGAAGATCGACGCCGACTCCCAGTTGTCGTTCTCGTAGTGCTGGATGCCCTCTTGGAGGAACCGCGCCACGGGGGTGTTCATGTTCGGCGGAGCGACCGGGGCCGCCTCGGCCTCTTCAAAAACGAAGCCTTCCGTCGCGGGGATCGTCGTGTCCTCGTCGCCAAAGTCGAACCCCTCTTCGTCGCCGAAGTCGAAGCCCTCTTCGTCGCCAAAGTCGAAGCCCTCCTCGTCGCCGAAGTCGAAGCCGTCCTGCGCGAGCACGGGAGATCCCAACAAGAGCGCCAGCGCCGCGAGAGCGGCCCGGCGATACGCCATCAGATTGTTCCGCATCGATTGCCGAAGTGGTGGTGCGCCGACGAGCCACATGGGGATTCCGCGGGGTGCGGAGTGTGCCATTTGCGGCGGATTCAGCCGGGTTTTCGCAGGGTTCCGAGCGGGGGGAAATGTACCGATACGGCCCTCAAGGTGTCAAGTGAGACCGGTGTGCGACACCGAGCACACCACAGGGACACCGCCCACATTGACACCCGTGCTAGCAGGTGACACGCTGCGGCTCGCTTCGAATAGCAGTACCCCGCGTGCAGATGGCTCGTTCCACAACCGCTCTTCTCGCTCTCGTGACCGCCCTCCTCTTCGGTGCGTGCGCCGACGACTATGGCGAATCGTGTTCCCTCCCCGACTCCGCGCAGGTGCAAACCTTCTGCGAAGCCGCTGAGAACGACGACGATGGAGCTCGCTCCGCCACGTGTGTCTTCACCAACAGTCCGTCGTGTGACTCGCGCATCTGCGCCCGCTACATCGGCTCCGAGGACTTCTGCACGATCGAATGCGATCCTGAGCAGGCGGGCGACTGCCCTGGCGACTCGTTCTGCCAGGTCGTCCCCTCGCGCGGCCTCGCCTTCTGCGTCCCGCAAGAGATCCTCGAGTCCATCGAGTAGCGGACCGGGCACCGTCTAACGGTCGCACGTCGGCAGCGCGCCTTCTCTAGCACGCAACATCTCGGGCTCGGCACCGAACACTCCTCGTCTTTCAACGAGGAGTTTTTTCGTGGCCCAATCCAAGATCAATCCGAAGAACACCAAGCAGCGCGGCGACCGCGGCGAGGACATCGCTGCGGCCGCCCTACTCAAGCTCGGCTGGAGCATCATTGCGCGCAACGTCGGCTATCGTGTCGGCGAGCTCGACATCATCGCCGAGCACGAGGGCGCGTTGATCTTCGTCGAAGTTCGCAGCCGCTTCGGCGGCTCCGGGCCCGACGCCGCCGATACCGTGACGCTCCCCAAGCAGCGGCGTCTCACCCGCGCGGCAAACCTGTTCATGGAGCGCTACCGCGGCCCGTGCCAGCACGCCCGATTCGACGTGCTCGGCGTTGACCTACGCCGCGGAGTGGTCGCGCGACACGTCCGCGGGGCGTTCAACGCCGCCGACTTCTAGCGCCCTTCCCGCTCGCTCACGCTTCTGGCGCCAAACCTGCGGCGGCCAAGGCCGCCTGGACGGGAGCGAACGACCGCCGGTGGGCGGGACACGCACCGAGTTCCTGCAGCGCCGCCCGGTGGGCCGCGGTCGGATACCCTTTGTGCTTTGCGAATCCATAACCGGGGTAGCAGCCGTCCAATCGCACCATCTCGCGATCACGCGACACCTTAGCGAGCACGGACGCTGCGGCGATCGCGAGGCTCCGCGCGTCGCCCTTGATCAAACACCGCTGCGCCCCCGTGAACCCCGGGATCGGGCGGTTTCCATCGACCAGCACCTCGGCATCCGCGAGCTCGGGCGCGCTGGCTCGTACGGCCTCGACGGCGCGACGCATGCCCTCCATGGAGGCCCACAAGATATTGAGCTCGTCGATCTCCTCCCGCTCGACCATGACGATCGCCGAACGAACGCTCGTCTGGATCCGCTCAAACAGCCCGTCGCGTTCCGCAGCCTTGAGCTTCTTGGAGTCATCGACCCCATCCATCCAGGCCAGATCGTCCAGATCGAGCGCCACGGCGGCGACACCAACGGGACCTGCGAGAGGTCCGCGACCGGCCTCATCGACACCGATCACCCACCGGACACCGCGCGCGATCAGCGCCGTCTCCACCGACCCTAGCGCCTCGGACGACTTGAGTTCCAACGCGGTCTGCGGGCCCTTGCTCATCGATTCGACGTGAGAACCAGCACTTGGAGACGCTCGCCTAGGCCCTTGTACATGCGGTCAAACCGACGGCGGACGGTCTCGTCGCCCATACGCTCTGGGTGCACGTCGATGCAGAAGGCGTACACGCCGGGCGCTTTCGCCTTCACCAAGGTGAGGTGAAGGCTCATGCGGAACGCCTCGACCACCGCTGTCGCGACGTCATGCGACATGACCGCCAGCGCGTCGCTGCCATCCTCGAGCACCATCTGATGCTCTGGTGACAGATTCATCGGCGGCAGATCTTCGCCTACGATACGGTGCGCGATGCGCATCCACGAGGCGACGGTCTTCGGATTAAGCCCGTCTTCACTGATGAGTCGATACTTGCTGGCCACCTGACCGAGCCGCTTCACGCGGCGCCGGATCTCGATGGTCGGGGGTTCAGGCCGCCACAGCACCACGTTCGGATCGATGCCGGCCGCCTCGAGCGTGTTCCCCAGCTCGTAGCTGTTCAGGTCCACGTCGCCCAGCCGCGAGCGTGCCAGACGGAGCGCCTGGAGTTTGGTCTCCGCGCGCTCCTTCTTGGCCAGCATTTTTGCGTATTCCGGCGTCTCGTAAGCGGCCTCATGGCTCTTCCGGACTTCGACCAGCTTCTGCTCGATCTCTGTGCGGCGGGCGTGCACGCGTTCGAGCTCCGCGAGTGTGCCAACAGGGAGTTCGGCACGCAGGCGCGCGACGAGACCTTCCATCTCGGCGCGGCGGGCGACGAGTCCCTCGCGTCGCCGCTCCAGCAGCTGACGTTTGCGGCCGACCGTTCCGACGCTGTCCTTGTTGGCCAGCCATTGCAGGAAGCCCGCTAGCGTGACGCCCATCGAGATGACGTTCAGCAGCGCCCAGCGACGTGCCTCGGGTCCGCCAAAGATGCTCACCGCAGTGAGCAGCACGGTGCCCACGATTCCAAAGACGAAGCTGTGGTTGCCCGACAGTGTGGTCGCAACGCGTGTGCGCTTGCGGCCCTCAACTTCCAACTCGATATCGAGCGCGCTGATGCGGCGCTCCAGATCCCCGAGCTGGATGTCCGGATCGTCGAAGACTTCACGTTCCTCCGCCGTGAGCTCACGAACCTGCGGGAGCCGTGAGAGCTCGCGGGTGAGACGGGCCATCTCCCCGGTCTCGTCGACCAAGGCGCCCAAGCGCCCGATGATGTTCTCGAGCCGCTCATCTGCGTGTGCGGTCTGCTGCTCTACGAACTCGACCGTTCGCGTTTGGCGGTACGTGTCCGAGCGCAGCCGGCGCTCTTCCTCATCCATCGGAGCGGCTTCGGGCGCCGGTTCGTCGGCGAAGTTCCCGAAGTAGTCTTCCGTCCCCAAGATCATGCCGCTCGCGCCAGCCGATCCTCCGCCCGCGCCGGCCGTCGCGGCCTTTCCCGGCGCGTCGTTGACGTTGATCCAGAAGTTGAGCGTCTCCATGACGGTCGGCGCCGGCAGCTTCGTCAGTTGCGCCAATGCGCGACGGACGCCCGTGGCGCCACGCGCGTCGACCCGCCAGGATGACCCTTCCTGCACTTCCAACGTGATGCTGTCGTTGGAGAAGCTACGGCTCACACGGAAGATCGTTCTTCCGACTTCAAACTCTGCGCGCCAGGCGGAAGACGGTTCAGGCCCGGAGATCCGCGCGATATCCGTGGTGCTGACCTCATCCGGGTACAGCAGCGTCATGATGACGGCGGGTACCGCAGCGGCGAGCGCCGGATCGAGCGCATGTCTAGACTCACCCGGCTCGACAGAGAAGGAAGCGGGGGTGGCAGCCCCTGATACGCCTTTGAGTGAGATAGAGCGGATAATCACGACGGAGTAAGCCTATCCCGAAGGAAGTGAAGTGGCCAGTCGGGCGCGTGTTGTCGGTTCGACTCCCACACGCGTCGACGGTTCACGAACGCAAGACGGCGAGCCTAGGCCCGCCGTCTTGCGTTCGAACACGCAGGTTCTACCAGCGCTTCTTCTCGCGAATCTTCGCAGCCTTACCGCGCAGGTTGCGGAGGTAGTACAGCTTGGCGCGACGCACGCGGCCTCGACGGACCACTTCCAGCGAAGCGATGCGGGGGCTATGCAGCGGGAAGATACGCTCGACGCCGACACCGCCGGAGATCTTGCGGACGGTGAACGTCTCGCGGTTCTGCGCACCGCAGATCGCGATTACGACGCCTTCGTAGGCCTGGGTACGCGGCTTGTCGCCTTCCAGGATACGGTAGTTGACGCGCACGGTGTCGCCCGCTCGGAACGACGGGGGTACGCCGTCGCCAGTTCGCAGTTGTGCGGCTTCGATTTTTGCAACCAGCGGGTGAACGCTCATGTCTCTCTCTCGGATCGGCGTGTGGCCAAGTACTTAGGGCGGCGGAACATACACGATTACGACGGGTCGTCAACCGCGGAGTGCAAGTGTCTGGCCTGAATTTGCCAGCTCGGAACGGTCGCGCGGGACGCGTCGCTCAGTGCTTCGATCTCCGCTAAATCCGCGGGGGTCAGCAGGTCGGGGCGCCGGGCGGCGGTGCGCAAAAGCGACGCGTGGCGGCGCCACCGAGCGACCCGGGCATGATCCCCGCTGCACAGCGCATCCGGAACAGGCAGACCTTCGAAGTCTCTCGGACGCGTAAACTGAGGGTGCTCAAGCACGCCCGAGGAGAAGCTCTCCTCCACGGCGGACTCGGCGTTGCCGAGGGCTCCGGGGAGCAACCGCGTCACGGCGTCGGTGATCATAAACGCGGCAGGCTCGCCGCCCGACAAAACGAAGTCGCCGATGCTGACCTCGAAGTCGACGCAGCGCTCTACGAAGCGCTCATCGACGCCTTCGTAGCGACCGCAAACCAGGATCATACCAGGCCCAGCTGCGAGCTTCTCCGCGTGGGACTGGTTGAACCGAGCGCCCTGCGGGCTCATCAAGACGACGGGCGCGCCGGGGCACTCTGTACGGGCGTGGGCCACGGCGTCCGCCATGACATTGGGCCGCATGAGCATTCCCGCGCCACCACCGTACGGGGTGTCGTCCACGCTGCGGTGGCGGCCGATCGCGAAATCACGCGGGTTAACCGAGACCCAGCGCAAAGCGCCCTGCTCTACCGCGCGGCCCACGATTGACACACCCATGGGCGCGTCGAAGAACTCGGGAAACAGACTGACGAACGCGACGTTCATTCGTCGAGCAGATCCGTCAGATCGATCTCCACGGTGCCGGCCTCAAGGTCGACGGTGGCGACGTACGGAGCCGCGAAGGGGACGTACGTGTGGTCCCCACCGTGTCGAACGGACAGCATCTCGCCGGCGCCGAAATCGACGAGGCTCTCCACGTGTCCGATCTTCGTGCCCTGAGCGTCCACGACTTGGAGTCCTTCGAGTTCGAAGGCGTAGTAGCCGTCTTCCTCGCGGTCCAAATCAGGGAACGTGCTGCGCGGCACGAGGACGCGGGCGTTGGTCAGCGCCTCGGCGCCGGTCCTGTCCTGCACGCCTTTGAACCGCGCGATAACGCCTTTAGGCCCGGGGCGAAGCGCATCGATAGCGCTCGGCTTCCAGGCTGAGTCGGGTTGGTTCGCGCCGACGATCCGCACGTTAGCGACGTCAAAGATGGCGTCGCTATCGGGGTTGTGGACAAACAGTCGCACTTCTCCACGGAGTCCGTGGGGCCGTCCGATCTTCGCCCACTCGATCCAGGTCTCGTCAGGCATCCTTAAGTTCGACGGCCACACGCTCGTTGGCGTTGGCGCCGGCGAACTCGAGGGTCGAGCGGATGGCGCGGATGGTGGCGCCCTTGGATCCGATCACGCGCCCGGTGTCCGCTTCGGACACTTTGAATTCGATCGACACAGCGATCTTCTCACGCGTCGCCGAGACGATTTCAAACGCCTCGGGTTCGGTGAGAAGTGGCCGCACGACGGACTCAAGCAAGTCGGTGTAGTTCTCGAGTGTGCTCACGTCCTATCCTGTGTTGGGCGGCGTTGCGTGGGTCTCCGCAGATGGCGGAGGTCCGGCAGGAGGTACAGTGCCAAGTCGCGGGGCGCGGTTTCCCGCGCCGAGCGTCTTAGGCGTCTGCTTCGGGCGCGGCCTCAGCGGCGGGCTCAGCGGCAGGTGCCGCAGCCGGCTCTTCCGCCTTGGGCGGCGTCGGGGGCACGTACGGCTTGGCGGCAAGCGCGGCCTCGCGGCGCGCCTGACGGGCAGCCTTGTTCTGCTCGGTGAACTCGTTCGTCGTCGTGTACGCACCAGCCTCGAAGGACTTGATGATCGCGACCACGCGGTCGGTGGGCTGTGCGCCGACACCGAGCCAGTAGTTTACGCGGTCCATGTCGAGGTCGACCACGTTCGGCTCTTGCATCGGGTTGTACGTGCCGAGCTGCTCGCGGTAGCGACCGTCACGCGGGGCGCGCTGGTCGGCTGCGACGATACGGTAAAATGGACGCTTGTTGGCGCCGTGGCGCTGGAGTCGAAGTCGAAGGGACATGCCGCTTTCTCGCTCTGGTTCGCTGGTGGACCCGAAGGAACACCGGAGTTCACTGTCCGCGATAAATACGCGGGAAATCGTGCAGTGGTGCGGGACGACCCCAACCACGCGGAGCGCGGACCCTAGATAGACCCCAGCGAAGTGTCAAGCCGAGATTGATGGGCGTTGCTTCCACATTTAGGGTACCTTAGCGTTCAGCCCGATTCCTCGTTACACACCGAACATGACGGATACAGTCAAGCCCATCCGAGTACGCTGCTCTTTCTGTGGAAAGGACGCGAAAGAAGTCACCAAGATGATCGCCGGCCCCGCGGGCGTGCACGTGTGCAATGAGTGCGTGGGCCTGTGCCGCGAGATCATCGACGAAGATCTCCCGCGCCCGGCCGAGCTCACGGAGTCGCTCGCGAACATGCGGCCTCCGGCGATTCGCGCCTACCTCGACGAGCACGTCATTGGACAAGATCGCGCCAAGAAGGCGCTTAGCGTGGCGGTGTACAACCACTTCAAGCGCATCCGCGACGACGATGAGGAAGATCCTACGGAGCTGTCCAAGGGCAACATCCTGATGGTCGGCCCCACCGGCTCCGGAAAGACGCTTGTCGCCCGGACGCTCGCCCGTAAGCTCGGCGTGCCCTTCACGATGGCCGACGCGACGACCCTCACCGAGGCCGGCTACGTGGGCGAGGACGTGGAGAGCGTGGTCAAGAACCTGTGGCTCGCTGCGGGGCGTGATGCCGAGCTCGCGGGCAAGGGCATCGTGTGCATCGACGAGGTGGATAAGATCGCCCGCTCTGGCGGATCGGCGTCTTCGATGCGCGACGTCGGCGGCGAAGGCGTGCAGCAGGCCCTGCTCAAGGTGATCGAGAGCCAACAGGTGATGATCCCGCCGGAAGGGTCGCGCACGCGGCCTCAGCAGGAGTTCATCCAGGTGGACACCACGAACATCCTGTTCGTGTGCTGCGGCAGCTTCGACGGCCTTACGGACATCATCGAGCAGCGCACCGCGGCTTCGAGCATCGGTTTCGGAACGAACTTCGAGAAGAAGAAGGGCCGGAAGTCCGAGCTGCTCGCACAGGTGACCCCGCAGGATCTGACCAAGTTCGGTTTGATCCCCGAGTTCGTGGGGCGCTTGCCGGTGATTGTGACGCTCGACGAGCTCGACGAGACCGAGCTGGTGGAGATCCTCTGGAAGCCGCGCAACGCGCTGGTGCGTCAGTACCGCCGGTTGTTCGAGTTCGAGGGGGTCAAGCTCAAGTTCCACCACGAGGCGATGACGGCTGTGGTCGCCGAAGCGATCCTGCGGGGGAGTGGCGCGCGTGGTCTACGAGCGATCCTTGAGAGCGTGATGCTCGACATTATGTACGAGGTGCCCGGCCTCGACGACGTGACCGAGTGCATCATCACGGAGGAGTGCGTGGTCGATAAGGCGCCGCCGATTTTCGTGCGCAAGCGGAAGTCCGCCTAGGTTTCGGGCCAGAAGCCCTGCCCCCTGGACACCCGCTAGCGACTGGAGTCAGCCGCTAGCGGACAGCCGGAGTCGGCCGTTTGCGGCTGGCTAGAACTGGCCGTGCGTGGACGTGGTCATGCCCTCGTGAATCGTCACCGTTCGGGTGATCGACGCGTCGGACGTGACGGCGCGCCACGAGATCTCGTGCTCTCCCGGAGCTAACCGCAGCGAGTTGACGGGGGTGACCAGGTGCTGCGGCCGTCCGTCCACCCAGATGCGGGCGGATTGGCTCGCGGTGGCGCGCAAGGTGCCGAACTCCCCGGGGTCCCAGAACGGTACGATGTAGCGGTCCGGCGTCGCGTGAGAGAGCACGGCTTGGCGCACGATCTCCAGGCACGGTCGGACGGCTTCGAGTTCGGCGCCGAAGAAGGTGTAGGTCTGCGTGCCGCTCGCGCGAGTCCACGTCAACGTTGCCCGTGGGACAATGTCCGTGGCGTCCGCCGCTACGACTGTCTCAGCGCTCGAAGGGAGTGCGGGGCAAGCGGCGAGACGCTCGAAGTAGGCTGCCAGCGCTTGCGCGGAGACAAGCTCAACCTCGGAGTCCGTCCCGTACTCGCCGGCATGCGTGCGTGTCACGGCGACGGCTGGAACAGACCCCACGTGTTTCCATTCGTAGAGGACCTCAGAGAACGGTGAGAACGGCTGCACGAGTGTCAGCGCCACGCTCTCTGTGCTGGCGGAGGTGGTTTGGGCGTGCGCTAAAGACGGCGCGCCGAACGTACCGGCCAGCATGAGGAGCGTCATGAAGAGCAGTCTGGCGGTCGAAGTGGCAGGCGGTGTCGCGCGCACCGTGACGACCGACCTTGAGCGCCGCCGGACGCGTGGCGCCTCCACACCCGTCGACACGCCGAGCACGCGCGCCGGCACGGAGCGGGAAGACTCGACCCGTTCGATCGGACGCGGTATCGGTCGGTGTAATGTCATGGCGCACTGAGATTGTGGCTTCGGATGGCGCTCAGCGGGAGCGCAGGTTTACGCTCGAAGGTAGCGGGCCGTTCACCGTGGGGCGAGCGCCATCGTGTGATGTCCACCTAGACGCGCAATCGGTTTCGACCCAACACGCTGTGCTTCGCGTTGACGACGCGACGGCGGAGATTTCGGACGCTGGCAGTCGGTTTGGCACATTCGTGGGAACCGAGCGGGTGAGCGCGTGGAGGCCACTCTCCCCTTCGGACGTGGTCTGGGTGGGAGACTGGGAGCTGCGTGTCGCGGTGCGCATGCTGCCTCAACCCGCGACGCTCCGGGCGTGGGAGGGACGCCACGCCGCCCAGTACACGCTACACGGCGACGCCAGCGATGCACCGGGGACACGCTCCTCCGCCGGGGCCACGGACGATGACACGCTCGGCAGCGCGCAGTTGCCGAGGGACAAGTTTCCAACGCTGCAGCCTCACTTGCCGCTGCGACTTGAGCGTTTCCGGGGGCTCGCCGTCGCGGTGGTCGACCGCTTTGGCGTTCGCCATGCGCTCTCGTCAACTGCGCCTGTGCAGTTGGCGAAGGCGCACGTGGCGCTGGTGGCAGACGAAGACCTGTTGGTCAGCACGGTTCTGCCACTTCCCGCGAAGGCGGGCGCCCTCCCCCATTCGGGCCCCGCTGACGCAACCTCCAGCGGAGATCGAACGAGCGGAGGTGTGCAACGCGGTGCTGGCGAGCCCCCCAACGCGGAGGCGCCCCGGGCCGACGAGGTCGCCGAGCCCGACGTTCCGAGCCCGAGCGATGCGCCGGCGCGGCCGAAGCGGTCAGCCTTGGCAGCAACGGCGGAGCCACGCGAAGGGAATAGGCAAAGGCTCAGCGCTGTTCTAGTGCTCGCAGTCGCGGTGGCGGGACTCCTGGCCGGCGCGACGATCCTCTGGCTGTTCCTGTAACCTGCCCCCGTTTGAACGATGACCACTCGACGCGCGTTTCTTTCTCGAATGTCTGCCGCTACCGGCGCCGTCGTCCTGATGCCGCAGGTCTCCTGCGTCTCACACACCCAGTCCACAGAGCCGGCGGCGATGAGCGTTCCGCTCCGCAAGCCCGCCAACTGGGACGCCCTGGCGTTCAACCGCGTGCGCGGCAACGCCGGAGCCATCCCGGACTCCTACTTGGCCTCCATCAACGGCCCCGACGGTGACGCAAATCACCTCGGCAAGCACCTCCCGTTCGTTCCTTCGGTCGACGACGTTCCCGAAGGCTTCATCGCCATCATGTGGGGCGATCCGGAGCTCGGCTACGCTGCTCACCCGAACGCGGTCCGCAGCGAAGCGAACAACAACGAAGGTCACTGGTACAACTGGATCCGGATCCGCAAAGCGACCGACGGCGAGGCTGACGAGTCGCAATCGACATACGCCGAGTGGCCTGGCCTGGGCGAAGGCTCCACGGGCGCGTACGCGGTGTTTGGCGGCGGCGACATCACCGAGAACTCCGGCAAAAACACCATCTACTTGGCCGCGCTGCCCGACGACGTTGGCCCCGGCGACACGGTACGCATCTACGCGCACTGCCTGACCCACGGCGAGTACGTCGACTTCCTGACGGTCTAGCGCTCACGCTGGCCGACGACGTCGCGCAAGTCACGTCGCGGCCGCGAAACGCAGAAGCCCCCGCTGGAACGACCCGCGGGGGCTTCTACGTTTTGCGTCCACACGTCGCCGCGCGGAGCCTGGCTCACCGCTAGCTTTCCGGCGCGGTGATGCGCGCGCCGGTGATGGTGAACGCGTAGGTGCGCTCGGGCGCGGTCACTTCGCGTGCTTCGCCACCGGCGGCGGCTTCATCATCAGCGTAGTGCTGCGCCTGCTCGACGGGGACCTCGACGAGCTCGAGCAGCCCTTGGAAGACGACCTCCGCGCCCATCGCGTTGCGCGGCACAAAGAAGCCGTAGTCTTGCATACGGATGCGGACGACGGCGTCGACGTCCGGCGCGGTGACGGTGAACCAGCATCCGCTCATCTGGCACACGGTGTCGACGGTGCCCTTGGTCCAACACGGGATGCCCGTGCCGACGCAGTTTTCAAGGGCGTCCGACAGCTCGCGCGGCTGGCCGCTGAGGGTAAACTCGGCGCCGTAGTGTCCGGTCTCACCCGGCGCGAGCGGACCGGGTCGGTCATTCGCTGCGGCGGAGTTTTCGCCGTGCTCGCCCGCTTCTTCGGTGGGAGCGGACGTGGGCGCCGAGGTGGGCGCGGGGGCATCGCCCGAGGCGGCTTCATCACCTGCCGCGGCGACGAGTGCACCGCCCATGACGACCTGCTGGTTGGCAGGCGTCGAGGTCTCCGCGGTGGCGGTGTTGCAGCCGGCCGCAGCCAGAAGAAGGGGGAACGTGAGGGCGAGAGCGCGCATGAGCCGATGGGTGTTACGCGAGCGTCTCGTGGCGTGCTCAATGGCGAAGCCGACGCCCGCCGGTAGTCGAAGCCGACGGCCGCAGCCGATCAGCGTCCGGCATGCGAAGGGGCGGAAACTCCCCTAACCACCCCTTCGCATACCGTCAACGCTACCCGAAACAGCACTAGGTACCGGCCGGGAGGACCTGATCTAGGTCGATTCCAAAGCGAAGTTTTAACTGATGTTCGAGGTACAGCATGTCCGCAACACGTCAGGCGTTTCATCGCTAAGGTCAGCTGGTTGGTAGATGTGCGAACGGCGCGAACCTATTCCACGCCCCCGCGCTTGGTCGCGTCTTTTTGTTCCGACGCGCGCTCTGCTGCCAGCGCACCCAACGGGGCCACGGCGCGGGCTCATCGCTTCGCCGTTGCGCATCCGCGGTTCCGACCATAGGGTCGGCGCACACGCCATGCGCGGCGTGACGCAGGGAGGGCGATACATTGGCGTACAGCCTCCCTACACCCATACCCACCACTAGGAGACCCCCATGGATATTCTCGAAAGCCTCAAGGGCGAACTGTTGAAAGAAGGCACCTCGAGCGACAAGATCGCGATGCTCCAGGACGCGCTGAAGAAAGTCGGCGTTGATCCGGGCGTGGCCGACGGCATCTTCGGTGCCAAGACCAAGGCGGCCGTCGAGGCGTTCCAGGCCAAGGCTGGCCTGAGCACGGACGGCGTTGTCGGTCCGAACACCGTGAAGGCGCTCAAGGAAGCGGCCATGGACGCCATGAAGGGCGCGGCGATGGACAAGCTCGGTGGTGGCGACGCCAAGGGCGCTGTCGCGGACATCATGGGCCAGGTCGGTGGTCTGTTCGGCAAGAAGTAGTCTTCTCGCACGAACGACAAACGCCCCGCAGTGCAGACTGCGGGGCGTTTGTCGTTTTGGGGCCCTTTCGGGCCGAGGCGTTGCCGGTTCGGCGGGACCTAGGAGAGCGAACCAATTGGACGCGTGTGGCATGCAATCTACCGATAGCCGTCCAGATCGCGTCAATCAGAACGCTAGGCAGGTTGAACCTGTCCTTCGACTTCGCCCAGGAAGGGGCATTCGGTGCAGAGACCTCAGGTTGGTCAGCTCTCTAGCGTTGCCGGTTCGGCGCGGGACCTAGCGGCGCCGGCGCATTGCCAGCCCCACCAGTCCGAGCATCCAGACGCCGCCGAGCGGCAGGCTTCCGCCGGCGCTTGCGCAGCCCTTGGGCGGCGAGGCGGTGTCGATCTCCGGGACGCATCCGCAGTCGGCGCATTCCGTTCCTTCGCGCCAGCCGCTTCCGCCCTCTTCCGTGCACTGCGACTCGGTCAAGGCGTCGATGCACAAGCCGTTGGGCAAGCAGCAGCCACCCACGGGCGGCAGGTCCGAGCCGCACTCGAGCTCGGCGCACTCGGCGCCTTCGTTGAATCGGCCGCCGACCCGTTCGCAGAACTGGGCGTCGACCTCGTCGAAGCATTCACGGCCGTTGCAGCACGCGCCGAGCACGACGACCTCGCGGCAGTAGTTCACGTCCTCGCAGGACGAACCGCCGTTCCAGTCACCACGCTCCGCCTCGCACTTCTCTTGGTCGATGTCCTCGATGCACCCGCCTTCGAGGCAGCACGCGCCCTTGTCGGCCGCTTCGCAGTCGATGTCGGCGCAGCCACGGCCCTCGCTCCAATCGCCGCGCAGGCGCTCGCAGGTGCGGGCGTCCACGTCTTCGTAGCAAGCGTCGCCGGTGCAGCACGCGCCGACCGGCTCGAGCTCGCGGCAGTAGTCGACGTCGGCACAAGATGAGCCGCTGTTCCAGTCGCCGCCTTCATCGTCGCACTTCTCTTGGGGGAGCGCTTCGATGCAGGCGCCGTCGATGCAGCACGCGCCCGAGTCGGCGGCCGCGCAGTCGATTTCCGTGCAGGCCTCGTCCTCGCTCCACTCGCCGCGCAGGCGCTCGCAGGTGCGCTCCTCGATGTCGTCGTAGCAAGCGTCGCCGGTGCAGCACGCGCCGACCGGAAGCTCCTCGCGGCAGTAGTTCACATCCGCGCAGGACTCGGACGGGTTCCACAATCCGCCGGCAATTTCGCATCGTTCCGCCGAAGCGGAGTCGAGGCAGCCTGTCGCGGTGCAGCACGCGCCGACCTGCGGGCCGGCACACTCCATGCCCGAGCACGGGGTTCCGTCGGCCCAGAAGCCGCCGAACATGTCGCACGACGCTTCCGTCACGCCCTCGCTGCAGGTGCCGTTCGGGAGGCAGCAGCCACCGGTGGGCGCGTCGTCAGCGCAGTAGTCGATCGCCGCGCAGGACTGGTCCGGGTAGTGGGTTCCGCGCGGGTCACACTCAGCGTCCGAGATGTTCTCGTAGCACGTGCCGTCGGCGCAGCATGCGCCGAACCGAACGATGGTGTCCTCGCAGAAGTCCACGTCGGCACATCGCAGTCCCTCGTTCCAGTCGCCGATCACGTCACAGCGGGCTTCCGAGAGTCCCTCGAGACACCGGGCCTCGGTACAGCACGCGCCGATCGGGTCCGGGTCGCCGCCGCCGTCGTCCTCTTCACAGTAGTCGAGCGAGAGGCAATCCTGGCCGGCGTTGAACGAGCCGCCCTGCGCCTCGCACGCGTCCGGCGAGAGATTCTCGTAGCAGACGCCGTCGCCGGCACAGCAAGCGCCGGCCGGAGCGCTGTCGATGACTTCACACTGCGGAGTGCAGGCGTCGCTGCCGTCGATTCCGTCGTCACATGCCTCGCTGTAACCACCCTCGACCGTGCTGGTCTGGATGATGCCGTCACCGCAGCAGAGGCCGATGTCGGCGTCGAGGTAGACGATGGGGCAGAAGGCCTGGACCCACTCTGGATCGGTGTCGTCCGGCGAGTCGTAGAGCGGCTGCTCACACACACCGCCGAAGCAACGCTCACCACCGTCTTGGTTGCAGTCGGAGTCCTCGGTGCACTCGCACGCGGACTCGGCGGGGTCGTCGAAGCGGTCGCTCAGGCAGGCATCCACCTGCTGCAGCCACTTGGAGCCAACGTTCGACATGGGCACCGGGAAACCGGAGTCGTAGTCGCGGTACGTTGCGATCATGTTCGCCAGGTTGAGGTCGAACGACGCGCCCGCTCCGTAGATCGGGTCGTTGTCCGGCAGCGCCGTGAAGATGGCGTCCAGGTCGAAGATGTTACCATGTACCGGGTCGCTGATGACGAGGCCGGGGAAGTTGCTGGCCAACAGGTTGGCCGGCAGGCTGGCGCCGGTATCGAGGCAGCCCCAGATGGCGAGCATGTTCTGTGTGATCTCGCCACACTCGAACGTGTACGTGCTTCCCGTGACCGGGTCGTCGTAGGCGCAGTCGTAGTCTTCGAGCAGGCCGAAGTCCGAGACGGTGCCGTCGGCTTCCACGGTGGGCTCCAGACCGGCGAGCCATTCATCCCAGAGCACGCCATCGACGCAGAACTGGTTGCGGGCGTAGATCTCGAGCGCGGTGTTGTAGCCGAACTCGTAGGTGTCCACGATGCCGTCGATGATGCCCTCGTTGGTCGAGTGCTCCGGGTTCTCCATGTGGTCCGGGTAGTCGTCCAAGCAGTAGGTCAGGAACTCGTCGACGTCGCCCACGTTGCCGCGGGTGTAGTCTTCGGGGCTGGTCTGCGAGGCGGGGAGCGGATCACCGTAGCGGCACACGCCGCCGTTGGGGCAGATGCCGAGCGCGGCGGTCAGGCCGGTCGCGTCGAACGCGTTGTCATACGGGTTCGAGGTGAGCGAGCGCGGGAACCGGTTGGTGACCGGCTCGTTGAGCGACGGGTTCGAGCACTCGTCCTGGTACAGCGCCTCGAGGCCGGGCTGGTACCACCCCTTCCAGAGCGAACCGAGGTCCCAGCCGCGGTTCCAGTCCAAGATGCGCCACTTCCGCTCGCGACCGAACAGCTTGAAGGACAGCTCCACGTAGAGGTTCACCGAGAGGGTGAGCGTCGCGAGGATGTCGCTCATGGCGTAGGTCGAGATCAGGTGGGCCGGCGCGGTGACGTTCGTCATGCCCCAGAGGATCTCCTCCGTGGTGGGGATTCCGTGCGGCGGCGCGCATCCACCGGCGACGCATTCGCGGCCGGCAGCGCAGTCGGTGTCGGACGTGCACTCAAGCAAGCACGCACCGTTGGCGCAGGTGCGACCGTTGGGGCAGGAGTTGCCGGGACCGCACATGCACGAGAAGCTGGAGCTTCCCGTGGTGCACTGGCCGCCGTCGCAGGTCTCGCCGCTGGCGCAGTTGTCGTCGGTCTCGCATCCGCATGCCGACGGGAAGCCGTGCTGCAGCGGGTGACAGCCGTCGCCGGTCCAGCCGGTAAGCTCCGGCGTGGTGGTCGTGCGGCAGGTGTACGCGGAGAAGATGCCCGACTCGGTGGCCTCGACGTCCGGGAAGCCTTCGCGGTTGGCGCCCAGACACTCGAGGTTGCCGTCCCGAAGGATGGCGCACAGCGAGCGGGCGTGGCGCAGCGGGTTTCCGGGGTTCGGGAACGCGTGCGAGTATCCTGCGATGAAGTCGATCGGGCCGGAGAACGTGGGCGCGAGCGGCGTTTCGCCCCAGCACTCCACGGAACCATCGGCGCGTGAACCACAGACCGAGCAGGCGCCCTGGTCTTCGATCGTCTCGAACGGGCCACGGGGAGCGCGACCGTAACGCTCGGCGTTGCAGTAGCCGGTACCGTCGCCGAAGCCGCCCTCAGGGTTCATCTGCGCGCAGGTCACCTCGCCGTCCACGGACAGTCCACACACGCCCAGGTCGAAGCTCATGCTCACGTCCATGAAGCGCTCGTCGCCGAACAGGTACTCCAGCCCGTAGCGCTCGCCGAAGCAGACGATGCGGTCCTCTGCGTCGATGGCGCACGAGCGGTTGTAGCCCGACTCGACCATTTGGTAGCCCTCGTCCTCGGGCGCGACTCCCGCCGGCGTCGCGTAGTTGTAGGAACCTCCCCAACACTCGATCCGTGAGTCCGTGCGCAAGCCACAGACGTGCGCCTCGCCCGTCGCGATCATGGAGAATCGCGAATCGCGGGGGACAGCTCTGACTTGGTTCGAGACAAACCCGTCGACGAACCGGAAGCAGTCGACGCCGGAGTCGCTCGAGCGAATGGCGCAGACGTACCGCTGGTTGGTGGACACTTGTGAGTACTCGGTGGTGACCGCGTTGATCTCTCGGTAATCTTCGACGCCCCAGCAGATGAGCTGGCCGTCGGCGTCGATGGCGCAGGTGGTGTCCTCCGCGGTCGACACGTCACGCCAGCCGGCGGGGACACCGACTTCGCAATCGGCGGACGACACGTCATACAAGACCGAGCCGTCGGGCAGCGTGCACGTACCGAACTGCTCGCACTCGGAGAGCGACTGCACGTTGAGGCCACCGGTGGTGAACACCTCTTCGAACTTCTCGCCGCCACAGTCTTGCTGCGCGCAGCTGGCGTCAGCGCGCCACTCGGACTCCATGTGAACGGCGCGCGCGGCGTCGATCAGGTTGAGCAGGCGATTCTTGAGGCCGGAGAGGAAGCCCGGGAGGCCCTCTACGATATCGCGCGCGTCATCGATGCCCGCGTCCGCGATGTTCAAGTACTCGCAGTACTCGGCGGTGATGCCGGTCCAGTCGTCGACACACAGCGAGTAGCCCTGGGTGCCTTCGGAGGTGACGATCTCGATCTTCATGCAGCACGATGCCACGCCTTCGCTGGGCGAGCAGGAGTAGTCGCCGTCGGACTCGGGGTAGCTGGTGTTGTTGCACTCGTAGGTGTTTTGCCAGTCCCACACGGGCTCGCAGGGCGCGTCGGCCGGGGGGTTGGAGTTGGTCAGCGCGTCGGCCAGGGCCGCGTTCATATCGACCACGCCGCCGGTTCCCGCCGGGCGGATGTTGACCGAGAGCGCGACGCGGGCGCCGGCGCCCACCTTAATCTTCCAGATCTTGAAGCCGAGGAACGCCTCGATGGCGATGGAGGGCTCGACGAACGCGAACGTTTGGTTGTCCGCCGTCAGGTCGGGCGCCTGCATCGCGTGCATGTCACGGCCGAAGTCATCGGAGTCGAGGTGCATCGCGGGCGGGATGTTCTGGTTCACCATCTCCTGCACGCGGTCGAGCATCAGGCTGGTCTCGTGGACCCAACCGACGCCGAGCTGAATGCCGAACGACGGGATGACCACGAGGATGCCGGGGATGATCGGGATGGCCGGGAGCTCAAAGTACTCCGGGCCATCGGACGGCCACGTGAACTCGAGGTTCAGGCCGAGCGACATGACGGCGACCGAGCTGCCCTCCCATGGGGCGTCGACGGTCGGGCGGGGCCATTGCGGCGTGCCGAACGGCGCCGGACGCGACGGGTACAGGTCGCGGACCAAGAACGAGCCGACGGGGACCGGCTGCGCGGCCATCGGGACGCCGGTGGCGAAGCCGAACGGGTAGCGGTCCATGGGGACCACGTTGAACACGTCGAGACGCGCGACGGTGGCCGGGTCGATGGTGGCGTTCATCGGGATGCCGAACGGGCGGGTCTGATCCCAGAGGCGCCATCCGTCCATCTGCGTGTTGAACTCGATGCCGGGCGCGAGGCTCAGGTCGTAGCCGAACGCGCTGACCGCGAAGCCGCCGCTGCGGAACTGCACGCGGTGACGCTCGGAGAGGTTGTGCGACGAGTAGCGTGCGCCGATCGAGAAGGTGTCTCCGCCGAGCGCGCCCATCTGCGCGTAGGCGCCGTGGCCGTAGTAGGCGACGCACATGTGGAGGTCAGGCCGGAGGTCGCTGTAGGCGCCCAGGTGGTAGCCTTCCGTGAACAGGTCGACGTAGTCGAAGGCGTCGCCGAGGAACTCGATGACCTTTTGGATGGCGGCCGCGAAGTCGCCGAGGAAGCCGAGGACCGCGCTGAACGCGCCGCCGAGGTCGGACTCCATTTGGGTCTGTACCCACTCGCGGATGTCGTCGAGCCAGCCGGTTTGCTCCAACGCGAACAGGGCGCCAGACGCGGCACCGGCGGCGAGGGCCTCCGGGTCTTGGAGGAAGTCGACGGGCATCCAGATGAAATCGTCGCCCGCGCTGGCGTTACAGAGGTCGTAACACTCCGGTCGCGTGCCGCGCATGTAGCAATCTTCGAGGGCTGACGCGATGATCGAGCGGGCGTCTCCGATGTAGATGTCCCAGAGCGCGAGGCCGTCTTCGAGGCCGATGCCGGTGATGCGGTCTTCGATGCTCTGCCAGGTGGCTTCGACGCGGGCGCGGGCGTCGTTCCAGACGCCTTCGATGATGGCTTCGAGCGCGTCGGCGAGGCCGTCCACAAAGTCGGTCGGGGAGTAGCCGACCAGGTACGACGCGGCGTCGACGAGGGCGTCGTGGCAGGCTTCTGCGTCGCCGCCGAATGCCTCGAGTTCGTCGAGCACGAGGGTCTGGATTTCGTCGCCGAGGTTCTCGACGCGTGTGACGTAGTTCCCGAGGTCCTCCCAAACGCCGGTGACGTCGTCGATGGCGGCCTGCACGTTGTTGGCGACGCCCTCATAGAAGGGCACCATGTCCTCGAGCGTGGAGACGAGCTTGGCCCAATCCATGTTCACGAGGTCCGCAAACGAGTCGACGCCTTCGAAGTAGCTCTTGATGATCTCAATGTCGGCTTTGAGCTGCGTGAGGACAGCGCCCGGCGTGACAATGGCGAGCAACACGGCAGCGCGCACGGTGTTGAAGTCGTCGCTGAGGTCCGCTTCGAGGTCGTTGACGGCCTGCACGACGGCGGCTTCGATCGCGTCGGCGAGCTCTGCCGGGTTGCCCCAGGTGGTGGGGTCACAGGCGTCGGCGACGGGGCCGATCATGTTGGCTTCGGCAGCCGCGATCTCGTCTTCGATGGCGTCGTAGATCGCTTGCTCCAGCGTGGTCGCGAGGCCACCGCTGGGGTCGATCAGGTCCTCGAAGTAGGTGAGGAGGTCGGTGAGGTCCGTGATGGTCGCGTCGACTTTCTGGGTGAGATAGTCGGTGAGCAGCTGCTCGATATTGTGGACGTCCACCAGGTCGTTCACGACTGACTCAGCCTGTGCGAACACGGTGTCGGGGTCGCAGCTGCCGGTGAGGCAAACGCAATGTCCATCGACCTGCGGGATCGCGCCGTAGGCCGCGTCGAGGTACTGCTCCTCCTCGAGGAACGTCTGCGCCGACTCCACCTTGGAGCTCATGTTCTGGACGGTCGACAGCAAGAACTGCAGCGACTCCAGAATCGCGAGGTTGTGCGAGACGTTTTGGTAGTCCGGGTAGCGAATCGACTGCGCGCCGTTCGAATGAACGATGCCGTCGTAGTGGCTACCGTCGAGGTCGCTCCACACAGGTCGTGCGGGGGCGTACGGCACTCCGAACTCGTCTTCGTCTTCGCAATATCCGGCCTCGTGCTCGTACACCAAGCTCGCCGAAGTCGATTCAAAATCAGCGGAATGAGACGTGCCTGCCGGGGGTTCTATTGGAGACTCGGCGCAGTTGATCGCGAACGCTGAGAAGACGGCACACACCAAGACGGCGAGTGACGCGCGGACAAAATCCGATTGATACTTTAACACGGAACTGGGGTTCAAAAGCCCTTCCAACTCGGACACTTACAATTACGTCCGAACCCGGCATGAGCTTGGTTTACACACCCGAACGAGCAGGAGAGATTCGTTCGGGCGAACGTCGACCGTAGCAGTAGGACTCCTGCTCGAACACATCCGGAGTGCATGTAAGCGCATCTTTTTTGATGCCGCAGCGCGTCAATCTGTGGGCAGCGCGGCGCGCAGTCGCTACGCTCGCGGAGATCCCCTTATTCCCCCTGATTCGATGCTCCGATTCACGCTCGCATTTTCTCTGATCGCCCTCTTCGCGGGCTCCGCGGTCGCGCAAGAGGCTCCGCCGGTCACGTCCTCCGTAGAGTTGCAGCTGTTGTCGCCCGGCGCGGAGCCGCTGGCACCGCTTCGGTACGACTTGGGCGCGGTCGCCGAACAGGTCGTGCAGATGGATATGGACACGACGATGGGCATGGGCATGGGCGGGCAGACGTTCGACCAGGCGATGCCGACGATCCGCACCAACGCGGCCGTGCGCACGCCGAGCGTCGACGACGCGGGCCACCTGACGTTCGTCTTTTCTGGCGGCAACATGAGCATCGTCGAGGACCCGAACAGCACCGTCGACCCCGCGGTGGCCGCCGCCCTGGCGTCCGCGATCTCGGCGGTTGGCGAGATTCGCGGCACCATGGTCATCGACGACCGCGGCAACCTGATCCGGTCGGAGTTCGACCTTAGCGACACCACCGATCCGCAGATGCGTCAGATGCTCGAGTCGACGGTGCAGACGGCGCAGCAGTCCGTTGTGCCGTTCCCGGTTGAGCCGGTCGGCGTGGGCGCGCGCTGGTCGGCGACCATGGAGGTCGTGGCGTCAGGAATGGCGATCCAGCAGTCGGTCATCTACGAGCTCGTGAGCCTGGAAGGGACCACCGCCCGCATCGCGTCGACGATCTCTCAGTCGGCGGACAACCAGTTCCTTGAGTTGCCGGAGCTGCCGCCTACCGCGACGGCCGAGCTTGTCTCGCACACGGGTTCGGGCTCAGGCGTGATGCTCGTCCGCCTCGACCGCGCCATGCCTACGGGCACGTTCGCGATGAACACCGAATCGACGCTGCGTTACTCGGCGGAAGGCGAGACCGCGGACATGTCGATGACGGTCGGCATGGCGATGCGCATGGAAGACCCGAACTAGCGACGACCCGTGCGCTCACTGCACAATCGGAGGGAGCCGGGTCTACTTGGGGCCGCGACTCTTGGCGCGACGCATGATCGCCGCCTGAGGTACGCCGACGGCACGCGAGCCGAGGCGTCGGCGGACGTCCTCGGGGTCGATGGGGGCGTCCAACGCGTCGTCGTCCCAGCTAAATGACGGGGCGGCTTCATCAACGACCGCCCGATGGTTTCCGCTCGAGATGCGCTCGCGCTCGCTTTGCTTAAACTCGGCGGCGCGTGCCTCGGGGTCGAAGACAGCGCCGTAGATGAGTTCAAGCGCTTCGTTCGGGCTGCGGACGTGCGTCTCGCCCACGAAGTCCAATAGCGCGGCGTCGAGGCGGTCGGCTGCGCGACGGGCGGAGTCGGACTCGGGCTCAGACTCTTCGAATCGCCGCTGCGGTGTGACTGCGGGCACGGTGTCCGCGCTGAGCGCCGTCTCGGAGTCGAAGCCGTCACGCACCAGGTCGGCGGAGCTGCGCTCGTACGGGCCGGAGACAAGGCGTTTGGCCGCATTGGGTGCGGCCGTCTGTGCCGCGGAGGACGCCGAACCCTGCACGATGAGCGAGGGCAGAGCGCCGGAATCGTGCGGGGAATTCACATGACTGCGCAACACCGGCGCGCGTTCCGGCACGGCCCACCGCGAGGCTGCCGCACGTTCGATCGGGGCGTCCAAATACGAGCACGTCCCGAGATCGGTGAGTTCGAACGCGCTCGCGTCCGCTACGTCTAATGGGGTGATATCGCTTTGAGCGGTCACCGGGGCGCCCTTGGTTGAGGGTTGTACAGTGGTACACACATACCGCGCCGGGTCGGCGGATACAATGCCCTACATGCCGCCCAGCGGTGCGTAGCGTGCGGAGGCCATCCGCCACGAGTCGGTGGTGGCAGGCTGTCTCATCGTCGGGCGGTGACGCCGCTCTGCGCTGCTTCGTTCGAGGCTACGCGGTTCGGAACGCCACCACCTCGTGGATCAACTGCTCGACGAAATCCGCGGCGAGGATCACCTCGGCGGGGTCGAGGTTGTCCGGGGTGTCGGTCGGGTGGTGGTAGTGTCGCGGCGCTCCATACTCGACGTCGGTGCAGCCGACGGTCACGCCGGTGTAGCCGCGCGCCAAGAACGGCATCACGTCCGTCGCGCCGGCGGGGATTTCGAACGGACGGGTGCCGTCGAAGCGCGGGTCCGAAGCCGCGGTGCGGCGGAGCAGGTTCTCGAGCCAGCCAGCCACGGGGATGCGGTCCATCTCGCCGTCGAGGAACCAACGCAGCTCGCCGTTGCAGACCGTGTCCACGCCGAGCACGACGGTGTCGCGCGTGTCCCACTCTTGATTGTGCGCCTTGGCGAGCGCCCACGCGCCGCCTGTACCGGCCTCCTCGGCGCCGGTGAACGCGAACACGAGCTCCACGTCCTCGAACGGCTGCTTCGCGAACCGCCGCAGCAGGGTCTCGCAACAGGCCACGCCGCTGAGGTTGTCGGCGGCGCCCGGGACCACGTGGTCTCGGCGCACCACGTCGAGGTTCACGAGGAAGGCGATGAACGGCGGGATCGTGAGCAGCAGTTCGACAGCGCGCAGCCACGGGCCGCCGATCCAACCGAACGAGCGGCCGAGCGCGAGCAGCGCGAGGATGAAGATGGCGTCGATGGTCATCTCCAAGCTGCGGGCGAAGTACGGCTGCCTTTCGCCGGTGCGCCCTCCCCCGGCCCGCTTGAGGGTCTTGGGGTCAAAGATCCAGCCGGTGAACGCGGCGTCGACGTGCGCGATCAGCACGATTCGCAGCTTTTTGACGCCAGTCGCCGGCAGCGTGACGAGCAGGTTCTGCGAATCGCCGCGCGGCTGCAGACTGCGTAGAATGTGGCCGTTCCGGGACGAGTCGGCCCAGTACGAGATGCCCGCGAGCGCGAGCACAAAGGCGCCCGCGGCGGGGAACGTGGGCGCGATGAGAGCGCCAAACGTGGCGAGCCCGAAGTGCAGCGCCATGGTGCTGTACAGGCTGTAGTTCCAGCGAAAGCGCTCGAACTTGGCCTCGGCGCCGGGCACGTCCGCGAGGGTATCGCGGACGCACTCTTGAGCGCCCCGTTCATCCGCGGAGCAGGCGCGGCGCTCGGGGAACTGACTGCAAATCGTCCGAATGAGCGCATCCGCGCGTTCCACCTCGGTTTCGACCTCTCTCATAGCATTCCGTTTCGAGGGGGTCCTGAGGTGCACGCGCACCGGCAAGGCGGGGCCTTACTAGTGCGTGATCAGCGGTTCCATTTCCTTCGCGGCGTCGATCCAGCCTTGCAGCTGCGACTCGACGGGCGTGGACTTGGCGAGATTGCGGGCTTCGTTCACTTCTGCGACCTTCGCGGCGAGGTTCGCTGCGTTGCGAGTGCGGAACTCCTTGATGGTGTCCACGCCAGCGGCCTTGAGCAGCTCTGCGAACTGCTTGCCGATGCCGGACACGCGCATGAGGTCCGCCATGTTGGCGAAGTTCAGGATGTGGCCTTCGGCGATGCCGGTGGCTTCTGCGATCGCAGCGCGGCCCTTCTTATCGGCGCACTTGGCGAGCAGGTCGTCCGTGGTGGCGATGCCGGCGTCCTTGAGCTTGACGCCGTACGTCTCGCCAATGCCTTCGATCTCTTCAATCTTGTAAGTCATGCGTATCTCCCATCGTCTGTGAAATAGCGTGGTGCAGCGACCACGTGGCATTGAGCTAGCACTTCGACGGGAGGCTGCCAACCGGCCGACGCGGATTCTGAGTGGCGTCGCGGGTGATTCGCGGAGCCCGCTCGTAGCCCCGCGCGGGGTAGCGCTGCGGCGCCCGTTGATGTAGGCGCAAACTCCCTCGCGTCCGAGTTCGACATGACCGCCTCCAATCAGCATCACGAAATGTTCGCCAACCGGTTGCGGAAGACCCTCCCGCGCTGGCGGAAATGGGCCGCACGGGTGCCGACCGAGGCCTATCGTGTGTACGACCGCGATATCCCCGAGGTCCCCGTATTCGTGGACGTGTACGGCTCGCGCGTGCACGTGGCGGACCAGCGGTTCTCACGCGAAGTCGAGGCGCTGGGCGATGCATGGTTCGACGAAATCCTCGACGTGGTCGCGGCCGTGTTCGGCATTCCGCGCCACCACGTGCACTCCAAGCGGCGCGAACGGCAGGCCGGCCTGGCGCAGTACGAACGCGTGGCCGACACGGGGCGCGAGCTCGAGGTGAGCGAGCAGGGCCTCAAGTTCTTGGTCAACCTGGACGACTACCTGGACACCGGTCTGTTCCTCGATCACCGACGTCTGCGGGCGCGCGTGCGCGACGAGGCCGAGGGCAAGCGGGTGTTGAATCTGTTCGCGTACACGGGCAGCTTTAGCGTGTATGCGGTGGCGGGCGGCGCCTCCCGCGTGACCACGGTCGACCTGTCCAACACGTACCTCGCGTGGGGCCGGCGCAACCTGGATCTGAACGGACTGGGCGACGGGCGCGATGACCGTATCCGCGCAGATACGTTCGACTTTCTGCGTGACGCACGCAATCAGGGCCGGACTTGGGACCTGATTGTGGTAGACCCGCCGACGTTTTCAAACTCCAAGCGCATGACGGACACGTTCGACGTTCAGCGGGACCACGCTGCGTTGATCGACCTCGTGCGCGGAGTCATGGCGCCCGACGCGCTCGCGTATTTCTCGACCAATCGACGAAAGTTCAAACTCGATACGCGTATCTACGCCGACGAGATCACGGATTCGACGGTCCCGAAAGACTTCTCTCACCAACGCCCGCACCGCTGCTGGCAACTCTAAACTCCGGAGCTCGCATGCACCCATGGCACGACATCGCGGTCGACGAAACTAAGGTCGACGTCTCTTTCCCGGTTGTCATCGAAGTCCCCAAGGGCTCGAAGAACAAGTACGAGATCGACAAGGACACCGGGCTGCTCTTCCTGGACCGCGTCCTGCACAGCGCCGTGCACTACCCGGCCGACTACGGGTTCATCCCGCAGACCCTGTGTGGTGACGGCGACGCGCTCGACGTGCTCGTGCTGTGCCAGGTCCCCCTCGTGCCGGGCTGCGTCGTGATGGCGCGCGCGGTGGGCGTCCTCAACATGACGGACGACAAGGGCGTGGACGACAAGATCATCGCGGTCTGCGTGAACGATCCGGTCTTCTCGGACTACCAGAAGCTCGAAGACGTGCCGAAGCACATGCTTCGCGAGATCGAGCAGTTCTTCAATGACTACAAGATCTTGGAAGGCAAAGGTGTCGAAGTAGACGCCCCGCTCGGCCTCGACGAAGCCAAGAAGGTCATCGCCGACTCGTTCGTGATGTACCGCGAGTCCGAGTACGCCAAGTAGGGTGTGCTGTTGCGCTCTCGGGTCGGGCGAATCGTCGCGAACCCGGGAGCGCAGCCTAGGCCGAGGTCAGTAGAAGATCTCGACACGCGGTGAGCGCGGAAGCGGGCCAAAGCCCAGCGCTCGCCGCGCGTGGAAGACCACGTCGTCGCGGAGCGTCCGGTCCAAGTACCGAATGTTGAAACCTGCGGGCGGTGTGCCGAACAGGCCGGTCTCGCGAATCTGTGGGAACCCGCCCGAAGTGTGATCGGTGCGGCCAGTCTCGCTCGCGCGGAGGAAGTCGGTGAGCGCGCGCACGATCATCTGCAGGCTCTTGACCATGAGTGTGGTCTCGTCGTCGCTCGGCTCCAGCTCGGGGAACACGCGGGCGAGCACAGCGCCGGTGTCCACGCCCACGTCGAGCCGGTGGAGTGTCGCGCCGATGCGCTCATAGTCGCCGCGCAGGAGCGGAACGAAGAGCGTGTGCTCCCCGCGGTAGTCCGGCGACATGCCGAGGTGCAGGTTCACCGCCTGCGGCGCGAGGGTGTACAGGCTCGGCTTGAGGATGGGCGCGCCGGACACGATGATCACGTCCGGGTACCAGCTGGCCATGGTCTCCAAACCCAGCGGCTTGTGCAGCAGGTCGCGCGGGATCTTCGTGACCTCAACCGGCAGGCCGGGCTCCTCGCCGCCGTACAGCGCGTCGCCCATCACACGGTTCATATGGGCGTAGTAGACGTCGTAGACCTTTTGCTCGGCCACGCGACGCACCTTGGTGAGCAACGCGGTGCGCGAGGGCTTCTTGGCCGCCGGTACCGACCGAGCGGTGGGCTGCATGATGCCCACGACCTGCCAGTGACGCGCAATCTCGCGAATGGCGTAACGGTCGACGAGATGACAGTTGCTGATGAACGCGATGCGCAAGATAGAATCGGTTGAAGGTTCTCCGAGGCGTCCGAATAGACTAGTCGGAGCGCACTCCGCATGAAAAGCGCGCCGGTGGCGTGCACGGACGATTCCTCAGATTCAATCTGACGCCATGATGAAATCTACGTCTCCCGCCTCGTTTTCTCGCCACCTTTGTGGCGCCATGCTGGCAAGCGGGCTGCTCCTGACGGCCTGCGCGAGCGGCGCCAGCGACACCACGGACGCCCCAGAGGCGCTCGAAGGCGTCTCGGCACAGGCGGTCGAAGCGGCGCCGGCCGAAGAAGCGACCACGCAGGCCACGAGCCAACCGACCGAGCCCGCGCCGACTGAGCCCGCGCCCACCGACGGCCCCGTCCACTGCACCCTCGACGACGCCGAGACCGTCTGTGGTGACGGCGCGTTCTGCCTGTTCGCCGACGAGACCTGCGGCGAAGCGGACCCGGGCGTCTGCACCCCCATTCCGGAGATGTGCACCATGCAGTTCGACCCCGTTTGCGGGTGTGACGGAGAGGAGTACGGTAACGCCTGTGGCGCATATTCGGCCGGCCAGTCGATTCGTGTGCTCGGAACGTGTGACGGTAGCGCCCCCTTCTAGTCGCCCGCCGGTGGCGCACTGTTGAGGGGGCCTATGATCTTCAATTCGCTTGAATTCGCGGCGTTCTTTTTGAGCGTCGTGATCGCGTTCTTCGCGGTGCCCGCGCGCTTTCGGTGGGCCATCCTGCTCGTGGCGAGCTACGCCTTCTACATGAAGTGGAACGCGAGCTACGCGTTCCTCATCGCGTTCTCGTCCGTCATCGACTTCTTCGTCGGTCAGTACATTCAGGATCAGCCGAGCGCGCGGAAGAAGAAGGCGGGGCTGCTCGTCAGCTTGGCGATCAACCTGGGGATGCTGTTCACGTTCAAATACTGGGGATTCTTTCACGAGAACATGGCGCTGCTCGCCCAGTGGGCCGGTGTGCAATATCAGGTCCCGGAGCTCAACGTGCTGCTCCCCGTGGGCATCTCGTTCTACACGTTCCAGACGCTCAGCTACACGATCGACATCTACCGGGGCACGCTCGCGCCGGAGCGCCACTTTGGGCGTTTCGCCCTATACGTCGCCTTCTTCCCGCAGCTGGTCGCCGGCCCGATCGAGCGCGCCGCGCACCTGCTCCCGCAGTTCCGAGAGCGGCAGCACTTTGACTACGCACGGGTGTGCGACGGGCTGCAGCTCATGGCGTGGGGCCTGTTCAAAAAGGTCGTCGTCGGAGACCGACTCGGCGTCTACGTGGACTCCGTCTACGGGTTCTCGGGCCAACACTCGGGTGTCACGCTCATCTTGGCCACGTACGCCTTCGCGTTCCAAATCTACTGCGACTTCTCCGGCTACTCCGACATGGCGATCGGCGCGGCGCGCGTGCTTGGCTTCGACCTGATGCGCAACTTCGACCGCCCGTATTTCTCGGCGTCGATCACCGAATTCTGGCGCCGCTGGCACATCTCGCTGTCCACTTGGCTGCGCGACTATCTGTACATCAGCCTGGGCGGCAACCGCGCCGGCGAGTTGCTCACGTATCGCAACCTGATGATCACCATGGTCATCGGCGGGCTGTGGCACGGCGCGTCCTGGAACTTCATCATCTGGGGCACGCTACAGGGCGTCATGCTCACCGTCTCCCGGTTCACCCTGCCCTACCGCGACGCGCTCAACGAACGGCTCGGCATCCCGCCCAAGCTGGTGCGTGTGGTCCGCGTGATCATCACGTTCCACCTGGTGTGCGTGAGTTGGGTGTTCTTCCGCGCGGCGACGCTGCCGGAGGCGCTACAGATTCTGAGCCACGCGGTGCCCACCGGGGCCCCGTTCATGCACCTGCAGTCGATGGCGCACGGCTTCGTCGGCCTGTGCATCCTGCTCACGGTAGAGCTGCTGCAAGGTCGGTATGGCTCCCTCCGCGCGCGCATTCGCACCCTGCCCGCGCCCGTCCGTTGGGCGCTGTGGTACGCGCTCGCGCTGCTGGTGGTCACGATGGGCATCGAGACCGGCGCGCAGTTCATCTACTTCCAATTCTGATGACCGAACTGCCGATGAACCGCCGAATCGCCATCACGCTGATCGCCTTCGTCTTGGGCGCTGTCCTGATGGACCGCGTCGCGGGCTGGGGGTTGCGTGTACTGTTCGAACGGACGGAGACCGGGGACACCGGCGGCTTCGCCAACCACGTGATCGCCAGCGCCGACGCCGACATCTTCCTGTTCGGCTCGTCGCGCACCTCCCGCCACGTCGACAGCGCGCGCATGTCCGAGGCGCTCGGACTGTCGGTCTACAACGCGGGCGTGGACGGCCAAGGGCTTCCGGTCGCGCGCATGCTCGAGGCCCTGGTGCTCAGCGCTGACGCCACTCCCCCGCGGCTGATCGTGCTGCAGGTGGACCCCAACGAGCTGTTCTCGCCCCGACTCCCGCGGGCGACGATCATGACCCCGTTCGCCGGCAATCCGGACGTGCGGGACGTGCTCTACCGCATCGACCCGATGCTTCGGTACAAGCTGATGTCGGCGTCGTATCCGTTCAACAGCAAGCTGTTCGGCATGGTCCGGAACCAAGGGCGTGCGGTGCCGCGAGACCAATACCTCCCGCTCGAACACCAGACCCCGAACCCCACGCCAGCGGGGACGGATGACGCCGAGGTCGCCCCCCTGGTCTACGACGGCCCGATGGACGCCACCGCGCAGGCGCTGCTGCGAGAGTTCGTCGCCGCCGCCGACGCCGCGGGCACCCGAACGCTGCTCATCGTCGGCCCCGCCTATCGTGTGGGCCCCCTCCGCGCCGACACCACCCGCGCGTACGCGTTCTACGAGGAGCTCGCCTCCGCGCACGCGTCCGTGATTTTCGAACCGCTGGACGAGCGCGCGCTCCCAGAGCTGGTGCAGCAGTCGCTGTTCGCCGACGTCGCGCACCTGAACCGCGCCGGCGCTGAGCGTTACACGGACGTGCTCGTCGACGTGGTTCGGCCGCTCCTCACATCAGGCGCGACGCCCACACCGTAGTCCGCACCTGCCGCAGGGTGGGTCAGCTCGCGTGCGCTCAGCCGCCCAGCTTTCGCAGCCGCTCGAGCGTCTCGGCCGTCTCGGAGACCAGGTTCTCCATCATCTGCGCCACCGGGATGACCTCGTTCATACGGCCCACGATCTGACCGACCGGGGTGCCGAGCAGCGCGGGTACCTCGTGGGTACGAATCCGCGCTTCGGCGCCCGCGACGAGCAGGCCTTGCAGCGGCATCGGCAGCGTGCCTGGCGAGCCGTCGGCGGTCCACGCTTCGGTCCACTCCGTGCGGAGCATCCGAGCGGGTTTGCCGCTGATCACCTTCGAGCGAACGGTGTCCGAAGACCCCGCAGCCGCGAGCTTTCCTTGGATGATCTGCAGCTGCGCCTCGGCGCCCTTCATCTCCGAAAACTCCTTTGAGATCAGCCACAAAGAGCCGAGCCAAGCGCCCTGCGCGCCCAAGGCCAATGACGCCGCGACCTGCCGCCCGCAGCCGATGCCGCCGGCGGCGAGCACAGGCGTATCGCCAACCGCATCCACGATCTCCGGCACCAGCACCATCGAGGTGATCTCGCCGCAATGACCGCCCGCCTCGTGCCCCTGCGCGATGATCACATCAACCCCAGCGGCCACGTGCTTTCGCGCATGCTCAGCCTTGCCCGCCAGCGCCGCCACCTTGACACCCTTGGCGTGGGCGGCGGCGATGACGTCCGGCGGCGGCGGTCCGAGCGCGTTGGCGATCATCGAGATCGGGTGCGCGAGCGCGACCTCCACCTGGGCGCGGGCGTTGTCGTGAATCCAGCCGACGATACCGGCGGCCTCGTCTCCCGGCGGCAGCTCCGGCACCCCGTAGCGCTGCAGCAGCTGCTCCACGAACGCCCGGTGTTGCGCGGGGATCATGGCGTCCAGCGCGCCGGTGTCCGCGCCGCCGACCGACTTGTGCGGCATCACGATGTCGACGCCGTAGGGCTTGCCGTCCACGTTCGCGTCCATCCACTGCAGCGCTTCCTCAAGCTCCTGCGGGTCGGTGTAGCGAATCGCGCCCAGCACGCCGTAACCGCCCGCGCGGGTGATCGCAGCCGCCACCTCGGGCGAAGGCGTGAATCCGAAGATGGGATACTGGATGCCAAAGACATCACACAGGTTCGTTCGCATGGGCTCCTTGTCGTGCTAGAACGTGTTCTAGTTACACTCACGGCCCCCACTCCATCTGTCAACGAGCACGCCCATGTCGACCGCATTTGCGCCCAACCTGTTAGCCGGAAAGAACGCCTTCATCATGGGCGGCACGCGCGGCATGAACCTAGAGATCGCCAAGCGCTTTGCTGAGCACGGCGCCAACGTCGCGGTGTCGAGCCGCAGTGAAGAGCGCTGCGCGGCGGCGGCCGAGGAGCTGAGTGGGTACGGCGTCAAAGCGCTCGGCCTGCCGGCGGACGTGCGCGACTACGATCGCGTGGCGGCGGTGTTCGCCGAGGCGGCAGAGGCATTCGGCGGCGGCTTCGATGTGGTGGTGGCGGGACAGGCGGGCAACTTCTACGCCCCCGCGATCGGCATGTCGGCGAACGCGTATCGCTCGATCATCGACATCGACCTGATCGGCACGTTCAACACGTTCCGGGCGTCGTTTGAGTACCTGACCAAACCGGGCGCGAGCGTGCTGGCGATCACCGCGCCCGAGGCGGTCCGGCCGCTGCCATTCCAGTCACACGTGTGCGCGGCCAAGGCGGGCGTGAACATGCTGTGCAAGTGCCTGGCGATCGAGTGGGGCCCGGCTGGCGTCCGCGTGAATGGCATCTCGCCCGGCCCCATCGAAGACTCGTGGGGCATGAAGAACGTGATCGCGGTGACGCCGGAGATCCACGAGCAGATCACCCAAGCGGTCCCGCTGCGGCGGTGGGGCACGGTGGCCGAGGTGGCCGACGCGGCGCTGTTCCTGGCGTCACCGAGCGCACAGTACATCACGGGCACGATCTTGGACGTGGACGGCGGCGTAACGATCGCGAGCCCGGAGCACGGTACCGACGCGGTACACGACCCGACGGCTGACCCGCGGGTGAAGGGCGCGCCCAAGAAAGCTTAAGCGCTCGGCGCGGCCGTTTCTAGGCGCCGTTCTAAGCGCCGGCCCTGCGCTCTGTACGGGTGTGCGAGCCTAGCGCCCTGTGCGGGTGTGTAGCCGAAGGTCGAAGCCCAGCCCGCCCTGAATGAAGAACTCGTCATCGCGGTTGGGGTCGACCACGTTCACGCCGGCCTGCACGTACAGGCGCGGCGCGTAGATCGAGGTGCCCCATTGGTCGGCCGGGATGGCGGCGAAGATGGCGCCCACGCGATGCCGGTTGAGGCCCGCGCGCACGGCGTACGAGATCTCGTGGTAGGGCCCCAGCAGCACGCGTGCGCCCTCCCCGCGGGACCAGAGTTCGTACAGGATCGCGACTTGGTTCACGATGAGCCCATCCACGTCGGCCTGCAGGGTGTCGTACATGCGCTCGCGGACGAACGGTCCGTCGAACGTACCCTCCGGGAACATGTGGAGGAACGCGCTGGTCTGGTTCCGTACCACGATGCTGCCGACCTGCACCTGCGTGGTCTGCTGCAACATCAGTCGGTGCGCGACGCCGGACTGCTCTGCGTTCGCGGCCTCGAGCTCCTCGGCCACGTCCTGGCCAAAGTCCGAGTCCGAGCGCGGGAACGACAGGGCGTATCCGAGCTCACCGAAGTAGACGAGCGCTTGGTAGCCGAGCTTGTAGACGAACAGGTTGATGGGCCGGAACTCCACCGACGGGCCGATCTCGGCGAACGCGGGCGAGATGTTCAGGTCGAGGCTCACCTGCTGGTAGGTGCCCTTGTACAGCTGCGAGCCGTCCGCCTCGTGGTACTCCCGCCACACGAACTGGTTGGCGAGCAACAAGCCGATCGGGTTGGTCCGGAACTGCAGGTCGGCCTTCCAGATGACCTGCTCCTCCGGTGGGGGCAACGTTGAGGGGGCGTCCGTACGCAGAGAATCCAGGCCTTGCGCGGACGCAGGGCTTGGAAAAAGGCACACGGAGCCGACGAGAACGACGAGCACGGCCAAAAAGTAACGCATACCGCATGGTACCGTTTTCAGAGCGGCTGTCACTACGCCGATCGCACTTTCTGCACACATCGTCAGCGGGGATCGGCGCGGGGCGAATGGCCGCGGGGCACAAAGGGCTTCAATCCAATCGCACTCGCCGTTAGATTGCGCGCGCACGAACTCGAACCGGATACTCCGATGCGCACACGCACCGTACTCGCTAGCCTTCTCTTTGTTGCCGCCTGTGGCGACGATCCCGTCGTCGCCGGCACCGACACCGGTCGGACCAACACCGCCGACGCCGCCCGCGCCGACGCCAACGTGGAAACCGACGCTGAAAGCGACGCCACCACCACGGACACGAGCGAGGCCGACGCCGGCGAAACCGACACCTCGGAAGACGTCGCCGACGCCTTTGTGGGCGCCGACGCCACGCCGGTCGAGATCGGCAACGAGTGCGTCGCGTTCTCGTACGTGGCCGACGAAGCCTACCGCGCGGCCGACATCATCTGGGTCATCGACACCTCCGAGTCGATGAACGACGAGATCGACGCGGTGCGCGCGAACATCAACCGCTTCGCGGACTCCATCCTCGGCTCGGGCATCGACCTCAGCGTGGTGATGGTCGCCTCCAAAGAGCGCAAAGAAGTGCCCACCGAGGCGCCGTTCCCGCTCCCGATCCCGCTGCCGCCGACCGTGTACCTCGGCGTGTGCGTGCCCTCCCCGCTCTCGGCAGCGAACGCGTGCCCGGACTACGACAACCCGCCGGTGTTCATGCACCCGGACATCGACGTGTACTCCACCGACGCCCTCGAGCGCCTCATGGTGGACGCCTACCCGTTGTTCCGCCTGAGCCTGCGCCCGCGCGCTCGCACCCACGTGGTCGTGGTCTCCGACGACGCGTCCGGCAAAGACGCGAACTGGTTCCGCGAGCAGATTCGTAACGCCGCATCCCCCGGCTTCAGCGAGGACTGGGTCTTCCACAGCATCGTCGGCCTCGGCGGCTGCGGCGAGGGCAGCCCCAGCGTGTACGAGCAGCTGTCGCGCGACACCGGCGGCGTGATCCAGAGCGTGTGCCAGTCCGACTGGACGCCCATCTTTGACGCCCTGCTTTCCGGAGTCGTCAACGACGCCGAGATCCCCTGCGCGTTCGGACTGCCCACGCCGGAGGACGGCCTCGAGCTGAACCCCGCCCAGGTCAACGTCTTCCACACGCCGCCCGGCGGCGAAGCGGGCCTCGTGGTCAACGTGGCCTCGGCCGAAGATTGCAGCGAAGTGAACGGCGGCTGGTACTACGATAACCCGCTCGACCCTTCGTCCGTGTTCATCTGCCCCGGCCTGTGCGGCGCGGGCGTGCAGGGAACTGTCGAGCTCGCCTTCGGCTGCAACACCGTCAAAGAGTAGACGGGCATAGGGAGGCGGAGAACCCACGATTAGCAGTAGTTCCCGCCTCCGAAACTTGTTAAGCAGCGCGCGCTCACACCCAACGCGCGATGCTGTTTAACTCACTGGAATTCATAGCGTTTCTCGCCGCCGTCCTCCTAGCGTATCACACGCTTCGCGGCCGGCTCGCGCAGAACCGCATGCTGCTCGTCGCGAGCTACATCTTCTATGGCTGGTGGGATTGGCGCTTCCTCGCGCTCATCGCGTTGTCCACGGTGGTCGACTTCTTCATCGCGCGTGGGATGAAGCGCTCGGAGTCCGACACCCATCGCAAGCACCTCATGTGGGCGTCCGCTAGCCTGAACCTCGGCTTGCTCGGCGTCTTCAAGTACTTCAACTTCTTCGCCGACAGCACCGTCGCCGCCTTCAACGCCATCGGCCTGCACGCCGACGCCGTGACGCTGCAAATCGTGCTCCCCGTCGGCATCTCGTTCTACACATTCCAGACGCTCAGCTACACGATCGACGTGTACCGTAAGCGCCTGGAGCCGACGGACGACTTCCTCGATTTCGCCCTCTTCGTCTCGTTCTTCCCGCAGCTCGTCGCGGGACCCATCGAGCGTGCATCCGCGCTGCTCCCGCAGATCGCCCTGCCACGTCGGGTCGACTGGGCGCAGATCAACGCGGGCGTGTATCTCATCGTCTGGGGCCTGTTCAAAAAGGTCGTCGTCGCCGACCGCGCCGCCATCTACAGCGACCGCGTCTTCAACGACTACCAGAACTACACCGGCGCCGACCTCGTGCTCGCGGTCGTGGCGTTCACCGTCCAAATCTACGGCGACTTCTCGGGATACAGCGACATCGCGCGGGGCGTGGCCAAGCTGCTCGGGTTCGAGCTCATGGTGAACTTCAAGCTCCCATTCTTCGCGCACAACCCCAGCGACTATTGGCGCCGATGGCACGTTTCGCTGTCCTCCTGGCTCCGCGACTACTTGTACATTTCACTCGGTGGAAACCGGAACGGCGCGCTCCTCACCTACCGGAACCTGTTCCTCACCATGCTGCTCGGCGGCCTGTGGCACGGCGCCGCCTGGAACTACGTGTTCTGGGGTGCCTTCCACGGCGCGATCCTGCTGATCTACCGCGCGACGCCCGTGCTCCGGGATGAACCGAGCGGCGCTGGGCTTCGCGGTTGGCTCAGCTGGGCATGGCGCGTGGTCATCATGTTCACGCTCACGCTCATCGGCTTTGTGATTTTCCGCTGCACCGACCTGAGCGCACTCGCGTGGTGGTTCACACACGTGGGACCGCAGACCTCGCCCGCGACCCTATCGATGGCCGCCGGCCTCGCGCTGTACACGTTGCCGCTGTTGCTCATCCAAGTTTGGCAGCTCGTCACCGGCGACCTGCTCATCATGGCTCGAACACGGCTCCCGTTCCGCGTGCTTTTGCTCACCGTGATGATTCTCGGCATTTGTATCCTCGGCGAACGCGAGTCCGCCGAGTTCATCTACTTCCAGTTCTAACGCGATGCACACGATCGACCCCGCGCTGAAAATTGTGCTCACGCCTCCGGACGAGCATGTCCCACGCGTGCCACGGCGCGACGTGCTGCTCATGCTCGCGCTCGTGCTGGTGATGGTGTTCGTGGCGAACGCGATCGCAGTCGGCGTGCTGGAGCTCCATCCACGCAACCGCGGCAACGAGATCACGGCGGAGAAGTGGCGCCTCGCGACCACCGCCACGGCCCCCGCGACCTGGCTCTTCATCGGCGACTCCAGCTGCAACCAGGGCGTCATCCCCGAGACCGTCACGGCCACCGCCGGCGGAACCGCGCTCAACCTTTGTACCGTGGGGTCCAACACCGTCGCGGACGACGCGTGGCTGCTCGACGCCTATGTGGAGTCCGCTGGCGCACCAACCGCCGTCGTTCTGGTGCACAACTGGGACATGTGGCTGCGCGGCCCGGAGACCTTGCTCGACTCCCTGTGGGCGATCCCCGGTGGGCCGAGCGTTTGGCAAGACCGCGCCCCGCTCCTGGACCTGTCGGTACGCGAGAGCCTGACCGCGCGGTTCGGCCGCTGGCTTCCGCTCTACACACAGAACAGCTCACTGCTGCAGGCGATTCAATCACCAGGCGGCGCGCCGGAGATCATCTTCTCGCCCACCGGGTTCATGCCGCTGGAGGCCGCCTCTGAGGGCAAACTAGCGCGGAATCTGGACGAGCATCTACGCCGCGTTCGGCGCGAGGAGTGGTTCATCAGCGACTGGAACAGCACCGCTTTCGACGCCTTGGTGGCCCACACCGAGACGCTCGGTGTTCCCCTCTACTTGGCCATGTCGCCGGTGCACTCCGAGCTCGCCGCAGACCCCAACTTCGCGGCTTGGACCGACGCGTTCGCGGCCATGTACGCCGAGCGCGCGGCGGCGAGCCCGCACGTGCACGTGCTGACCGACCGCCCGTTCCCCGTCCCCCCGCAGTTCCTCGAAAAGGCGGACCACGTTTCCGAAGAAGGCGCCGAGCAATACAGCCGGTACTTGGGCGAGCTGCTCTCAGCCGTTCGCCCCTAACCCGCACAGGCACTCGCACCGCCGTCTACATCGTGTTAGCGACCGCAAGACCCACTCGCTCCAAACGACCATGTACATCGACCGCCCCCGCATCTCAGACGTCCTCTCCGGAACGCCCGCCGTCGGCGAGACCGTAACCATCCGCGGCTGGGTCCGTACCCTGAAGAACGCGAAGACCTTCGCCTTCATCAACGTGCACGACGGCTCCTGCTTCGACGCCATCCAAGTGATCGCGGACGAGTCACTGGACGGATACGAGGACATCAAGAAGCTCACCACGGGCTGCTCGGTCAGCGTCGAAGGCGAGATCGTGGCGTCGTCTGGCGCGCAAGCCATCGAGATCAAGGCGTCGAGCGTCACGATCATCGGCTGGGTCGAAGAGCCCAAGACGTACCCGATGCAGCCCAAGCGGCACACGCGCGAGTTCCTGCGTGAGCAAGCGCACCTGCGGCCGCGGACCAACCTGATCGGCGCCGCCACCCGCGTCCGAAACTGCCTCGCACAGGCCACGCACCGCTTCTTCCACGAGTACGGATTCCAGTGGGTCCACACGCCCATCATCACCGCGTCGGACACCGAAGGCGCCGGCGAGATGTTCCGCGTGTCCACCCTCGACGCGCTCAACCCGCCCCTCAAGGACGGCAAGGTCGACTTCGACCAGGACTTCTTCGGCAAGGAGGCGTTCCTGACCGTCTCCGGCCAGCTCAACGTGGAGACGTACTGCCAAGCGCTCTCCCGCGTGTACACGTTCGGCCCCACGTTCCGCGCCGAGAACTCCAACACCCGCCGGCACCTGGCGGAGTTCTGGATGATCGAGCCCGAGATCGCGTTTGCCGACCTGAACGACGACATGGACCTCGCGGAAGCGTACGTGAAGTACATGTTCCGCGCCGTGCTCGAAGAGCGCCACGACGACATCTCGTTCTTCAACAAGTTCGTTCAAAAGGGCGTGCTGCCGCGCATGGAGAAGCTCGTCGACGCGAACTTCGCGCGCATGGACTACACGGACGCCATCAAGGAGCTCAAGAAGGCCAAACGCGACTGGGAGTTCCCCGTCGAGTGGGGCGTCGACTTGGCCGCCGAGCACGAGCGCTACCTGTGCGAAGAGGTCGCGAACGGGCCCACCTTCGTGGTGAACTACCCCAAGGATATCAAGGCGTTCTACATGCGCGCCAACGAAGACGGGAAGACCGTCGCCGCCATGGACATGCTCGCGCCCGGCGTCGGCGAGCTCATCGGAGGCTCCCAACGCGAGGAGCGCCTCGACGTGCTCGACGACCGCATCCGCGAGATGAACCTCGAGCCCGACGACTACGGCTGGTACCGCGACCTGCGCCGCTACGGCACCACGCCCCACGCCGGCTTCGGCCTCGGCTTCGAGCGCGCGGTGCAGTACGCGACCGGCATCGACAACATCCGCGACGTGATCCCGTTCCCGCGTGCGCCCCGCTCCTGCGACTTCTAGTCCGCTACGGCGAGTCCGCTACGGCTAAGCCGCTACGGCTCTAGAACCACCTGAATGTTCTCCGTGGTCGGGGCCGGCTCGCCCGGCTCCATGAACATCCAGCGCAGCAGCGCGCGGTAGTAGCCGAACAGCGGGATTCCTTCCGCGACGCGGTCGCGCAGCTGCTCTCGCCGGAGCTTGAACGCGTCGTGGCTCTGCTCCGTCAGGCGCTGCAGCTCCTGCACGTGATTGTCGAGCGGCTGGATCTGAATCTCGATCGGCTGCCCGCCTGCGGTCACCACCGACTTGAGCGCCTCCCAGCCGCTCGCCTTGCCACCTGCCAGGTAGTCCTTGGTCTCGATCACCTGCAGCGGCTCACCGTCCGGTCCCACGTCTCGAAACACCGTCTGATCCGCGCACGCGTCCAGTAGCCAGCGATGCACGCGCCGGGCATCGGACACGTTGCCGACCACAATTTTGACGCCGAACACGTCTTTGACGAACCGGCTGTACTTGGACAGCTGCTTGTCCCGCGTCACGATGCCATCCAGGTCGAAGATCTCGTCGACCACCTTGTTCCAGACCTCCTCCTCGGCCTTGATACGGCTCACGATCTTGTGAATCACCGGGTCGCTCGCGCCCAGGGGGAGGTACTCGACGAAGTTGGCGATCAACCGCGGCTCGACCCACGCGTAGCCCTCGCGGAACCGCACCCGCTCAAGCACCGACATGCCCAGCGCCAAGTCGGTCAGGCCGTACAGCGCGTCGTCGGTGATCTGGTGCTCAATCCGCACCCGCTCCCGCGTCCCCGGCGTCTCGGCGATCACCACGCTCTTCTTGTCGCAGCGCCCATCCATGCGCTCGGCCACCAGCCGCGCACACAGACGGTGCAGCGTGGCCTCGCCACGGCGGATGGACGTGTTGAAGGCCCCGCGGACCTCGTCGAGGCGCGCGCTAGACAGCTTGAGGGTGTGCAAGCGGCTGGGCTCAGCCTCCACGCGTCTGCGCAGGGCGCTGAGATGTTGGATGAGAGCGTGGACCGCGGGGTCGCGGACCACCATACGCAACGGAGACGGCGATTGTTGGGTCATGCTGTTCATCAAGCAATTATCGCGCCGCGAACGCAGACCTACGGTTTCTGGGCGAAACACGGCGATACAAGAACGGGGCTCCTACCATTTGGTAGAAACCCCGTCATTCGCGACATAATTGTAGGATTTAGCGCGAAGCCGGAATCCGGGCGCTACGCGTCGCAGCCGGCCTCGGGGCACGCCGTGATGGCCAGCGTGTATTCTCCGCCACCGCCCGCGTAGAACCCATCGACGATGAGCATGAGCTGGTCACCTTCGACCAAGTCGAGTTCCAACTGCGACCGGGTGCCCTCGCCTCCATCGTCGTCACAGCCGAGCTCGACCGAGCTTCCGCACGTACCGTCGAAGATGCGTGCGTAAAACACGGTGTCGAAGCTCGAACCTGACGTGTCGAAGCGGAACACGCCGGTAGAGGGCGCGGTCCACAGGAACACGCGCTCCGGCCCCTTCGCGTTGGAGCCGCACTCGACGCTCGCCTGCGCCGAGGGCACGCCGCCGACGGCGCCGGATGCGACCGCGGGGCCTACAGCGCCGCCCAACCAGCCGTGCGCGCACGACAGATAACGGGGGCCGGGTTCACACGCCGACGTGCAGAAGTCCGTCTCATCGGTGTTGCCGTCGTCGCATGTCTCGCTGGGCTCCTGGATGCCGTCACCGCAGAATGGGAGCTCGCAGGTCGCCGAGCAGCCGTCGAAGGAGTTCAGGTTGCCGTCATCACAGGCCTCGCCGGTTTGCAGGACTCCGTCGCCACACTTGGGCAGCTCGCAGTCGAGCAGACAAGCCGAAGAGAACGTGTCCGCGTTGGCGGCACCAGCGTCACACTCCTCGCCCAGGTCGACCACGCCATCGCCGCAGGTGTAACGCACATACGAAGCAAACGCCTCGCCGGTGGGTACCGTTGCAAGCACGGTCACGCGGCTCGGCTCCACAAATGTGTAACCCGCCACAGGCGATGCAGCGATCCAAGGCGTCGTGAGTCCAAACGTGAGCGGCGGAAGGCTCGTCAGCGTGATCTCATCGCCCGTCGACACCACCTGCGAAAAGCCCGTCGTGCTGAGTAGCGTCGGGTGGTCGATGAGGAACGTCGACGATACGAACCGGTCGTTCACAATCACGACACCACCGCGGCGCAGCAGCGCACGCATGGGACGGTCCACGTGCGCGAGCACTTCCAGCTCGTCGACAGCCGACACGTTCTCTTGCTCGAATACGAAGAGCACGTGTGCGGTCGCCAGCGCGTCGGGGAGGTCCGCCGCCGAGTCGATCTCGGTCAGGTTGTACGTCATGTCGAAGAGCGGCAGCACCGCGTCGAGCGCGGCCACGGTGTTCTGATACTCAGAGTCGATCGTGCGATCCGCAAACTCCGTGTACGTCACCAGCTCGATCGTGCCGCGGGTACCCGCGAGGTTGATCGCGGCGCCCCACATCTGCTCCGCGGTGTTGTCGCGGTACAGTCCATCGTGACCGAACAAGAACACCCAGCCAGCACGCGGGGTGCTCTCTTCACGGCACACCGAGCTGCACCCGTCGCCGTTCACCAAGTTGCCGTCGTCGCAGTCCTCGGGCAGCGACCGGTGACGGAACCCATCGCCGCAGCGAGGGACGCGACAGGCGTTACAGTCGTCATACGGGTTCGTATTGCCGTCGTCGCACTGCTCACCGCTCTGGACCACGCCATCGCCACACACCGGCAGGCGGCACGCGTTGGAGCAGAAGTCGTTGTTCACCACGTTGCCGTCGTCGCAGGCCTCACCGGTGTCGCGGACACCGTCGCCACACGAGGGCAGCGCGCAGCTCTCGCGGCACACATCCGGGGTCGAGTTGCTGTTGCCGGCGCCCTGGTCACAGGCCTCGCCGACCTGCACGATGCCGTCGCCGCACGTGGCCACGGCACACGTGTTCGAGCAACCGTCGGTGTTCACCAAGTTGCCGTCATCGCACGACTCGCCGCTGTCGCGGACGCCGTCACCGCAGGACGGCCGCAAGCACGACAGGCGGCATGCGTTCGGAGACGTGTTCGAGTTCGCGCCGCCGCCGTCACACTCTTCGAAGCCATCGATGACACCGTCGCCGCACGTCGGAAGCATGCAGTCGAGACGACACGCGTTCGAGACGGTGTCCGAGTTGTCGTCGCCCGCGTCGCACTCCTCGCCCGCCTGGAGGAAGCCGTCGCCGCACACGGGCAGCTCGCACACGATGCTGCAGCCGTCAGAGTTGCTGCGGTTGCCGTCGTCGCACGCCTCGCCGGTGTCGCGAACGCCGTCGCCGCAGGCCGGGTCAACGCAGGTGGTTCGGCAGGTGTCCGCCGCCGTGTCCGAGTTGCTCGTTCCACGGTCGCAGTCTTCGCCCGCCTGCACGAGTCCGTCGCCACAGTACGGCAGCATGCAGCCGTTGGTGCACCCGTCGTTGGGCACGCTGTTGCCGTCGTCGCACTGCTCATCGCCGTTGCGCACTCCGTCACCGCAGGTGGGCGAAGCGCACACGTTCGAGCAGGCGTTGTCGTCGATGCGGTCGCCGTCGTCGCAGGCCTCACCGGTGTCGATCGCGCCGTCACCACAGGACGGGTTACGGCAGTTCGTGCGGCAGGTGTCCGCCGCGACGTCGGAGTTGGACGACCCGCGGTCGCACTCTTCGCCCGCGTGGATGATGCCGTCGCCGCAGGCCGGCGCAGCACACAGGTTGGTGCACGAGTCGTTCGGGATGCGGTTGCCGTCGTCGCACGCCTCACCGGAGTCCTGCACGGCGTCTCCGCAGCGGGCGGTCTCGCACGTGGTGCGGCACGCGTCCGGGGTGGTGTTCGAGTTGCCGATGCCGTCGTCGCAGGCCTCGCCGGCCTGGATGAAGCCGTCACCGCACGCGGCGAGCGCGCAGCGATTGGTGCAGCCGTCGGTGTTCACGGCGTTGCCGTCGTCACACTCTTCGCCGGCCTGCACGATGCGGTCGCCACAGAACGGGCGCCGGCAGGTGTTGGAGCAATCATCGTTGTTCACGGCGTTGCCGTCGTCACACTCTTCGGCGTCGTTCACCACGCCGTCGCCGCAGCCGTCGGGCCGGTTGAGCGTGCAGTCGTTGGCGCACGCGTCGCCGTCGTCGCTGTTGCCGTCGTCGCACTCTTCGCTGCCGTTGGTCGTGCCATCACCGCACTCCGCCGGGACGCAGGCGTTGGAGCACGCGTCCGTGTCGTCGGTGTTGCCATCGTCGCACTGCTCACCAGCGGAGAGCAGGCCGTCGCCGCAGCGGGGCGCCTCACAAGCCGAGGTGCACGCGTCGCTGTTGTTGGCGTTGCCGTCGTCGCAGGCTTCGCCAGCTTGCACGACGCCGTCGCCGCACGCCGGGAGCTTGCACAGGTTGGTGCACGCATCATCGGCGATGTCGTTGCCGTCATCGCACTCTTCGCCGTCGTCGAGCGTGCCGTTGCCGCACGTGACGGGCGCCTCGAGCTTGCAGTCGGGCGTGCATCCGTCGCCGGTCTCGGCGTTGCCATCATCGCACTGCTCGTCGGCGTCGCGCACGGTGTCACCGCACGCGGCGGGTCGGCAGTTGGTGCGGCACGCATCGGGCAGCTCGTCCGAGTTATCGATGCCGTCGTCGCACTGCTCGGCGCCGCTCACGATACCATCGCCGCACACCGCGTCGGCGTCGGGGAGCACGTCGCTCGGGACGTCCTCCGTCACGTCGCCGACGTCTTCGCCAGCATCGACGGAGACGTCCGAGTTGGCGTCGCCGCCGCCGTCCGCGCCGCCGATATCGGTGGCCGAAGCGTCGAGGGAGAATTGCGGGTACGTGGGGTCGTTACACGCGAAAACAGCGAGCGAGAGCACCGCGACAAAGCACGAGCGTCGGATCGAGGACATCAGAAACCAGGGTACGCGAATGTGAGTTCAGACCCGGCCGATATCAGATCCCGAGAACCGTTAAAACGGCAACTCCACGGATTCTGTGAGAAAGCGAACGTACGCCGACGCGCTGCGCATCGACGCCGCCACGTTCCGCACGCCCTCCTCCCCGAAAAACCACTCCGGCTCCACGTCACGCGTCGCGATGTGATGCTTCAACCGCAGGTCTTCGACCAAAGGGTGGTCCTTGGCGAATCCACGCGGCGCCGTCTTGAGCGAGTCGCCATGAGATCCGAACGAGAACACCTCACGGAACGCAGCGTCGTCGCGCGCGGCCAGGTACGCTTCGCTCCGCTGATCGATGGCGTCTCGAATGGCCCGCAACGCCTTGCTGTCCGGGCCCCACATACCGGCGGCCACAAAACAGCCGTCCAACGATAGGTGCAAGTAGAACCCAGGCGCGTGCACGTCCTTGCCCGCCTCATGCCGAAACTGGATGCCCACGTTGGTCTTATACGGCGTCTTGTCCGCGGCAAATCGGGTATCGCGGAACACGCGCATCAGCGAACCGCCGGTCTTCTTCGGGATGGCCGTAAAGTGCGGGCTCACCGCGTGCAGCTCCGGCTCCAGCGCGCGAATGAGCGCGAACGCGGGCTCCCGCACCTCGTCCTCATACCGCTGCCGGTTGATATCGAACCACTCGCGATTGTTGTTCAAAGACAGGTCGACGAGAAAGTTCATCGTGTCCTTCGTGATCATCTATTTCCTGAGTTGTGCGCGAGCGTGTTGAACGTATCGAAAGGCGACACTACACAACCGGCATGAAGTATCTCCACACAATGGTTCGCGTTTCGTCGGTCGAGGAATCCCTCGACTTTTATTGCAACAAGCTCGGCTTGGTCGAGCTTCGTCGGTCGGAGCACCCCGAGGGGCGTTTCACGCTGATCTTCCTCGCCGCGCCTGGCGACGAGGATGCGCAGGTGGAGCTGACCCACAACTGGGACAGCACCGAAGAGTACGGTGAGGGCCGCAACTTTGGCCACCTCGCCTACGCGGTCGACGATATCTACGCGACCTGCGCGCGACTCGCCGACGCCGGCGTGACCATCAACCGCCCGCCGCGCGATGGCTACATGGCGTTCATCCGTTCGCCCGACGGCATCTCGGTCGAGCTGCTCCAGACCGGCGAGCCGCTCCCGCCGCAAGAGCCGTGGTCTTCGATGAAGAACACGGGCAGCTGGTAGCACGCCCACTACGCCTTTCGCGGGGGAACCATGTGCCTTTTGATCTTTGCGCATCGTGTCGTTGACGGCATGCCGCTCATCGTGGCGGCCAATCGAGACGAGTTTCTCGCTCGGCCGACGACGCCGATGACCGTGCTCCATCCCGCCCAGCCGCATCTGCGCGGCGGGCGAGACCTGGAGGCCGGAGGCAGCTGGATGTCCACCGCGGACACCGGACTCGTGATCGCGCTCACCAACCAGCCCGGCGGCCGATTCCCCGACCGACACTCACGGGGCAAACTCCCGCTGTTGCTCGCCGGCATCGAAGACGGACGCGCCGCCGACGCCGCGACCGCCGTCGAGCGCGTTAAGCGCCTGAACCCCTCCCGCTACAACCCCTGCTGGCTACTCATCGCCGACCGCGAGCGCGCCTTCTACGTCGACATGGCGTGGAGCCCCGGCCAGCCGGACGCGCCCGTCGTCACCGAGCTTGAGCCCGGCATCCACGTGCTGGAGAACCGACCCCTCACGCCCGCATCGTCCAAGGCCGCGCACACGCTCGAGCACGCTACCGACGCGCTCAACAGCTCGGCCATCGTCGACGCGCTGTTCGCCGTACTCTCCTCGCACGAGGCCGCACCCGCGCCGAACGAGCCCGTACGACCGGAGGCCCTGCTCGCCCCGTGCGTGCACTACGGCCCCTACGGCACCCGCTCGGCCTCTGTGGTCACCGTGCCCGACGTGGGACCGCCGCGACTGCACTATACCGAGGAGCGCCCCTGTGACGCCGTCCGCACCGGCGGCATCTCCGCGCTCGACGTGGTCGCTGACGCCTAACACGGCGCCAAGCTCACCACCTCACGCCCGACCGCTACAGGCCGTCTAATCCGACGCGCCACGCGTTCGTCATGACCCACGCGATCTCACGGTCGGCGTGCTCCGCCAGCTCCGCCATATAAGGCGCCAGGTGGTTGGCCGTCGTGCGAACCTCGACGCGATACACGCCCGGCTCCGTCACCGCGAACTCAAACGCGCCAGCGCCGAACTCGGCCGCCTGCTCCCACTCCGTCTCGCCCATGCGGAACACGAGCGTGCGAACGGGCGCCTCCAGTCCGGTCTGCCCGACGGGCGTCGGCACGTTGCCGCGCAGCACCACCGACTCCCCGGCCGGCGGGCTGCTGCCCATCTCGAACCGCGTGCCGTCGACATCCATCGAGAAGTCGAGCCCGTCGGCGAGCCCGAGCACATCGAAGACGACCATCACACGGCCTTCACCCAGCGCTTGCTGCGAAGCCTCCGGCGTCAGCTCGCCCTCCACCAACACGTAGTTCGAGAACCACGACATCATGCGGCGGTACGAGTCCAACCGCTCGTCGTCGATCATCTCGATCGGGAACGTGTTCTCATGCGCGTCCGTGCCCGCCGTGCCCACCATCGGGCCCTCCTTGAGCAACGTGCCCCAGATGTTCAACGACGGCGTGTTCTCTCCGGCGAACACGATGAACGCCAGGTCCGGTTGCACTTGGCTGCGCCCCACCAACATGGGCCCCAGCGAAGTGATCGCGCCGGCCGGCTCCAGCCCCAAGAACTCCTCACGAATGCCGGGGTCGATGTTCGCGTGCAGCTGGTAGATCTCCAAACCATCGACGCCCACGCGGCGAAGGTCTTCGACGGTGCGGCCCTCCGTGTGCGCCACCCAAACCAGCGCGCCCTGCGCCCGCATCTCCGCGGCCGCCTCGGGCGTGTACTCGTTGATCGCCGCCCGACGTTCCTCCGCGTCGCCCTCCAGGTGGGCGTGCAGCCCGACCGGCATCAGCGCCGCCGTCTCCGCGCCCACGCGCACCAACGTCCGGTGGCCATTCTCACACGTCATCCAGTTCGCGTACGGCCGCTCTTCATCATCGAGCAGCAGCGTGTCCGTTTCCGGCACGTGCAGCAGCAGGTCCACAAACGAATCCACCTCCGACATGTGCACCGGGTGGTCCGTCAACCACGCGACATCGATGCGAACCTCGCACAACGCGTCGCGCAACGAGTGCAGACACGCGATGTTGTACTCGCCCTCTTCCGTGCGCGGCTCACCGTCGCAAGCGTCGTGCGAGTGGGTCGAATGTAGGTGCACGATCGACCGGGCCCACACGTGACCGTCGGGCGCCACGTGTGTGGTCGCCTCGGTGTACGTCCGCTCAAATGCCGGCGGCGTCGCGTCGGGTGCATCCTCGGAACCCGCGTCGTCCGCGCCGTCTTCGACATCGTCGTCCACCGCATCGACATCATCCTCTGCGACATCGTCCTCGGGTGCGACGTCAGCGGCCGCATCCACGTCGTCGCCGCTGCCATCTGTTTGCACATCTGCGACCGTGTCCACGGCCACATCTTCCGAGGGAGTCTCGTCGGCCGAGTCACAAGACGTGACTGACAACATCGCGAGTAAGAACAAGCACTTGGACCGCATACGCACCACCATTCGAGTGTAGGTGGCCGCATCCTAGCCCGGCTGGCTGCTCTCGCGAAGCGCGTTAGTCAGCGACGTCGAACAACCGCAGGCCGCCCTCGCTCTGTGCCGACGCCCGAACGGGCGTGTACTTGGGCTTCCAGAAGGCCGCTTCGACGGCCGCTTCGACCTGGTCGTCGGCGAACTCGACCCGCGCGGCGCCGACCTTCATGGCCTCGCGAATCACGCCAGCGGCCACCGCTCGGGCAGCTTCGGGCATCTTCGCGATCGGCGGGAAGATACGCTCGCCAAAGGACGGCTCTGCCGCCGTGTACTCCGCCAGCGCCTCGGCCGCCGCGATGATCATGCTGTCGCTGACCGTGCTGGCGTCCGTGATCACCACGCCGTGACCGAGCCCCGGGAAGATGAACGCGTTGTTGCCTTGCCCGATCGGGATGCTGCGGCCCTCGTACTCCACCGGGTCGAACGGGCTGCCGGTGGCCACGATCGCGCGGCCCTTGGACCAGCGCAACACGTCGACCGGCTGCGCTTCCGCGAGCGCCGTCGGGTTCGAGAGCGGCATCACGATCGGCGCATCCGTGTGCTCCAGCGCCGCGTTGATCACGTCCTCGTCGAACGCGCCGGCCACACCGGACAGTCCGATGAGCACCGTCGGGCCAGCGCCCTTTACGGTCTCCAGCAGGTCCGGGCGTCCGTCGGCCCAGGTGACCCGCTCCGGGTCCTGCGCGAACTTCGACTTCAGCGGGTCCAGCCCGTTGCCGTTCACCAACAGGCCGCGCGAGTCGATCACGAGCACCTTGGCTCGCGCATCGTCTTCGCTCAGCCCAGCGCGCTCCAGCCCGGCGCGAATGGCCCACGCCACGCCCAAGCCACCGGCGCCGGCGCCGTGGATGACAAACGTCTCGTCGGTGATCGAGCGGCCGCGGCGCAGACACGCCACCAGGATGCCCGCCAGCACGACCGCGCCCGTGCCCTGGATATCGTCGTTAAACGTCGGGCCCGCATCACGGTATCGGTCCAACACCGCGAACGCGGCGTCGCGTGACAGGTCTTCCCACTGAATGACCGCGCTCGGCCAGCGGCCCCAGATCGAGTTCACGAAGCGGTCGGTGAACGCAAAGTACGCCTCGCCCGTGAGCCGCGGCGCGTCCACGCCCACGTACATCGGGTTGTTGAGCAGCGACTCACGGTCGGTGCCCACGTCGAGCGTCGCCGGGAGCGTTTGGTGCGGCGCGACGCCGCCAGCGGCCGTGTAAATCGCCAGCTTTCCGACCGCGATCTCACCGCCGCCCGCGCCTTGATCGCCGAGCCCGAGGATGGCCGACGAGTCGGTGGCCACGATGAGCCGCACGTCGTGGTACGGGTGCTGCCACGCGATGTCGTCGGAGCGCTCGATCGTCGAAGGCGAGAACGCGATGCCGCGGTACGCCTCGGTGTAGAGCGCGCTGCGCTTGACCGCGTCGCCGACCGTCGGGGTGTACACGATGGGCAGCATCTCCTCGAGGTGCTCCGCCAGCAAGGCGAAGTACAGCACCTCTTGGTGGTCCTGAACCGACCGCAGGAACACGTGCTTCGAGATCGCGTCGGGCTGCGCCGTGAACGCGGCGTACGCGCGTCGCACCTGGCCTTCGAGCGTGGAAACTTGGTCCGGGATCAACCCCTCGATGCCCAGCGCGCGGCGCTCTTCTTTGGTGAACGCCGTGCCCTTGTTCACGAGCGGGTGCCGGAGAATGTCGCGGCCCCGGATGAAGCACTCCGCGTACTCGCCATCGTCGTCGACGCAGAAGTCTACGAACGCAGTCGCCGGCAGGTTGGAGGGGCGCTTGCGATAGGGGGACGTCGGCTCAGTCATGGTCGCGCGGGGCAGGGTCTTGGGGGCGATACGCCTAGCACACACGCAACGCGTTGTCTCCGCAACTACACACGACCACGGCGGTGTTCCCGAGGCGTTCGGGAAGAAGCGAACCGGGCGACGGGAACGGGCGACACAGCGCACAGGAGTTCTTCATTTACAGACACTTACAAACCACCGGCACGTTGACACGCCCCCGCAAACCCCCGAGGCTTTCGCGGTCAATTGCCCACCGATGACATGACTCACCCGCACGCTCCCAACCGCCAATCCTTTGCTCCCCAGCGCGCGGCCGCGTGCTTGCTGTTGGTCGCGTGGACAGCCGCCTGCGGCAACGTCTCGACCGAGCATCAAGACGATGCGGGGCGGCTAAACACAGACGCTGAATCCGATGCCAACGCCGACGCGGACGCCAGCACAGGAGCGGACTCCGACGCCGCCGGAGCGGACGTGCCAACCCCTTGTATCGACCTGGACGACGATGGCTTCGGAGCAGGCTGCAGCGCCGGGCCGGACTGCAACGACCAGCACGCCGAAGTGAACCCCGACGCCGTCGAGATCTGCGCCGACGGCTACGACAACAACTGCGACGGCATGGTCGACGAAGACTGCGTGTGCCGCGACGGCTACTCGCGGGCGTGCTTCGCAGGCGACGACTCCACCGAGGGCGTCGGCGTGTGCCAACGCGGCACGCAGGTGTGCCAGGACGGCGTGTGGTCCGCCTGCTCCAACCGCCAGCCCACCGACGAGATCTGCGACGGCGACGACGATGACTGCGATGGCGAAGTCGACGAAGGCGTCACCAACGCCTGCGGACAGTGCGGCCCCGTGAACCTCGAGGTCTGCGGCGACTTCCTCGACAACGACTGCAACGGCGCCATCGACGACCGCGCCGACTGCACCTGCGACGACCGCCAGAGCCAGCCCTGCTACAGCGGCCCGGCGCACCTGCTCGGCTTCGGCATCTGCCGCGGCGGCGTGGCCACCTGCGTGGGCGGCTACGTGGACACCTGCGTGGGCGAAGTCCTCCCCCAGCCCGAGGTGTGCGACGGCCTCGACAACGACTGCGACGGGCAGATCGACGAGCTGCTCGCCAACGCCTGCGGCGAGTGCGGCGCCCCCGAACGCCTGGAGCTCTGCGACGGCGTCGACAACGACTGCGACGGCAGCATCGACGAGGGGCTGCTCAACCTGTGCGGCACCTGCGGCCCCACCGACGCCCCCGAAGCCTGCGGTGACGGCCTGGACAACAACTGCGACGGCACCGTCGACGAGGGCTGCGGCTGCTTCGACGGCGACTCCGCTTGCTGGCCGGGCATCCCCGCGCAGCGCAACGTAGGCGCATGCCGCGACGGCGACCGCACGTGTGACCGCACCGGCGAGTCGTGGGGGCTGTGCACCGGCTTCGTGCTCCCCACCGCCGAGGTGTGCGACGGGATCGACAACGACTGCGACGGGCTGGTCGACAACGGCCCCTCCGGCTGCAGCGTATGCGGCACCGACATCGAAGTGTGCGACGGCCTCGACAACGACTGCGACGGGCAAATCGACGAGCTGCTCCGCAACGCCTGTGGCCAATGCCTCGCCGACGTCGCCACCGAAGAGGCCTGCGGCCCCACCTGCTGCGACGGCGTCGACAACGACTGCGACGGGCTCATCGACGAAGGCCTCGTGAACGTGTGCGGCTCCTGCTCGCAGACCTGTTTCCTCAAGACCTGGGACCTGCCCGCCGATTGGGACGAAGGCGAACAAGCCGGCACCACCGTCAGCCCCGACGGGCACCTCGTGCTCGGTGATGACTTCACCGGCCTGCCCTACCTGTGGGTCGCCAACTCCGGCGAAAACACCGTCTCCAAAGTGAACACCGACACGCTACGCGAGGACGCCCGCTACCCCACCGGCGAAGGCCCATCCCGCACCGCCGTGGACTTCGACGGGGACGTGTTCCTCGCCAACCGCGCGTTCTCAAGCCAGAGCTCCGTCACCCGCGTAAGCGCCCGCGACTGCGAGGGCACAGCGTGCGTGCGCTACAACGCTCCCGTCGGCGCCGACAACGCCGTGGCCCGCGGAATCGCCATCGACGAAGAGGGCTTCCCGTGGGTCGGCACCTACAACGACACCAGCCTGCGACGGCTCGACCCCAGCACCGGGATCACGCTCGAAGCGTACGACGTCGGGCGGCCCATCTTCGGAATGGCGATCGACGCCGAAGGCACCATCTGGTTCACAAGCCTTGAGATCCCCGAGTACGAAGGCGGGCACATCGGCGCGTTCGATCCGGGCGCCGGCGCGGTCATCGGCGAGTGGGAGATCCCCGGCTGCTCGAACCCCTACGGCATCATGATCGACGGCGACGGCGACGTCTGGGTCACCAACTTCACGTGCAACAACCTGGTCCGCTACCGACCGCGCGACGACGCCTTCCAGACCTACGCCCTGCCCACCTTCGACCGTCTGCGGGGCCTCGCCGTCGACGCCGACGACAACATCTGGGTGGCCTCGTATGGCAGCGACACCGTCTCGCGTTTCGACCCCAGCACGGAGTCCTTCGTGGGCACCTACCCGGTGTGCGACGCGCCGATCGGCATCGGCATGACCACCGACCGACACGCGTGGGTCGTCTGCTACGGCGACGACGCGGTGCAACAGCTGAGCTACGACGGCCAGCTCCGCGCCACCGTCCCCGTCGGCCGCGCCCCATACGCCTTCGGAGACATCACCGGCTTCCAGCTCCGCAACTTCAACAGCCGCCGCGGCCGCTGGACCGTCACCTTCGACTGCGGGCGCGCACAGTGCAGCTACGGCGACATCGACTACGCCGCCGACGTGCCGGAGATCGGCGAGATCCAAGTGCGCGCGCGGGTCTCCAACGACAACGAGAGCTGGTCCCCGTGGGCCGGACCATTCCTGACCATTCCGGCGAGCCTAGGAGGCCTTCCACCGGGCCAGTTCTTACAGATCGAGCTCATGCTGCGCACGAGCGACCGCGCCCTGAGCCCGTTCGTGGACGAGGTGTCGCTGTCGTGGGCGTACCCCTAACGACGAGCTCCCCGGACGCTCAGTCGAGCGCGCCGGTGATGTCCCACAAGGTGAGCGTCGCGCGAGACGCGTCCTCGTCGAGCGTAAAACCATCGTACTCCACGTACCCGGCCTCGTTCTCAGTCAGCACCCACGCACCGGTGGCCGAGGGCACGGCGAACGCGCGACGTGCGGGGCAGCCGTTGTTCCAGCACTGCACCGGCGGCGAGCGGTCGTAGTAGCGCTCGTCCACCAGAGCATCATCGCGGGCCACGAGATACGAGTTGCCGCCCTTCCGGCTCGCGATAAAGCCCCACGCGCCGTCCTGCAGCGGCAACGCGAGCGAGTGCGCGACGCCCGGAGGGATCACGATATCGTCGAGCACATCGCCCGAGGCCGGGTCGATGGCCAGCGCCCAAGTGCTCCCCGCTGCCAATGGCGCACCCTCTCGCGCAGGGGTGCGTCCGTCTATTTCAAGCGCCTCGGACATCCACATCGCGAGCACGAAATCCCCCTCGTACACGCTCGCAGCCGAGATGGCAGGCGAAGGAAAACTGAAATGCGACGGGACGACGTAGACCCAACGCACGGAGCCATCCAGGTCGAAAGCTGCGATACCGGTCGAGCGCGACGGAATCGCCTCCGTCCCAATGCGATCGTACACCGCAACATCTTCGGAATTGCGCAGCATCACGAAGCCTTCGGACACGCCCCAAAAAGACGTCCCCAACCGACCGGCGTCCAACTCAACGGTCGTCGACTCTCCGCTCTCGGGCATCACCACCATTTCGGCCCACTCCCGGGGAATCGACGAGTCATAGCGATTCGAAAAGAGCAGCGCATCACCTTCGTCGGTGATCGTGACATGTTCGGCGCGATCCAACGGCTGCGCCGCGCGCACGCTCATGTCCGGGTCAAGCCACAACACATAGCTGCCCGCTGCGCCGATCTCGTCTTCACACCCCGCTGCGACGGTCACCGCCAGCACGGCCCCGCTCTCCAGCGCTGCGGCGCTGGTCGCGTTGCCCGATGAGATCGAGAATCCAGGCGACAGCGGACAGCCCGTATAGCTGGACGTCACCGCACCGCTCGCGTCCTCGCGCCGCTGAATCACGAGCCCCTCTGCAGTCGAGACCACGACCAGCACGTCTCCGTCCGGGAAGCGTTCCACGGCCAGGGGCTGGCTACCTACAAACTCCGGGAGGTCGTCCGGGACTGGCTCCGCCAATCGGATTCGGTCCTCGATGACCTTCACGCCGATGTTGCCCTCCCCTGGGGTCGTCTGGTCGTAGTACGGCCGCACCGTGTACACCGTGAATCGCCCGTCCCCGTAAGCGGTCCAGGTCGCCGCGCTAAAGTAGAGGTCGGGCGCCCCGGTCAACTGCAGGCGTCCCACGTCCGACGCGCCCTCCAGCCATATCGCTTGGTTCCACGGCAGCTCCACGGTGCACGTCTCCGAGCACGAGACGCCAAGCGATGGAATGGTGATCGTCCCGACCGCCCCCTCCTCGAACGTGAACGTCGTGGGGAGGGTGTTGGCGTCCAACTCGCTCTCCGCGCTGCGATCGCGAACGCCGCCGCTGTGGCCCGACGCGTAGGTCACGCCGTCGCCGCCAAACTCCACCACCGGATACCACTTGAACACGTTGTCGCCCTGGGTCGCGCTCTGATTGTTCGTCTGCGGCCGGATGTAACGCTGCGTCGGGACGAGCGGGTCAGCGTCCAACGCAAAGGAGACCATCGCCATCACGCGCGAGCCCTCCGGATTCGGTACGACCACCATATCGACCGCACCGTCCGGCCACACGTGCAGTCCCCACGGGTCACCGACACCCGCCTGCGTCAGTGTCCACTCCGTGCCATCATAGCGGCCGAACCGACCGCCCGAGAAACCGCCCACGAGCTCACCGTCCGGCGTCCACGCCACCACGAGCGGCGCCTCTGTGTCGTCGGGCAAGCGCGGAAACGACCACGCCTCCCACGCGGTACCGTTCCACCGCGCAGCGCGATCGGCACGCTCCGGCTGCACCACCGGATAGCCATCGGCGTCGTAGACTACCCGAATCACCAGCGGGTTCAGCGTGTAGATGTGCCGGATGGGCAGCACCTCGAACGTCCAGCCGTCGGCGCCGCGGCGGAACGCACCGAGCTCGCCACCTGCCCCCGCCACCACGATCGGCGTACCGTCCACATCGTGCGCCAGCGCATACGTCCCGCCGTACCCGGGCGACACGTCCTCCTGGGAGACCACCGTCCAAGCCGAGCCCGACCACTCGGCCTCCATGTACACCAGCGGAAGACCCGACCCGCCCCGCAGGAACCGAACGTTGCCGTCCGGACCCACGTCGACCGCCTCGCCGCCCAGCCCGCTGGGCCGAAACGCACAATCCCCCGCGCGCCTGAACATGTGATTCCCGGAGATGTTCTCGCCCAAGAACTGGCTCCCGCCGGTGACGACGTGCACCGCGCCGTCCGGGCCCACGGCCGCGGTCCGCGCTTGGCCGGGCGCCTCCACCGCGCTCCCCAGGCCGGAGCACCCCGACTGCCGACGCATCTCGTACGTCAGCCCGTTCGAATAAGATGCAAACCGAAACCCTTCCGTGGTCAGCTCGGTGATCTCAAACTCGACACCCAACCCCTCGCTGGTCGGGTTCGGCGTGTGGAACAACCGCGTGCCACTCAGCGAAACAAAGCCGTACGGCTCGGACGCGCCGCCCTGCAGCAGCTCACCGATCCACGGCCCGTCCTCCTCCGCAGTTCCGGGTCGGATGTGCAACACCAGCGGCTCCTGTGATGCACTCGCCACGGCCGCGTCGCCGATGTTCGAGAGCCCCGCCCAGTAGCCTTCTAGCGCCTCCATCGACAGTTCAACCGGCTGCGCTTCGCCTTCGCTCGGCCCACTACCGTCGTCGTCCGAACAGCCGGCGCCGCCCGCTGCTGCGCACACCACCACGAGCGCTCCTAGAGCGTGGATCCAATACCTCAAACCCTGCATCGCCTTCCTCTGTTGTGCGACGACTGCGTCACCCGACATGGGCGATGCCCACCCATCATAGGGCTCGGGGTCACACGGTACTAGGGGAGACGCGCGGTTCGATCCGCAGCCCGCATCACGCGCCGCGCGCTGCCAACCGTGTCCGATGCCACCGCAGGCGCGAATCCTCGGCGTCCGCGATCGGTACCACCGAGTGCGTGCCCCAATAGCTGCTCGGCAACCCCGTGCACACATCGCGCGCCGCGCACCCGTCGCAGGCCCCGCCATGACTCCGCTCCAGCGCCCGAATATGCGAGCCGTCCAGGTCCCACGCAAAGTGGTCCTCCAGCCCCTGCGGGATGCCGCACAACGGCAACCCACTCACATGCACACGGCCCGCAGGAACGAGCGGCGCCGCCCGACGCCACACCGTCTTCGCCTCTTCAACCGACAGCGGCAGGTGCGCGTACGCATCCGGATATCCCGCCTCGGGATGCCAATAGAACGCCGACAGCGTCGCAATGTCCTCACCCGCCAGCATCTCCAGCACCGCGGGCACCTCCTCGACGTTGGTCCGCACACACGGCACATGCACGAACACCCGCATGCCCACCGCGATGGCGTTCGAGAGCGCCGCGCGCGTGAGCGCAAGCCCATCCGGGTGGCCGTTCGTCCGCGCGAACCCCTCCCGCGAGGACGCGTGCCACGTCAGCAACACCTCGCGCACGCCGCGGGCGTACAAAGACTCCACGAACGCCGCCTCCGCCATACGCGTGCCCGGCGTCTTGATCGACATGTCCCGAAAGCCCGCCGCATAGGCCAGGTCCAGCGCCTCGTCGAAGTGCTCCGAGTTCAGCACGTCCGGCCCGCCCCAATCCAGCACCCGAACACCCTCCTCGCGCCAGACCGAGAGACTCCGCTTAAACTCCGCAAACTCCTCCGCCTTGACCGCCGTCAGCAACGCCGCGTTCTCACGCCGCTGCCGAACCGTCCAAGGCGGCAACTCCGGCGCACGTTCACGCTGGTAGTTGGTGTTGCAGAACACACAGGCCCGGTCGCAGTGCGCGCTAAAGCTCACACGCTCTCGACGCGCCTCACGCGCAGCGGTCGCAACGACTTCGTACGCCACACTCCCAGCTTCCGACGGGTCGGTCGCGTCGGACGGCTCCTGCGATTGCATGCCCTCCGGCGGCCGCAAAGGCGCCCGCGCCAGTCCCCTCGCCAACCGCTCGGCCATCTCATCAAGATCAGCCGACGCGACCTGAAAACAAAACCCGAAGTATCGCCCCGCGAAGCCCGGCCCCTCCGGGTCGCCCGCGTAGATCGTCGCATCGCCCTCGCGAAAGCTCACGTTCAGGCGCCAGCGACCGGCCGCCCGCTCCGCCAGAGACACCACTGCGGTGACCCCCACCTTAGGGCCCACAAATTCGACCAGACGCGCAAAATATCGATGCGCGAGTTTGTTCGCATCATTCTGATCGTTCACGCTGAACCTAGAATACGAGCCCCCTAGGCCCACACGATAGCGAGATCCCGAGGATCGTCAACCACACATTGCACAACACCTCAGCGGCGCTCCACGCCCTCAAAAACGCGCGCGGCGCCCCCCAAACGAGGAGCGCCGCACGACATCAGCTCAGCCGAAAGCTACTTGCCGACGATGAACGACACGCTCGTCGTACCGGAGCCGCCGATGTTCAGCGTCGCGAAGTTCTTCGCGCCAGGCACCTGGTAGTCGCCCGCCGTACCCATCACCTGCTTGTAGGCGTCGAACACTTGGCGAACGCCGGTGGCGCCAACGGGGTGACCAGCGCCGATCAAGCCGCCGCTCGGGTTGATCGGGATCTTGCCGTCGATGGCCAGCCAGCCCTCTTCCACGGCCTTCCAGCTCTCGCCCGGCTTCGTGATACCAAAGTGGTCGATGGCCATGTACTCCGACGTCGTGAAGCAGTCGTGCGTCTCAATGCCGTCCAAGCCCCACACATCGGCAACGCCGGCGCGGCGCATCGCGTCCGTGACCGTCGAACGCACGTGCGGCAAGATGTACTCGCCACCCGCGCTCTCGGCGACCTTGTCCTCGAACAAGATCGGCGCCGTCGCGTGGCCCCAGCCAAGCATCTTCGGGATCGAAGCCAGCGGCACGCCGTTGCGCTCGGCCCACTTCTTCGCGAACTTCTCGCTCGCCAGAATCACCGTCGCCGCGCCGTCCGTCACCTGCGAGCAGTCGGCGATACGGATTCGGCCACCGACGGCCATGTTGTCGTCGGTGCGGCACATCGCGTGCTCGTAGTTCATGTACCACGTGCGCGTCTGCGCCAGCGGATTGAGCTTCGCGTTGTCGTAGTTCAGCGCGCTGATGCCCGCCAAGTGCTCGTCCTTGAGGCCGTAGCGCTTGTCGTACTCATCGCCCAACTTGCCGAACAACTTCGGGAACGGGAACTCGATGCCCTTGGCCTCTTTCTCGTACCAAGCGGCCGTGCCCAAGTAGTCACCGCCAACAGCCGCATCGACCGTCTTCATCTGCTCCACGCCCACAACCGCGGCGCAGTCATAACGACCGGCCTCGATCTCTGCCGACGCCGCAAGCAGCGCGATAGAACCAGACGCGCAGGCCGCCTCGTGACGACCGGTCGGGATGCCACGGAACGCCGGGTCGATCTCGACGAAGAACGCGCCGATGTGGCCTTGCTTCGCGTACAGCTCGGCCGCGAAGTTGCCCACGTGAGCCGTCTCGATCTCTTTCGGCTCCACCTTCGTGCTCGCGAGCGCGGCGAGCACAGACTCGCGCATCATCGCGACAAAGTGCTTCTTCTCTTTGGACCAGTTTCGGGCGAAGTCCGTTTGCGAACCACCCAGAATGTACACAGGGGAATTACTCATGTTCTCTCCTAATTTCGGGGTGGTGGCTAAACGCCGGCGACGAAGAACTTGCCGATATCCACGTTCGGCTCGTCAAAGAACTTCTCGCCATCCTTCGCGTTCGCGATCGCGGTGGGAACCTCTAGGCCAGCCTCCGCGATCATCTTCGCCGCGACCTTGGCGCCGAGCACATCGACCAGCACGCTCGGCGGCGCCCAGTTGAAGCCGAAGCCCATGATACGGTCGATCTCCGCGATCCCGTCCGTCGCCTCGCCAACGCGATTGAACGCGTACGCGATGTAACCCGCGATCACCTTGCGCGACAGCGCGGCCCAAGGGCCCTCGGCGTTCGCGTACACGGCCATCGCCTCGGTGTAGCGTCCCTCGGAGTGCAGCGCCGCGATCTCATTCGCGAAGCTCAAGTCGGGCAGCTCGATCTCCGACACCGGCGTGTAGTCGCCCGTCTTCGGGTTCAGCGCCAACTTCACCTTGCCGTCGCGCTTGAAGAAGCCGCCGCCGGACTTGCGACCGAGCACGCCAGCCTCGAGCATCTTCCGCATGTACGCGGGCATCGCCATCGTGTCGCGACACTCGTCGTCCGGGCACAGCGTGTGAATGTTGTCGACGATGGCGGCGTGGATGTCCCAACCGACCAGGTCGATCGTCGCCAACGGCGTCAGCGCGCGGCCCGTGAACTTGCCCACGAGCTTGTCCATCAACACCGGGCCGTGCTCCTCAGCGAGCTGCGCGACCTCGTTCAACACCTTGAAGCCCACGCGGTTGCCAGCGAACCCAGGCGTGTCGTGCGTCGGAACCATCGCGCGGCCGAGCTTGCGAGCGGCGAACGCGTTCACAAAGGCCAACACGTCGGCGTCCGTGTCGTCGCTGGCGACCAGCTCCGTACCCACGATCACGTTCGGCGGATTGAAGAAGTGCAGCCCCAAGAAGTGCTTCTTGAACGAATCGCTGCGTCCCTCGGCCAACGTGTTGATGCTCAGGCCCGACGTCACCGTCGCGACGATCGAGTCGTCCCGGCGGTACTTGTCGATCCGCTCGAACATCGCGTGCTTGATCGAGAGGACCTCGGTGACGGCCTCGAAGATCAGGTCCGCCGTAGCGAGCGCCGACTCCATATCGTCATCGTACGATCCACACGTCACGCGGTCGCCCACGGTCGGCGAGCGCACCTGCTTGATCGCAGCCGCCAGCCCGCTCTCCGCCTTCTCGCGGGTACGGGCTAGAAACGTGACCTTGGGCACGGCACGCGTGAACAGAGCGCCCGAGCCGAAGCCCATCGTGCCGTTCGCACCGAGCACTACTACGTGCTGAATATCGCGCGATGCGAGGATCGCGGCGAGGTCGTTGGGGGACGTCGTTCCGGTCGACAAGGCTGCCTCATGAAAAGGGGTATGTGTGACGCGTTGCGTTACCGCGCGGCAACAATGAATGACCGCTCATTCAGAAGCAAGGGCGTTAGAACCGAAGATCGCGCTGTCTCGACACCTACGCGCCGAAAAGATCCGCCCTTGAGGAACGCCGAACGCACCAAAGATCCCGTTTTTGCAGATCTCCCCCGCACAACTCCCACGACGACACCCCCCTAACGCACTTTTTCTGAGCCCCATTTCCGACCAAAAATCCGCCACTTCCGAGACGCCAGCCAGTCTCGCCTCAAGACTCGCAACAATTCGCTTGACGGAGCACGCGGCCAAACCGTATAACCCGCTTCCCTTCGAGAGGAGAGGCCAACCAGCGCCTCACCAATCACCGGGTTTCGAAACCGCCTCACCGCGGCAAGAAGCTCCAAGAAGGCTTACCAGGGATGGTAGTTAAGTTGGTTATAACGCCGG